>NZ_CP109486.1:600000-900000 GCF_035918235.1 Streptomyces sp. NBC_01445 | reverse complement strand
CGCGTCGAGCCCGGCGAGGTCGAGGCGGCGCTCACCGCGCACCCGCACATCGTCCAGGCAGCGGCCCTGCCGCACGGCGACCGGCTCGTGGCCTACCTCGTCACCCGAGAGGGCGCCGACCTCGGCGACGTACGGGCCCACCTGGCCGCACGGCTGCCGGACTTCATGGTCCCCGCCGCGTACACCGTCCTTGACGCGCTGCCGCTCACCCCGAACGGCAAGCTCGACCGGGCCGCGCTGCCGGCGCCGGAGGCCCCCGACGCAGCGGGCCGCGCCCCGCGCAGCCCGCGGGAGGAGATCCTGTGCGGCCTGTTCGCGGAAGTCCTCGGCACCGGACAGATCTCCATCGACGACAACTTCTTCGACCTCGGGGGACACTCGCTCCTCGCGACCCGGCTGCTCAGCCGCATCCGGACGGTCCTGGGCGCCGAGGTCTCGCTGCGCGACCTGTTCGAGGGACCCACCGTGGCCCGGCTCGGTGAGGCCGTCGACGCCGCCGGGCGCGGCAGCCGCCCCGCACTGCGCCCCATGGAACGGCCGGCCGAGCTGCCGCTCTCGCCCGCCCAGCGCCGCCTGTGGTTCCTCGGCCGCCTCACCGGCGACGACCCCGGCTACAACATGCCCGTGGGCCTGCGCCTGACCGGAACCCTCGACGCCGACGCACTCACCGCGGCCCTCGCCGACGTGAGCGCCCGGCACGAGACGCTGCGCACCGTCTTCCCCGAGGGCGAGGACGGCAGCCCCCGCCAGCACATCCTCGCCCCGGCCGACGCGCGCCCCGCCCTGCACCGGCGCGACACCACCGAGGACGACCTGGCAGCCGACCTGGCCGCGGCGGCACGGCACTCCTTCGACCTCACGGCAGACCTCCCGCTCAAGGCGGTCCTGTTCCGCCTCGACGAGCGGGAGCACGTACTGCTGCTCCTGCTGCACCACATCGCGGGTGACGGCTGGTCCCTCGCCCCGCTCACCCGCGACCTGGTCACCGCCTACGAGGCCCGCGGAAAGGGCCGCGCCCCCGAGTTCGCGCCGCTGCCGGTCCAGTACGCCGACTACACGCTGTGGCAGCGCGAGGTGCTCGGCGACGAGTCCGACCCGGCGAGCACGATCGCCCGGCAGAGCGCGTACTGGAAGGAGGCCCTGGCCGGGCTGCCCGACGAACTGCAACTCCCCGCCGCCCGGCCCCGCCCGGCCGTTCCCGCGCACCGCGGCGAGGCGGTCTTCCGTACCCTCGACGCCGACCTGCACCGGCAGCTCCTCGCGCTCGCCCGCTCCAGCGGCGGCAGCCTGTTCATGGTGCTGCAGGCCGCGCTGTCCGCGGTCCTGACCCGGCACGGCGCGGGCACCGACATCCCGGTCGGCAGCCCCGTCGCGGGCCGCACCGACGACGCGCTCGACGATCTCGTCGGCTTCTTCGTCAACACGCTCGTCCTGCGCACCGACACCTCCGGCGACCCCACCTTCCGTGAACTCCTGGACCGGGTACGGGAGTCCGACCTCGCCGCGTACGCCAACCAGGACGTGCCGTTCGACAAACTCGTCGAGGAGCTGAGTCCCGGGCGCTCCCTGGCACGCCACCCGCTCTTCCAGGTGCTGCTCGCCCTCCAGAACACCCCCGAGGCCGTCCTCGAACTGCCCGGGCTCACCGCACGGCCCGAGGTCGTCGCTCTCGGCGCCGCCAAGTTCGACCTGACGTTCAACCTGGCCGAACGGCACGGCGCGAGCGGCGAACCCCGGGGGATCGACGCCGTCCTCGAATACAGCACCGACCTGTTCGACGCGGCCACCGCGCAGGCACTCACGGACCGCCTCGTGGCCTTCCTGCGGTACGTCGCCGCCGACCCCGACGCCACCGTCACCGATGTGCCGATCCTGGGCACCGGCGAGCGGAACCTGGTGCTGACCGGCTGGAACGACACGGCGCACCGCCCAGGCCGGGCCGCCGCCGACGCCTCGCTCCCGCAGCGCGTCGCCGAACGCGCCGCCCGCACCCCGCACGCGATCGCCGTCACCGAACCCGGCGCCACCACGCTCACCTACGCCCAACTCGAGGCACGGGCAAACCAGTTGGCGCACCGTCTCGTCGCCGAGGGCGTGCGGACGGAGACACCGGTCGCCGTCCTCCAGGAACGCTCCGCGCACCTCGTCGTCAGCACGCTCGCCGTCCTCAAGGCGGGTGGCGTGTACGTGCCGCTGCACACCGGCTATCCCGAGGACCGGATGCGGCACGTCCTCACGGACACCGGCGCGGCGCTGCTGCTCACCGACGCCTTCCACGAGGAGACCGCTGCCCGCCTGGGCACCCGGACCCTCGCCGTGGACGACGGGCCGCTCACGGGGGAGCCGGCCACCGCCCCCGAAGTCACCGTTCAGCCGGACCAGTTGGCGTACATCATGTACACCTCCGGCTCCACCGGCCTGCCCAAGGGCATCGGCATCACCCACCGCGACGCCATCGCCCTCGCCGTGGACCGCTGCTGGGAGACCGCCGCCGAGTCGCGGGTCCTCATGCACTCCCCGTACGCCTTCGACATCTCCACCTACGAGCTGTGGAGTCCGCTGCTCGCGGGCGGCCGCATCGTCGTCGCCCCCCGCGGGGACGTCGACGCGACCATGCTGCGCCGCGTCCTGCCCGGACAGGGCGTCACCTCGCTGCTGCTGACCGCAGGCCTGCTCGGCGCCGTCGCCGACGAGGCCCCCGAGGTCTTCGCGGGCGTCAAGGACGTGTGGACCGGTGGCGACGTGGTCCCGCCCACCGCCGTCCGCCGGGTCCTTCAGGCCTGCCCCGGCACCACGGTCAAGGCCCTGTACGGGCCCACCGAGATCACCCTCGGCTGCACCTGGCACCGGTTCACCGAGGCCGGGCAGGTGCCCGCCGCCGTGCCGATCGGCCGCCCCCTGGACGAGACCCGCGCCTACGTCCTCGACGAGAAGCTGCGGCCGGTGCCGCCCGGCGTCCCCGGCGAGCTCTACATCGCGGGCGCCGGCCTCGCCCGCGGCTACCTGGCCCAGGCGGCCCGTACCGCCGAGCGCTTCACGGCCGACCCCTACGCAGAGCTCTTCGACGACGCGGGCGGCCGGATGTACCGCACCGGCGACATCGCCCGGCGCAATGCCGACGGGGCCCTGGAGTTCCTCGGGCGCGCCGACCAGCAGGTGAAGGTCCGCGGCTTCCGCATCGAACCCGGCGAGATCGAAACCGCGCTCGCCACCCACCCGGGCGTCACCCGTGCCGTGGTCGTCGCCCGCCCGCGCGGCGGGGACAAGGTGCTGGTCGCCTACGTCGTCGGCCAGGACGTCCGCCCCGCGGAACTGCGCGCCGAACTGGAGCAGTTGCTGCCCGACTACATGGTCCCGGCCGCGTTCGTGCCGATGACCGCCCTGCCGGTGACCCCCAACGGCAAGCTCGACCGTGCGGCGCTGCCGGAGCCCGAGTGGGGCGGCGGCGCCGGACGACTGCCGCGCGGGCCGCGCGAGGAACTGCTGTGCGGCCTGTTCGCGGAGGTCCTCGACGCCGAGCGGGTCGGCATCGACGACAACTTCTTCGAACTCGGCGGACACTCCATGCTGGCCACCCGGCTCGTCGGCCGCATCAGGGCCCGGCTCGGCACCGAGGTCGGCGTCCGCACCCTCTTCGAGGCACCCACCGTCGCCGCGCTCGCCGCCCGCATCGACGGCGGCTCACCGGCCCAGCACGACCCGTTCGGCGTGGTGCTCCCCCTGCGCGCCACGGGCAGCGGCACCCCGCTGTTCTGTGTCCACCCGGCCGGCGGCTTCGGCTGGATCTACTCCGGGCTCCTGCGGCACATCGACCGTGACCAGCCCCTGTACGCGCTCCAGGCACGCGGCCTGAGCCACGAGGAGCCGCTGCCCGCCGACATCGACGCCATGGCCCGCGACTACGCGGAGCAGATCCGCAAGACGGTGCCCGAGGGCCCGTACGAGATCCTCGGCTGGTCCTTCGGCGGTCTGGTCGCCCACGCCGTCGCCACCCGCCTCCAGGCGGAAGGCGCCGAAGTGACGCTGCTCGCCGTCCTCGACGGCTATCCCGACGCCTACGACGGCACCGAGCACGAGGTCGGCGAGGAACAGGTCCTCGCGATCCTGCTCAACGCCGCCGGCATCGACCGCGCCGAGACCTTCGGCGACGCGCCCCTGGAGCGGGCCGCCGTCCTGGAGCGCCTCGGCGAGAGCGGCAGCGCACTGGCCAACCTCGACGACGCGTCCGTGGGCCGCATGGTCACGGTCTTCCTCAACAACACGCGGCTCATCACGGACTTCAGGCCGCAGCCGTTCGCCGGAGACCTCGTCTTCTTCGGGGCCACCGTCGGACGCACCGACCCGGCGCTCACCCCGGACAGCTGGCGGCCCTACGTCAGCGGCCGGGTCGAGGAGCACCACCTGGACACCGACCACGCGGGTCTTGCCCGGCCCGAGGCCCTGGGCGTGATCGCCCGCACCCTGGCGGACCGCGGCGCCACGCGGGCCGGCAACTGAACGATCGGAGACACACCGTGCGCTCACCCACGCTCGCCGCCCCCGCCGTGCTGCTGCGGACGGCACCCGGCCACCCACCCAACCTCAGCGGTGACTTCGCCAAGGACTGCGGCCCGGTCACCGCCCATCTCGAATCCGTCGTGCGGATCGTCGAGGCGATGCCGCCGCGCACCGAGCGCACCGCCGCCGAACAGCGCGACGCCGCGGCCCTCCACGACGAGGCGAGCAGCCTGCGCCGCCGGTTCCTCGCGGCGTACGCCGAGCGGATCTACGCCGAGCTCACGGACGGCCTCACCCGCAGCCCGCGCCTGGAGGAACTGACCGGCCTGGCCGCCGCGCACTTCCCGGGCCTGGTGCCCACCCGCGCCCAGCTCGCCGCGGAGTCACGGCACACGCAGCGCAACAAGGAGGGCTGGGAGATCGCCGTCGGCATCTTCCTCCAGGCCGTCCTGAACGCCCCCATCGCAGGCAACCACCTGCTGCGCTCCATGCTCCGCCCTACCGCGCGCGCCCGTGCCGCCCTCCTCGACTACCAGCTCACCGGCCACGCCGACCTGGGCATCGCCACCGTCACCCGTGAGGACGGCATCGCCCAACTGGAGCTGTGCAACGCCGAGTTCCTCAACGCCGAGGACGACGCAGCCGTCGAGGCCCTGGAGACCGGCACCGACCTGGTGCTGCTCGACCCCGCCAGCCACGTCGGCGTGCTGCGCGGCGCCCCCCAGTCCCACCCCGCCTACGCGGGCCGGCGCGTCTTCAGCGCGGGCATCAACCTCACGCACCTCTACCACGGCGACATCTCGCTGCTCGGCTTCCTGCTGCGCCGCGAGGCCGGATACATCGCCAAGTTCGTGCGCGGCCTGTGCCTGGACGACACGGCGGGCGACGGCTGGTGGCCGGACGCCGACAAGCCGTGGGTCGCCGCCGTCGACGCCTTCGCCATCGGCGGCGGCATGCAGATCCTGCCCACCATGGACCGGGTCGTCGCCGCCGACGACTCCTGGTTCAGCCTGCCGGCCATGGAGGAGGGACTGGTCCCGGGCGTCGCCAACATGCGCCTGCTGCACCTGACGGGCTCGCGCCTGACGCGGCGCCTGATCTTCTGGGGCAGGAAACTGCGGGCCACCGACCCCGAGGCGTCCCTCTTCGTCGACGAGACCGTGCCCGCGGACGCCATGGACGGCGCCGTCCGCGCGGCCGCCGGGCACCTCGACCACCCGGCCGTCGGAGCCAACCGGCGCATGCTCAACCTCGTCGAGGAGCCCCTCGAACTGTTCCGCCGCTACCTGGCCCAGTACGCGTACGAGCAGGCCCGCCAGCTGCACAGCCCCGGCCTCATCACCACCCTGGAGAACACCTGGATCAACCGGAACCGGGGCGGGGCCGACGCCGGCGCGAGCGGCGGCGAGAAGCGATGACGGTGCTCGACGCGCCCGCACCGGCCGCACCCGGCACGGCCGCGGCCCTGACCGGGCTCCAGCTGTACCGGGCGATGGTCGTCGGCCGTGCCTTCGACCGGACGGCCACCACCTTCACCCGGCAGGGCAGGCTCGCGGTCTATCCGTCCTCGCGCGGCCAGGAGGCGTGCCAGACCGCCTCGGTGCTCGCCCTGCGCCCCACCGACTGGATCTTCCCGACCTACCGCGAGAGCGTCGCCCTGCTGACGCGGGGCATCCCCGCCGAGGACGTGCTCACCCTGTTCCGTGGGGACCGCCACTGCGGCTACGACCCGGCCGCCCACCGGGCGGCGCCCCAGTGCACCCCGCTCGCGACCCAGTGCCTGCACGCGGCCGGCCTCGCCGACGCGGCCCGGATGCGCGGCGACGACGTGGTGGCCCTCGCCTACATCGGCGACGGAGCGACCAGCGAGGGCGACTTCCACGAGGCCGTCAACTACGCGGCCGTACGCCGGGCACCCGTCGTGTTCTTCATCCAGAACAACCAGTACGCGATCAGCGTCCCCCTGAGCAAGCAGACCGCGGCCCGCTCCCTCGCCGACAAGGCCGAGGGCTACGGAGCCACCGGAGCCGTCGTCGACGGCAACGACGCCCTCGCCGTGCACGCCGTCGTCGCCGAGGCCGCCCACCGGGCCCGTACCGGCGGCGGCCCCACCCTCGTCGAGGCCCTCACCTATCGCATGGAGGCCCACACCAACGCCGACGACGACACCCGCTACCGCTCCGCGGACGAGGTCGCCGCCTGGGCCGACAAGGACCCGGTCGCCCGCCTGGAGCACACCCTCGTCGACGACGGCGTCCTCGACCGGGCGGGGATCGCCGAAACAGCGCGGGCGGCCGAGGAGCTGAGCGCCGCGCTGCGCCGGGACTTCGCCGAGCCGCCGCGGCGCGACCCGATGGAGATGTTCCAGCACGTCTACCACCACCCGCCGCACCACCTGCGCGAACAGTCGGCACTGCTCGCGGACGAACGGGCCGCGGACACCGGTCCCGCGGCAGAAGGAGCCCGGCGATGACCCCGGCCACCGAGGTCACCCTGGCCAAGGCCCTCAACTCGGCGCTGCGGCACGCGATGCGCGAGGACGAGCGCACCCTGGTCTTCGGCGAGGACGTCGGCACCCTCGGCGGCGTCTTCCGGGTCACCGACGGCCTGGCCCGCGAGTTCGGCGACGAACGCTGCTTCGACACACCGCTCGCGGAGTCCGCCATCATCGGCGCCGCCGTGGGCATGGCGATGTACGGCTACCGCCCCGTCGTGGAGATGCAGTTCGACGCCTTCGCCTATCCGGCCTTCGAGCAGCTCGTCAGCCACGTCGCCAAGTTCCGCTCCCGCACCCGCGGCTCCCTGCCGCTGCCCATCACCGTGCGCATCCCCTACGGCGGAGGCATCGGCGGCGTCGAGCACCACAGCGACTCCTCCGAGATCTACTACATGGCCACCCCCGGCCTCACCGTCGTCACGCCCGCCACCGTCGCCGACGCGTACTCGCTGCTGCGCCGCGCCATCGCCTCGCCCGACCCGGTCGTCTTCCTCGAACCCAAGCGCCTGTACTGGCACAAGGAGGAGGTCACGCTCCCCGTCGACACCGGGCCGCTCGGCTGGGCCGCCGTCCGCAGGCCCGGCACCGACGCCACCCTCGTCACCTACGGGCCCTCGCTGCCCGTGGCCATGGCGGCCGCCGAGGCCGCGGCCGAAGCGGGCATCAGCCTGGAGGTCGTCGACCTGCGCACCCTGTCGCCGTTCGACGAGGAGACCGTGTGCGCCGCCGTCCGCCGCACCGGGCGTGCCGTCGTCATCCACGAGGCCCACGGCTTCGCCGGGCCCGGCGCCGAGATCGCGGCACGGATCACCGAGCGCTGCTTCTACCACCTGGAGGCCCCGGTGCGCCGCGTCACCGGCTTCGACGTGCCCTACCCCGCCCCGCTGCTCGAAGCCCACTACCTCCCGGACGTCCAGCGCGTCCTCGACGCCGTGGCCCGCCTTGAATGGCCCGCGCGGCCAGGAGCGGCCGCATGAGCACCACCGGTGTCACCGCCGCCTGGTACCGCTGCCCCGTGCCCCGGCCGGCCGCCCAGGTGCGGCTGGTGTGCTTCCCGCACGGCGGCGGCTCGGCCACCGCCTACTGGAACTGGCCCGCCCTGCTGCCCGAGACCGTCGAGCTGCACGCCGTCCAGTACCCCGGCCACACCGACCGCATCGCCGAACCGCTGCACACCGATCTGCACGCGCTGGCCGACGCCGCCGCCGACGCGGCCCGGCCCCTGCTCGACCGCCCCGTCGTCTTGTACGGGCACAGCCTCGGCGCCCTCGCCGCCTACGAGACAGCCCGGCGCCTGCTGGCCGCGGGCCACCCGCCGCTGAGGCTGATCGTCTCCGGTATGCCCCCGCCGCACCGGGTCAGGCCGGGCCGGGTCCACCTCGGCAGCGACCGGGAACTCATCGCCGAACTGCGGCGTCTCGAGGGCGTTCCCGACGAGGTCCTCGCCCACCCCGACCTGCTCGACCTGGTGCTGCGCACCGCGCGCGCCGACTACGCGCTCGCCGAGACCTACGTACAGCCCGCCGGGCCCGCCCCGGACCTGCCCCTCACCGTGCACCGGGCCACCGGCGACCCCGAACTCACCGCGGACGAAGCCGCCGACTGGACCGCCGCCACCACCGGTCCCGTACGCCACCGGACCTTCTCCGGCGGCCACTTCCACCTGGCCGACGAGCCCGCTCCCGTACTGCTCGAGCTGGTCGACGACCTCGTCAGCGACATGTCAGCCCCGCGTCGGCCCTCCCGGCCAGCCTGGATGGGGACCACTGCAACCGCTGTCCCACCACGCCTAGCACAAGGAACCGGGAGACCGTCATGAGCAACCCCTTCGAGGACGCCGAAGGCACGTATCTCGTCCTGGTCAACCACGAGGGCCAGTACTCGCTGTGGCCGTCCTTCGCCGAGGTCCCCGCCGGCTGGAGCATCGCCCTGCCGGCCACCGACCGCGAGAGCGCGCTCGCCCACATCAGCGAGAACTGGACCGACATGCGGCCCAAGAGCCTCGTGGACGCCATGGACGAGGCCGCCGCATGAAAGCGGCCGCGCTGCTCGAAGCACCCCGGGCCGCGCCCCTGTTGGCCGTCGCCGACCTGCACACCAGCCTCGCCGACCCCGCGCTGACCTCGATGACGCTGCTCAACGAGGTCACCGGGAACTACCCCGACGCCGTGTCGTTCGCGGCGGGCCGCCCCTTCGAGGGCCACTACCGCACCGAGGCGCTGCACCGGCATCTGCGGCGGTTCACCCGGTACCTGGAGCAGGAGCGCGGACTCGGCGAGGAACAGGTGCGCCGGGCCCTGTTCCAGTACGGCCCCACCAAAGGCATCATCAACGAGCTGATCGTCCGTCAGCTGGAGGTGGACGAAGGGATCCCGGCCGACCCGGACGCGGTGCTCGTCACCACCGGCTGCCAGGAGGCCATGGTCCTGCTGCTGCGTGCACTGCGCCGCGACGAACGCGACGTCGTGCTCGCCGCCGCGCCGACCTACGTCGGCTTCACCGGCGCCGCCCGCCTCACCGAGACCGCGGTCCACCTGGTGCCCGAGGGCCCCGGCGGCCTCGACCCCGACGACGTGGCGCGCAGCATCACCCGGGCCCGGGCCGACGGCCTGCACCCGCGGGCCTGTTACGTCATCCCCGACTTCGCCAACCCCGGCGGCTCCCGGATGTCCCTCGACGACCGCAGGCGCCTGCTGCGCGTCGCCGAGGAGCAGGACATCCTGCTGATCGAGGACAACCCGTACTCGATGTTCCACGACGGCCAGGGCCGGCTGCCCACCCTCAAGTCCCTGGACAGCGCGGGACGGGTCGTCTACATCGGCTCGTACTCCAAGACCGCCTACCCCGGCGCCCGCATCGGGTACGTCGTCGCCGACCAGCCGGTCGCGCAGGGCGGCTTCTTCGCCGATCAGCTCGCCAAGCTCAAGAGCATGTTCACGCTCAACACCTCGGCGCTCGCGCAGGCGGCGATCGGCGGACTGCTCCTCGAGCACGGCTGCAGCATGGAACGGGCCTGCGCCCGCGAGGCCGCCGTCTACCGCCGCAACCTGCGCACCCTGCTCGACGGCCTCGCCGCGCGCTTCCCGCAGGGCGGGGGCAGCGGGGTGAGCTGGAACGTGCCCACCGGCGGCCTGTTCGCCGTGGTCACCGTGCCGTTCACCGCCGACGAGGAGGCACTGGAGGAGTCCGCCCGGCGCTTCGGCGTGCTGTGGACCCCGATGTACCACTTCTACGCGGGCACCGGCGGACTGCGCCAGCTGCGGCTGTCGTACTCCGTGCTGACCGCCCAGGACATCGACGTCGGCCTGGACCGCCTCGCGGCCCTGGTCGAGGCCCGCTCGGGCCGCAGCTGACACCCCGCCCGTCCGGCACGGCGGGCGGTCCGCCGTCGCGCGCCGCATCAGCCGCACGTCAGCGACGTGTCGGCGGCGCGCACCACACTCGTGCCCGGACCGTGCGGACCACCGGGCCGAGGTGTGCCCGGACGAACCCAAGCCTCGGATTCCGACTCAGGAGACACCTGATGACCATGCTCCAGCGCTCAGGCGCGCAGACCGCCGCGACCGCCGGCCCAGGGGCGGCCGAGGCGGGCACCGTACCCCTGACCGAGGACCAGCTCGGGCTGCTGCTCCAGCACCGGGCCGACCCGCAGAACTCGCCGTACAACGTGCCGCTCGCCATCGACCTGCGCGGCCCGCTCGACGACGCCGCGCTGGAGGCCGCCCTGGCCGCTCTCGTCGCCCGCCACCCGCTGCTCTCGGCGCGCGTTTGCGACGACGACACCGGCAGCGGCGACGGACTGCCCTTCCTCGACGTCGACCCGGCCCGCGCCCCGCGCATCGAGCGCCGCGGCGCCGCCCCCGACACCGGTCACGCTCCGGCCCGGGCCCTGCTCGCCGAAGCCCGCCGGGAACTCGACCTGGAACGCGACGGCGTGCTGCGCGCCGTGCTGATCGCGCACGCACCCGATCACCACACGCTGCTGCTCGTCGTGCACCACCTCGTCGTCGACGGAGAGTCCACCGGCCTCCTCCTCGCCGACCTGCTCGGCGCGTACGAATACGGCGAGGTGCCCGGTGCCGCCCCCGCCGGATTCGGCGCCTACGTCACCGCCCGCGCCCACGAGGCCGGGCAGGACACCGCCGCCGCCGAGGAGTACTGGCGCGGCCGGCTCGACGGCGCCGACCTCACCGTCGACTTCCCGCTGGACACCCCGGGCGCCGACGCGCCCCGCGAGGCGATGGTGCCGCTGGACCTGGACGCCGGGCTGTGGGGCGAGATCACCGCGTTCTCGCGGAAGCACCGGGCCGGTGCCGCCGCCGTGCTGCTCGCCGCCTACCTCAAGGCCCTGGGCACGTACGGCCGCCAGCAGGCACCCACCGTCGGTGTCCCGCTGGGCGCCCGTACCGACCCGCGCTTCGACCGCACCGTCGGCTACTTCGTCCGTACCCTCCTGGTGCGCGCCCCCGCCCAGGACCCGGACCTGACGGCCGCCGCGTTCGTCGGCGGCGTGCAGCGGGAACTGGCCCGCGCCGTGGACCACTCGCGCCTTCCGTTCCCGCGCATCGCGAAGCTCGCCCCGGGCGGCGCCGCGGCCGACCCGTTCAACTGCACGTTCGTGCTGCACAGTTGGGCCGACCCGGGCGCCGCCGCCGACGAGGGCGTCGAGCTGCGCGGCGGACTGCGCGCCCGCTGGCGCCAGGACGTCCCCACCCCCGGCCTCGGTCTGCTCACCCTCGAGCTGTACGAGGGCGGGGGCACGCTGCGCGGCCGGCTCAAGTACGACGCCGCCCGCATCGAGACCGCGACCGCCGAGGCCTTCACCGAGCACGTCTGCGAGCTCGCCCGGCAGCTGGTGCGCGGGCCGGACCGTGCCGTCGCCGAGCTCGACGGGATCGGGCCGCGCGCCCGCGCCACCCTCGACCACCTCAACGCCACCGACCACCCCCTCGACGACACGGACATCGACACACTGATCCGCGCCGCCGCGCAGGCACGCCCGGACGCGGTGGCCGTCGAGTTCGGCGACCGCCGCTGGACCCGTCGCGAACTGGACGCCCGTATCGAGGGGTACGCCGCCGGACTCGTCGCCCGCGGCGTGCGCGCCGGCGACCGGGTCGGCGTCCTGCTGCCCCGCAGCGACGAGGCCGTCGCCGCGATGCTCGGGATCCTGCGCACCGGTGCCGCATACGTGCCTCTGGACGCCGCCCACCCCGAGGCGCGGCGCCGCCACATCGTCGACAGCAGCGGGATCCGGCTCGCGATCGTCGCCCCCGACACCGCCGGGGCCTGCCCGGCGGGCCCGCAGCAGGTGCCGCTGGCCGAACTGGCCAGGTCCGGCGTGGCGGCCGTGCAGGGACCGGCGCCCGCCGACGCGCTGCACGTCCTCTACACCTCCGGCTCCACCGGCACCCCCAAGGGCGTCCAGCTCAGCCATCGCGCCCTGGTCACCGACGTCCTCGCCGCCGTCCGGCACTTCGGCATCGGCTCCGACGACGCGATGCTCCTCAAGGCGCCCTTCACCTTCGACGTCAGCGCCCACGAGATGCTCGTCGCCCTCGTGTCGGGCGCCCGCCTGGTCGTCGCGCCACCGGACGCCGAACGCGATCCGGACCTGCTGGCCGAGGCCATCGAGCGGCACGGCGTCACGCTGCTGCACGCCGTCCCCTCCCAACTGCGCCTGCTGCTGGAGGCGGAGGCGTTCACGGCCAACCGCACCCTGCGCACGGTCGTCTCCACCGGCGAGTCACTGCCCAACGAGCTCCGCATCGCCTTCGAGGCGGCGCACCCGGCCCGGCTGCACAACGCCTACGGGCCGACCGAGACGTCGTACTCCACGGTCTTCTCCTGGGGCCGCGGGGACGACTCCTTCTGGACACGCCGCGGCGAGGTGCCGATCGGAGTGCCCTTCGACAACATCCGCGCCTACGTGCTCGACGAGTCCCTGCGCGAACTGCCGCCGGGCGCACCGGGCGAGCTGTGGATCGGGGGCGGCACCGTCTCCGACGGCTACGTAGGGGACCCCGAGCGCACCGCGGACCGCTACCGCGCCCTGCAGGTGGGCGGCCGCACGGACACCGTGTACCGCACGGGGGACCTGGTCCGGCTCCTGCCGGGCGGCGCTCTCACCCACCTGGGCCGCCTCGACGACCAGGTCAAGATCAACGGAAACCGGGTCGAACTGGGCGAGGTCCGCGCGGCGTTGATGTCGCTGCCCGCCGTCCAGGACGCCTCGGTCCAGGTCTCCCGCCACGCCCGGGGCAGCCTCCAGATCGTGGCCCATGTGGTGACGCGGGCCGAGGTCACGGACGTGCGCGCGGCTCTCGGGCCGCTGCTGCCGTCCCACATGGTCCCGGCCCACTTCCACCGGGTGCCCCGCATCCCCGTCCTGCCGAACGGCAAGACCGACCGCCGGGCCCTCGACCAGCTGGCGACGCAGGGCGAGCCGGCCGTCGAGG
Source organism: Streptomyces sp. NBC_01445 (assembly GCF_035918235.1). Classification (NCBI taxonomy): domain Bacteria; kingdom Bacillati; phylum Actinomycetota; class Actinomycetes; order Kitasatosporales; family Streptomycetaceae; genus Streptomyces; species Streptomyces sp. NBC_01445. The sequence continues at coordinate 886,548 of NZ_CP109486.1, read as the reverse complement.
CCGAGCCCGCCGGGCCGGTCGAGCCCGCCGTATCGCCCGAGGCCGCTCCCGCGCCGGCCGCTCCCGCGCCGCGTGCCGACGTCAGGAGCTCGCTGCCGGCCGTCCGTAGCGTCTGGCGAGAGCTCCTCGGGGACGTGCGCGACGACGCGCAGTTCTTCGAAGCCGGAGGCGACTCGATCCTCGCCATGCAGATGGTCTCCCGGCTGCGCCGCGAGGGCTTCACCCTCGCCATGCGCGAGATCTACCGCCATCCCGTGCTGGCCGATCTCGCCGCACACCTGGACGCCGACGCCGCACCGCAGCCCACCGGCGAACCCGCCACCGCCGGGGCGGCCGCCGACGTACCGGCGGTCGCGGACCGCACCCGCGGCAGCAGTGTCTCCCCGCTCGCACCGGTGCAGTCCTGGTTCTTCCGGCACATCAGGACGGACCTGCACCAGTGGAACCAGTCGGTGCTCCTGGAACTCAACCGCCCCGTCGACCCCACCGTGCTGCGCCTCGCGCTGCAGGCCGTCGTCGCGGCACACCCCGCGCTCAGCGCCCGCTTCACGGCGGACGCACACGGCGACTTCTCCGAGGGCCACATGACCGGGGCCGCGCCGTTCTCCGCCTACGACCCACGTGACGTCCTGCGCGAGCGCGACGTCACCGACGACGGCGAACTCGACGCGGCCCTCGAAGAGATCGAGCGCAGCCTCGACCCGCTCAAGGGCGTCCACGTCCGCGCTCTCCTCGCCCACGACCGGCGTCGGCCCGAGGACAACGGCCTGCTGCTCGTCGCCATCCACCACCTGGTCGTCGACGGCGTCTCCTGGCGCATCCTCCTGGAGGACCTGGAGCACGCACTGGCGTCCCTGTCCGACGGCACACTGCCCGCCCTGCCCGACGAGGCGTGCCGCTACGAGGAGTGGGTCGCCTCCCTCCCCGCCGTCGCCGCACGCCCCGGCGAGGCCGACTACTGGCGCGCCCTGGCCGCCGCCCGCGGCGAGGCCCAGAGCCTGCTGCTCACCACCCCGGCGCCCGACGAGCAGGACATCCGCCGCGTCGAGTTCTCCCTCGACCCCGAGGCCACCACCCGCCTCATCGGACCATTGCCCCGTAAGCTCGGCCTGCAGGTCCACCAGGTGATGACCGGCGCCTTCGCCCAGGCACTCGCCCGGTGGCGGGGTACCCGTGAGGTGACCTTCGACGTCGAGACCCATGGCAGGCACGGCCGCGACGACCTGTTCCGCACGGTCGGCTGGTTCACCTCCATCCACCCGGTCGTCCTCGCCGCCGAGCGCGCCACGGACCCGGAGCGCTGGCTCGCCCAGGTCGCCGACGGCCTGACCGGCGTGCCGGACGGCGGCGTCGGCTTCGGCGCCTGCCGCGAGTTCTCCTCCGATCCCGCGCTTCGCACCCAGCTGCGTGCTCTGCCGCCCGCCCTCGTCTGCTTCAACTACTACGGTCAGGCCGACCAGTTGAGTGCGGACGGCGGCTTCACCATGTCCGGCCGCCCCATCCCGCGCGAGCACTCCGCGCGCTGCGAGCGGGTGTACGGCGTCGAGGTGTACGGCATCGTCCACGGCGGCCGGCTGCGCATGGGGCTCACCTGGGTGCCCAGCCCCGCCGACGGTGTCGACGAGGCGGGCGTCAAGGCGCTCGTGGACCAGATGCGCTGGGTCCTGGCCACCCTCGCGGGCGCCGACCCGGACGCCGTGTCCGCTGGCGAGATCACGGCTCCGGGCCTCCCGGCCGCTCTCCCGGGCGCGGCCGAGCCGTCCCGTGCCGAGGCGCTGACCGACTCCATCGCCGCCGGCCCGTCCGCCGTGGACCCGCCGGAGACGGTGCCCGTCACCCCTCAGCAGCACGGCCTGCTCCTCGACGCGCTCGCCCACTCCGGCAGCGGCCGCTATGTGGAGCAGCTGTTCTGGCGCTGGTACGGCCCCCTGGACACCGAGCGGTTCACCGCCGCCTGGCAGTCCGTCTTCGACCGCGAGACCGTGCTGCGGGCCGCGTTCGACTGGGACGACGCGCCGTGCCTGGTCCTGCACGACCGGGTCACCGCCGACGTCGTCCGGCACCCGGCCGGCAGCGTCGACTGGGACGAGCTGATGGAGCAGGACCGCGTGCGCGGCTTCGACCTGCGCGTGCCGGGGCTCCTGCGGGCCACGCTCGTCGACGACCCGGACGGCGCCGGGACCCCGTCGACCCGCGTGCTGATCACGTTCCATCACGTACTGCTGGACGGCTGGAGTGTGTCGGTCCTGCTCCAGGAGTTCTACCGGGCCTACTTCGCCGACGGCACCCTGCCGGGCGGCGAGCGACGCCCCGACATCCGCGACTACGCGCGCTGGCTCGCCGAGCAGGACACCGCTCCGGCGCGGGAGTTCTGGTCGGCGGCGGTGCCGGCGGCCGCTCCGCTGGTGCGGCCCGCGCTCCCCGGCCCCGCGACCGGCCAGAGCGGCTGGAGCCGCGCGGAGGTCCGGCTCAGCCGCCCGGAGGCCGACCGGCTGCGTTCCTGGGCGGCCGCCCGCGCCGCGACCGAGTCCAGCGCGCTGCAGGCCGTGTGGGCGCTGCTGCTGTACCGGGCGGGCGGCGGCCACGGGCCGTCCCCGGTCGGTTTCGGCGTCACCGTCTCGGGCCGCGGTATCGCCCTCGACTCCGTCGAGCGGCTCCCGGGACTGCTGATGAACTCGCTGCCCATGACCATCCAGGTCGACCCGGCGCACACCGTGCCCCAACTGCTGACCGAACTGCGCGACCAGGCGCTCGACATGGCCGCGTACGAGTGGGTGTCGACCGGACAGATCCACGAGTGGAGCGGGCGCAGGGCGGACGAGAAACTCGTCGAGAGCCTGATCGTCTTCGAGAACTACCCGCGCTCCTCCGACGACCTGGAGTCCACGCTCGCCGCGCACGGCATCCGCGTGGAACTCCCGGAGGCCGCCGGTTCCCAGACCGCTTTCCCGGTCACCCTCCTCGCCTTCCGCGACGTGGACGGCAGCCTGGTCCTCACCACCGTGTACGACCGCGGCCGGATCGCCGACGCCGACGCCGCCCTGCTTGTCGACCAGTGCGCCGGGCTGCTGCGTGAGCTGCCCGACACGGCCGACGAGTCGACGACCGTGGCCGACATCCTCGCCGGGCTGTCCCCGGCGGACCTGCCGAGGATGGCGGACCGCACCGAGCCCGTGGCCGACGCCGCCGGTGAGGCGGTGACCTGGCCCGAGGGACCGCAGACCCAGGTGGTGAAGGAGGCATGGCAGGCCGTCTTCGGCACCCCCGTCGCCGACCCCGGTGTGCACTTCTTCCAGGCGGGCGGTCACTCGCTCCTGGCGATGCGGCTGCTGCGGGAGCTCAACCTGCGCTCCGGACGCACCCTGCGCCTGGACGAACTCCTCGCCCACCCCAGGGCCGGTGAGCTCGCCCATCTGCTCACCCAGGAGCCGCGGGACACCACCGGCTCCGGTCCCGCCGATGTCCTCGTACCACTGCGCCCCGCCGAGCGGCCCGGCGCGGGAACCGTCCACCTCGTCCACCCGCCCGGCGGCCAGGTCGCCTGCTACGCGCAGCTCGCCCACTGCTACGAGGGCCCCGAGGCGCTGGTCGGCATCCGTGACCCGCGCGTGGACGACCCCGAGCCGGAGCACCTGTCGGCCGAGCAGCTCGCCGAGCTCTATCTCGAAGCGTTGCGCCCCGCCCTGGACTCGGGGGAGCGGATCGTTCTGGGCGGCTTCTCCGGCGGCGGTGTCATCGCCTACGAGATCGCCCGGCGGATCACCGAGGAGGGCGGCCGCCCGCCGCTGGTGGTGATGGTCGACGCCGGCGCCCCCGACGGCGAACTCACCGACGCCGACGCCGACGGCTCCTTCGCCAACCAGCTGCGCGCCGTCGCCGAGGGCCGCGCCCCGGCCCCGGACGCGGAAGGCCCCGGCGCACGGCCCTCGGACCCGGACGGCGAACACGACGCGCGGACCGCCGAACCCGACGGCTCCGCCTCCTATCTGACCGAACTCGCCCAGATCGCCGAGTGGATGCGCGGCGACGGCGGCGGCGACCCGGTCGCGCTGATGCGCGACAGCGTCGAGGCGGTCCAGCGCTACCGGCCGGGCCCGTACGCCGGCCCCGTCGCCGTGCTGCGCGCCGGGGACACCGGATTCGGCAAGGGCACCGACTACGACGAGAGCGACCGCTTCCACGCGCGGGCCGGCCTCGGCTGGGAGGACCACGTCGAGGACCTGGCCATCCGGGTCGTCCCGGGCAACCACGTGACGATGCTGACCGGCGACAACGTCCGCGCCCTCGCGCGGATCCTGGCGTCCGCCGTCAGGAACTGACGCCGAGCGCACCGAACCTTACCTAGGGAGAGAACCGAAACTTGACTTCCCACTACTCCCTGAGGGGAGAGGGTTCCTGCGGCTCGCGCCGTGGAGTTTCCTGCTTCATCGTCGATTGCCCGCCCGGAGTTCTCCGTTGAGGTCTTACACCGGCTCCACAGGCCGTTGCCGCCAGCCCGGCGGCCAGAAGGTTGTTCGCTGCGTTCTCGTCCCGGTCGTGGGTCGTTCCGCAGTTCTCGCACGTCCAGGTGCGGATGTTGAGCGGCATGCGCCCGGCGAGTGCACCGCAGGCGGAGCACAGCTTGGAGGAGGGGAAGAAGCGGTCTACTGCGACCACATCCCGCCCGTACCAGGCTGCCTTGTACTCCAGCATGCTCCGGAACTCGGCCCAGGACGCGTCACTGATCGCGCGCGCCAGGGTGTGGTTCTTGACCATGTTTCTCACGGTCAGGTCCTCGATCACGAGCGTTTGGTTTTCACGCACGAGTCGAGTGGTCAGCTTGTGCAGGTGGTCCCGGCGCCGGTCGGCGATCTTCGCGTGCACTTTGGCAACCTTGCGGCGGGCCCTGGCCCGGTTGTTGCTGCCCGGCGTCTTGCGGGACAGTTCCCGCTGGGCCCTGGCGAGCCGGGTCCGGTCCCGCCGCTCGTGCCGGGGGTTGGCGATCTTTTCGCCGGTGGACAGGGTGAGCAGATGGGTGAGTCCCGCATCGATGCCCACCGCCGTGCCGGAGGTGGGCAGGGGCTGAACAGTCGCGTCCTCGCAGAGCATCGAGATGAACCAGCGGCCGGCCGCGTCCTGGGACACGGTCACCGTGGACGGGGCCGCCCCGTGAGGCAGAGGCCGCGACCACACGATCGACAGGGGCTCCGTCATCTTGGCGAGCGTGACCTCGCCGTCCCGGAAGCGGAACCCCGACGTGGTGTACTCGGCGGACTTACGCGACTTCTTCCGGGACTTGAACCGCGGGTACCGGGCCCGTTTGGCGAAGAAGTGCGCGAATGCCGTCTGCAGGTGCCGCAGCGTCTGCTGGAGCGGCACCGAGGACACCTCGCCGAGGTAGGCGAGTTCCTCGGTCTTCTTCCACTCGGTGAGCAGTGCGGACGTCTGGTTGTAGTTGATCCGCTCCTGCCGCGCCCAGGCTTCGGCACGGGCCGCCAGGGCCATGTTGTAGACCTTGCGCACACATCCGAACGTGCGCGACAGCTCCGCTGCCTGCGCATCACTCGGATAGAAGCGGTACTTGAACGCCCGCTTCACCTGGCCCCCGGTCACGCTCACAAAGTAGCCGCCCCACTACTTACGGCCAAACCTGCGGGTCAGAGCACTGCGATCCGCCCAGACGGCAAATCGCAGCCCGTTGCCCTGCCCCGCAGGAAACCGATTCCTCGCCGCCCTGAAGGGCGGAATATCCACGGAGGTATCCGATGACCACGCCCCGTCGGCGCATCACCCTCGCCGGCATCATCGACGGCCCCGGCGGTCACGTCGCCGCCTGGCGCCATCCGTCGACCCAGGCGGACGCCCAGCTCGACTTCGAGTTCCACAAGAAGAACGCCCGGACCCTGGAACGCGGCCTGTTCGACGCGGTGTTCATCGCCGACATCGTCGCCGTGTGGGGCACCCGCCTCGACTCGCTGTGCCGCACCTCGCGCACCGAGCACTTCGAGCCGCTGACGCTGCTCGCCGCGTACGCCGCCGCCACCGAGCACATCGGACTGTGCGCCACCGCGACGACGACCTACAACGAACCGGCCCACATCGCCCGCCGGTTCGCCTCCCTCGACCACCTCAGCGGCGGCCGTGCCGGCTGGAACGTCGTCACCTCCGCCGCCCCCTGGGAGTCCGCGAACTTCGGCTTCCCCGAGCACCTGGAACACGGCCTGCGCTACCAGCGCGCCGAGGAGTTCATCGACGTCGTCAAGCAGCTCTGGGACAGCGGCGAGCACCCCATCGGCCACCACGGAGAGCACTTCACCGTCGAAGGCCCGCTCGACATCGCCCGCCCGCCGCAGGGCCGCCCCGTCATCATCCAGGCCGGATCGTCGCCCGTGGGGCGGGAGTTCGCCGCCCGCCACGCCGAGGTGATCTTCACCAGGCACAACACGCTCCCCGACGCCCAGAGCTTCTACACCGACCTCAAGAAGCGCGTGTCCGCCCAGGGGCGCGACCCGGAGAAGGTCCTCGTGTGGCCGACCCTCGCACCGATCGTCGCCGCCACCGAGGCCGAGGCCGAGGCGCGCCTGCAGGAGCTCCAGGACCTCACCCACGACCATGTCGCGCTGCGCACCCTGCAGGACTTCCTCGGCGACGTCGACCTGAGCGCGTACCCGATCGACGGCCCCGTGCCCGACATCCCGTACACCAACCAGTCCCAGTCGACGACCGAGCGCCTGGTGGGGCTCGCCCGCAGCGAGAACCTGTCCATCCGGCAGCTCGCCCTGCGGCTGATGGGCGACATCGTCGTCGGCACGCCCGAGCAGCTCGCCGACCACATGGAGAGCTGGTTCACCGGGCGCGGCGCCGACGGCTTCAACATCGACTTCCCGTATCTGCCGGGCTCCGCCGACGACTTCGTCGACCACGTGATCCCCGAGCTCCAGCGCCGCGGCCTGTACCGCACCTCGTACGAAGGCAGCACGCTGCGCGAGAACCTCGGCCTCGACGCCCCCGTGCCGGGGCAGCCGGCCGACCGCACCACGGCAGGAGCCACCGCATGACCACCCCTCTTCTGGTCGGCCGGATCGCCACGCACGGCACGGACGCACCGACACTCGACGGGCTCACCGCCGTGGCACGCGCCGCGGAGGCCGCCGGTCTCGACGCGCTGATCCTCGACGACGCGGCCGGGTCGCCCGGCCGCCAGGCCCCGTTCGAGACGACCACGCTGGCCGCGGCCCTCGCCGCGCGCACCGACCGCATCGGCCTGATCGTCTCCCCGCTCCCCGACGACCAGGCGCCCTACCACGTGGCCCGGATCGTCGCCTCGCTCGACCACCTGGGCCGGGGCCGCACCGGCTGGCTGGCGGGCGCCGCCGATGCCGAGGGCCGTACGGCCGAACTGATCGAGGTCGCCCGCGGGCTGTGGGACAGCTTCGACGACGACGCGTACGTCCACGACCGCGCCGACGGCCAGTACTGGCGCCTCGACACGATCCACCGACTCGACCACCGCGGACGCCACTTCGACGTGGCCGGCCCGCTCAACGTCGCCCGCCCGCCCCAGGGGCACCCCGTCGTCGCCGTGCGGGGCCCCGCCCTCGCCGCGGACGCCGACCTCGTACTGCTCGACGACCCCGCGGACGTTCCCGCCGTACGGTCGTCGGCGCCCGGGGCCAAGGTCCTCGTCCCCCTGCTCGACCACGCCGACGCTGAGGGCCTGCTGGCCGCCTCGGGCGCCGACGGTCTCACCGTCGCGCTGAGCGGCGCGCACGACCCGTTCCTCACCACGACCGCCCCCACGCTGCGCCGCTCCGGCGCGCCGCAGCCGGCGGACACCACCCTGCGGGCCCGGCTCGGACTGAGCCGCCCCGCGAGCCGGTACGCCACCGGCACGGTCTGACGCACCGTCCGCCCGAGACTCTTTGGAGAAACATGTCCTCCTATCTGTTCACCTCGGAGTCCGTCACCGAGGGCCACCCCGACAAGATCGCCGACCAGATCAGCGACACGATTCTGGACGCCCTGCTGCGCGAGGACCCGACCTCACGCGTCGCCGTCGAGACCCTGATCACGACCGGCCAGGTGCACATCGCGGGCGAGGTCACCACCAAGGCGTACGCGCCGATCGCCCAGCTGGTGCGCGACACCATCCTCGGCATCGGGTACGACTCCTCGGCCAAGGGATTCGACGGCGAGTCCTGCGGCGTCTCCGTGTCGATCGGCGCCCAGTCGCCGGACATCGCACAGGGCGTCGACGTCGCCTACGAGGCCCGCGCCGAGGGCGCCGCCGACGGCGACGAGCTCGACCGGCAGGGCGCGGGCGACCAGGGGCTGATGTTCGGCTACGCGACCAACGAGACGCCGACGCTGATGCCGCTGCCCATCGAACTGGCCCACCGCCTGTCGCGCCGCCTCACCGAGGTCCGCAAGAACGGCACGCTCCCGTACCTGCGCCCCGACGGCAAGACCCAGGTCACCATCGAGTACCGGGGCAGCCGGCCGGTGCGCCTCGACACGGTCGTCGTCTCCTCGCAGCACGCGCCCGACATCGACCTCGACACCCTGCTCGCCCCCGACATCAAGGAGCACGTGGTCGAGCACGTTCTCGCCCGGCTCGCGGAGGACGGGATCAAGCTGGAGACGGACGAGTACCGTCTGCTGGTCAACCCGACCGGCCGCTTCGAGATCGGCGGCCCGATGGGCGACGCCGGCCTCACCGGCCGCAAGATCATCATCGACACGTACGGCGGAATGGCCCGCCACGGCGGCGGCGCCTTCTCCGGCAAGGACCCGTCCAAGGTCGACCGCTCCGCCGCGTACGCGATGCGCTGGGTCGCCAAGAACGTCGTCGCGGCCGGACTCGCCGACCGGTGCGAGGTCCAGGTCGCGTACGCGATCGGCAAGGCCGAGCCCGTCGGCCTGTTCATCGAGACCTTCGGCACCGGCAGGGTGGCCCAGACGCGCATCGAGCAGGCCGTCAGGGAGGTCTTCGACCTGCGCCCCGCCGCGATCATCCGCGACCTCGACCTGCTGCGCCCGATCTACGCGCAGACCGCCGCGTACGGCCACTTCGGCCGCGAACTGTCCGACTTCACCTGGGAGCGGACCGACCGCGCCCCCCAACTCAGGGCCGCGGCCGGTATCTGACCGGTCACGTCGCCCCGACGGGAGTGCCAACGTGCGTACAGCGGTGACAGGCTCGATCGCCACCGACCATCTGACCGTCTTCCCCGGCCGGTTCGCGGACCAGCTGATCCCCGATCAACTGGACCATGTCTCACTGTCGTTCCTCGTCGACAGCCTCGACGTACGGCGCGGCGGGGTCGCCGCCAACATCGCCTTCGGCCTCGGCGGCCTCGGCCTCGCACCCCTGCTGGTCGGTGCCGTCGGCGCCGACTTCGCCGAGTACGAGGTGTGGCTCAAGGAGAACGGCGTCGACACCGGTGGAGTCCACGTGTCCGACGAGCGGCAGACCGCCCGCTTCATGTGCACCACCGACCGCGACTCCAACCAGATCGCGTCCTTCTACACCGGCGCGATGGCGGAGGCCCGCGAGATCGACCTCACCCGGCTGCCCGTACCGGTCGCCGGACTCGACCTGGTCGTGGTCGCCCCCAACGACCCGGAGGCGATGTTGCGCCACACCCGGCAGTGCCGCGAACTCGGGGTCGCCTTCGCGGCCGACCCGTCCCAGCAGCTCGCCCGTCTGGACGGCCCGCAGGTCAGGGAGCTGGTGTCCGGCGCCCGTTGGCTCTTCACCAACGAGTACGAGGCCGCGCTGCTCCTTGAGCGCACGGGGTGGTCGCGTGAGGAGGTCCTGTCCCGGGTGGGCACCTGGATCACCACGCTCGGCGACCGCGGCGCCCTCGTCGAGAGCGAGGGACGGCCCCCGCTGACCGTGCCCGCCGTCGCCGGGGTGCCGGTGGCCGACCCGACGGGCGTGGGTGACGCCTTCCGGGCCGGCTTCCTCGGCGCCGTGGCCCGGGACCTGTCCCTGGTGACGGCGGCCCGGCTCGGCTGCGCCCTGGCCGCGCGGGCGCTGGCCACGGTCGGCTCGCAGACCTACCGCGTGGACAAGGCCGCTCTGTTCGACACGGTGGCGCAGGCGTACGGAACCGAAGCGGCACAGCCGCTCGCGGGCTGCCTCGGGGACACGGCATGACCGACACATTCCCGCCCCTGTCCGACCGCGCCCGCGTGGCCGCCCTCCGCGAGGCCCTGGCCACCCGTGTGGTCGTGGCCGACGGCGCGATGGGCACCATGCTGCAGGAGCAGGACCCCACCCTGGAGGATTTCCAGGACCTCGAAGGCTGCAACGAGGTCCTGAACGTCACTCGCCCCGACATCGTGCGCTCCGTCCACGAGGCGTACTTCTCGGTGGGCGTGGACTGCGTCGAGACCAACACGTTCGGCGCGAATTCCTCGGCCCTCGGCGAGTACGAGATCGCCGACCGCATCGTCGAGCTCTCCGAGGCCGGCGCCCGGGTGGCGCGCGAGGTCGCCGACGAGTTCGCCGCGAAGACCGGGCAGCAGCGCTGGGTCCTCGGCTCGATGGGCCCCGGCACCAAGCTGCCCACGCTCGGGCACATCACCTACGACATCCTGCGCGACGGCTTCCAGCAGAACGCCGAGGGCCTGATCGCGGGCGGCGCCGACGCACTGATCGTCGAGACGACACAGGATCTGCTGCAGACCAAGGCCGGTCTGCTCGGCGCCCGCCGGGCCATGGAGGCACTGGGCGTCGGACTGCCCCTGATCTGCTCCCTGGCCTTCGAGACGACCGGCACGATGCTGCTCGGCTCGGAGATCGGGGCGGCCCTGACGGCCCTGGAGCCGCTGGGCATCGACCTGATCGGCCTCAACTGTTCGACCGGCCCCGCCGAGATGAGCGAGCACCTGCGCCATCTCGCGCAGCACTCGACGACGCCGTTGATGTGTATGCCGAATGCGGGACTGCCGGTGCTGACCAAGGACGGCGCCTACTTCCCGCTGACCGCGCCCGAACTGGCGGACGCGCAGGAGAACTTCGTCAACAGCTACGGCTTGTCCCTGGTGGGCGGCTGCTGCGGCACCACCCCGGAGCACCTGCGCCGGCTCGTCGAGCGGATGCGGGGCGTACAGCCCGCCGTTCGCGAGCCGCGTCCCGAGCCGGGTGCCGCCTCGCTGTACCAGACGGTCCCGTTCCGTCAGGACACCGCGTACATGGCGATCGGGGAGCGGACGAACGCGAACGGCTCGAAGAAGTTCCGCGAGGCGATGCTGGAGGCCCGTTGGGACGACTGCGTGGAGATGGCTCGCGACCAGATCCGCGAGGGCGCGCACATGCTGGATCTGTGCGTGGACTATGTGGGCCGTGACGGCGTCGCCGACATGGAGGAGTTGGCCGGCCGCTTCGCGACGGCGTCGACGCTGCCGATCGTCCTGGACTCCACGGAGGTCGAGGTCCTGCGGGCCGGGTTGGAGAAGCTCGGTGGTCGCGCGGTCATCAACTCGGTGAACTACGAGGACGGTGACGGTCCCGAGTCCCGTTTCGCGAAGGTCACCCGGCTCGCGCAGGAGCACGGCGCGGCGCTGATCGCGCTGACGATCGACGAGGAGGGTCAGGCTCGCACCGTCGAGCACAAGGTCGCCATCGCCGAGCGTCTGATCGACGACCTGACCGGCAATTGGGGCATCCATGAGTCGGACATCCTCATCGACTGCCTGACCTTCACGATCTGTACGGGTCAGGAGGAGTCCCGCAAGGACGGTATCGCGACCATTGGCGCGATCCGTGAGCTGAAGAAGCGCCATCCGGACGTGCAGACGACGCTCGGTCTGTCGAACATCTCCTTCGGTCTCAATCCGGCCGCCCGTATCCTCCTCAACTCGGTGTTCCTGGACGAGTGTGTGAAGGCGGGCCTGGACTCGGCGATCGTGCACGCGTCGAAGATCTTGCCGATCGCGCGGTTCAGCGAGGAGGAGGTGCAGACGGCGCTCGACCTGATCCATGACCGTCGTGCCGAGGGTTACGACCCGCTGCAGAAGTTGATGGCGCTGTTCGAGGGCGCCACCGCGAAGTCTCTCAAGGCCGGCAAGGCGGAGGAGCTGGCCGCGCTGCCGCTGGACGAGCGCCTCAAGCGCCGCATCATCGACGGTGAGAAGAACGGCCTGGAGGCCGATCTCGACGAGGCCTTGCAGTCCCGCCCGGCGTTGGAAATCGTCAACGAGACGCTTCTGGACGGTATGAAGGTTGTCGGCGAGCTCTTCGGGTCGGGCCAGATGCAGTTGCCGTTCGTTCTCCAGTCCGCCGAGGTCATGAAGAACGCGGTGGCGTATCTGGAGCCGCACATGGAGAAGTCCGATGCCGAGGGCAAGGGGACCATCGTCCTGGCCACCGTGCGTGGCGACGTTCACGACATCGGCAAGAACCTCGTCGACATCATCCTGTCGAACAACGGCTACAACGTGGTGAATCTGGGCATCAAGCAGCCCGTCTCCGCGATCCTGGAGGCCGCCGAGGAGCACCGGGCCGACGTCATCGGTATGTCCGGACTCCTCGTCAAGTCGACGGTGATCATGAAGGAGAACCTGGAGGAGCTCAACCAGCGCAAGATGGCCGCCGACTTCCCCGTCATTCTGGGTGGCGCGGCGCTGACGAGGGCGTATGTCGAGCAGGACCTCCACGAGATCTATGAGGGCGAAGTCCGTTACGCGCGCGACGCGTTCGAGGGCCTGCGTCTGATGGATGCCCTGATCGCCGTCAAGCGGGGCGTGCCGGGTGCGACACTGCCGGAGCTCAAGCAGCGCCGGGTGAAGGCGGGCAACGTACAGATCGAGGAGCGGCCCGAAGAGGGGCCCGCACGCTCCGACACGTCCACCGACAACCCGGTCCCCGAGCCGCCCTTCTGGGGCACCCGCGTCATCAAGGGCATCCAGCTCAAGGAGTACGCCTCCTGGCTCGACGAGGACGCGCTGTTCAAGGGCCAGTGGGGCCTCAAGCAGGCACGCACCGGCGACGGGCCCACCTACGAGGAACTCGTCGAGACGGAAGGCCGTCCCCGCCTGCGCGGCTGGCTCGACCGGCTGCAGACGGACAACCTGCTGGAAGCGGCCGTGGTCCACGGCTACTTCCGGTGCGTGTCCAAGGGCGACGACCTCATCCTCCTCGACGAGGCGGGCTCGGAGCTGTCCCGGTTCTCCTTCCCCCGCCAGGGCCGCGGCCGGCACCTGTGTCTTGCCGACTTCTTCCGCCCGGAGGAGTCGGGCGAGACCGATGTCGTCGGCCTCCAGGTCGTCACCGTCGGCTCCCGGATCGGCGAGGAGACGGCCAAGCTCTTCGAGTCGAACTCGTACCGCGACTACCTGGAACTGCACGGCCTGTCGGTCCAGTTGGCCGAGGCGCTCGCCGAGTACTGGCACGCACGCGTCCGCTCCGAGCTGGGTATCGGCGGCGGTGACCCCGACCTGCTCGACGGCATGTTCCGAACCGAGTACCAGGGCTGCCGCTACTCGCTCGGCTATCCGGCCTGTCCCGACCTCGCCGACCGGGCCAAGATCGCCACGCTTCTCGCACCGGAACGCATCGGCGTCGTCCTGTCCGAGGAGTTCCAGCTGCACCCCGAGCAGTCCACCGACGCGATCGTCCTGCACCACCCCGAAGCGAGCTACTTCAACGCCGGAGGCCGCAATTGAGCACGCTGCGCGACATTCTGGCGAGCGGCACCCCGACCTTCTCCTTCGAGTTCTTCCCGCCCAGGACCGAGTCCGGCAGCCGCATGCTGTGGCAGGCGATCCGCCGCCTCGAAGCCCTCTCGCCGACGTTCGTCTCCGTCACCTACGGCGCGGGCGGCTCCTCCCGGGACCGTACCGTCGAGGTCACCAAGCGCATCGCCGCCCAGACCACCCTGCGCCCGGTCGCCCATCTGACCGCCGTGGGGCACTCGGTGGCCGAACTGCGCCACATCATCGGCCAGTACGCGGACGCGGGCGTGCGCGATGTGCTCGTCCTGCGCGGCGACCCGCCCGGCGACCCCAACGCGCCATGGACGCCGCACCCCCAGGGGTTCACGCACGCACATGAACTGGTCCGGCTCGTCAGGAACCTGGGCGGCTTCAGCGTCGGCGTCGCGGCCTTCCCCGAGCGGCATCCCCGCTCGGCCGACTGGGACAGCGACATCAGCCACTTCGTCGCCAAGTGCCGGGCCGGCGCCGACTACGCCATCACCCAGATGTTCTTCGACGTGGAGGACTATCTGCGGCTGCGTGACCGGGTCGCGGCGGCCGGCTGCGACACCCCGATCATCCCGGAGATCATGCCGGCCACCGACGTGCGGCAGATCCGCCGCTTCGCCGAGCTGTCCGACGCCCGCTTCCCCGCCGCGCTGGCAGACCGCCTCGAAGCGGCCGCCGGTGACCCGGCCGAGGGACATCGCATCGGCGTGGAGTACGCCACCGCCATGGCCGAACGGCTGCTCGCCGAGGGAGCGCCCGGGCTGCACTACATCACCCTCAACCGGTCCACCGCGACGCTCGAGATCCACGAGAACATCCAGAGCATCCGTACCTCAAGGAGCACACATGCCCTCGCAGCCGCCCGCTGACTTCACGGACTTCAAGGTCGCCGACCTGTCCCTCGCCGCCTTCGGCCGCAAGGAGATCACCCTCGCCGAGCACGAGATGCCCGGCCTGATGTCGATCCGCGAGGAGTACGCGGCGGCGCAGCCGCTGGCGGGTGCCAGGATCACCGGGTCCCTGCACATGACGGTCCAGACGGCCGTCCTCATCGAGACCCTCGTCGCCCTCGGCGCCGACGTCCGCTGGGTCTCCTGCAACATCTACTCCACCCAGGACCACGCGGCGGCCGCGATCGCCGCCGCGGGCATCCCGGTCTTCGCCTGGAAGGGCGAGACCCTGGAGGAGTACTGGTGGTGCACGGAGCAGGCGCTGACCTGGCCGGGCCACACCGGGCCGAACATGATTCTGGACGACGGCGGCGATGCCACCCTCCTCGTCCACAAGGGTGTCGAGTACCGCAAGACGGGGATACTGCCCGAGGCCGAGAACGAGGAACTGGCCGTGGTCCGCGCCCTGTTGGACCGCAGCGGACTCGACTGGACGGCCATGTCCTCGGAGATCCGCGGTGTGACGGAGGAGACCACGACCGGTGTCCACCGTCTCTACGAGATGCACCGCGACGGCACCCTGCTGTTCCCGGCGATCAATGTGAACGACGCCGTGACGAAGTCGAAGTTCGACAACAAGTACGGCTGCCGTCACTCCCTCATCGACGGCATCAACCGTGCCACCGACGTCCTGATCGGCGGCAAGACCGCCGTCGTGTGCGGCTACGGCGACGTGGGCAAGGGGTGTGCCGAGTCGCTGCGTGGCCAGGGTGCCCGGGTGATCATCACCGAGATCGACCCGATCTGCGCGCTGCAGGCGGCGATGGACGGTTACCAGGTGGCGACGCTCGACGAGGTCGTCGACAAGGCGGACATCTTCGTCACCACGACCGGTAACAAGGACATCATCATGGCCTCGGACATGGCCAGGATGAAGCACCAGGCGATCGTGGGCAACATCGGCCACTTCGACAACGAGATCGACATGGCCGGTCTCGCGCAGATCCCGGGCATCGTCAAGGACGAGGTCAAGCCGCAGGTCCACACCTGGAAGTTCCCCGACGGGAAGGTCCTCATCGTCCTGTCCGAGGGCCGTCTGCTGAACCTGGGCAATGCGACGGGCCACCCGTCGTTCGTGATGTCCAACTCGTTCGCGGACCAGACGCTGGCGCAGATCGAGCTGTTCACCAAGCCCGACGAGTACCCGACCGACGTCTACGTGCTTCCCAAGCACCTCGACGAGAAGGTCGCGCGCCTGCACCTCGACGCCCTCGGCGTGAAGCTGACGACGCTGCGCCCCGAGCAGGCCTCGTACATCGGCGTAGAGGTCGACGGCCCGTACAAGCCGGACCACTACCGCTACTGAGCGCATGGAGCGCAGAGCCATGGAGTGCATCGTCGAGAGCGAGTCGTTGACATCCCCCACCCATCGCTATACGCTGTATAGCGATTCTGCTGCCGTCGATAGGAGAAGGACGTTGCTCGTCTGAGGTCCCGAGTCACCGTCGCGTCACGCAGCTCACGCCGTACATCCCGGCACTGCGGACGCTCCTGTGTGCGACCTCGACGTCACGAGCCGTCCCCTCCCCGCGCCGCCGCCCATCAGGCCGCGGTCCGGAATCCGGCATCTCCTCCCGTCGTCGCCGCGCCCACGGTGTCTCGAACGCGTTGCACCCCCACCACCGTTCGCACCGAGCAACCGCGAGGCCCCATGACCACCCACCCGAACTTCTCCGGCCCCACCTCCATCACCTGCGCCGGCCTCACCTACGCCTGGCCGGACGGCACGCCCGTCTTCGAGGACCTGCAGGTCGCCGTCGGGCCCGGCCGCACCGGGCTCATCGGCCTCAACGGGTCAGGGAAATCAACCCTGTTGAAGCTGATCGCCGGGGAGCTGACCCCGGCCTCCGGCACCGTCCGGGTGACCGGAGAGGTCGGCTATCTCCCGCAGAACGTCACGCTCGACACGTCCCTGCGTGTCGACGTGGCCCTCGGCATCGCCGAGGCCCGCGCCGCACTGCACGCCATCGAGGCGGGCGACGCGAGCGAGGAACACTTCACCGCAGTCGGCGACGACTGGGACGTCGAGGAGCGCGCCGTCGCCATGCTGTCCGGGCTCGGCCTCGGCCACATCGGCCTGGACCGCACCATCGGCGAGGTGTCCGGCGGCGAGTCGGTGCTCCTGCGCCTCGCCGCGCTGCTCCTCAGCAGGCCCGACGTACTGCTCCTGGACGAGCCCACCAACAACCTCGACCTCCGGGCCCGGCGGCGGCTGTACGCCACGGTCGAGGCGTGGTCCGGTGTGATGGTCCTGGTCAGCCACGACCGTGAACTCCTGGAACGCGTCGACCAGATCGCCGACCTGCGAGGCGGTGAGGTCACCTGGTACGGAGGCAATCTGTCCGCGTACGAGGAGGCCCTGGCCGCCGAACAGGAGGCGGCACAGCGGATGGTGCGGGTCGCCGAGTCCGACCTGAAGAAGCAGAAGCGCGAACTGGCCGACGCACAAATCAAGTTGGCGCGGCGCAAGCGCTACGGACAGAAGATGTGGGACACCAAGCGCGAGCCCAAGGTCGTCATGGGCGAGCGCAAACGACAGGCCCAGGTCGCCGCCGGCAAGCACCGCATCATGCACGAGGAGAAACTCGCCGAGGCGAAGGACCGGCTCGACGAGGCGGTAGACGCGGTACGCGACGACGACGAGATCCATGTCGACCTCCCGTACACCGCGGTGCCGCCCGGGCGCACCGTACTGACCCTGCGCGAACTGCACCTCGCCCATGGCGCCCGGGTACAGGGCGAGTTCGAGCTGCGCGGGCCCGAGAGGATCGCGCTCGTGGGGCGCAACGGGGCGGGCAAGACGACGCTCCTGCGCACCATCACCGGTGAACTCGAACCCGTGGAGGGGGAGGCCGTGGCGCACGTGCCGCTGCGCTTCCTTCCCCAGCGGCTCGACGTACTCGACGAGGCCCTGAGCGTCGCCGAGAACGTGGCGCGATTCGCACCGCAGGCGACCAACAACCGCATCCGGTCCCGCCTCGCCCGCTTCCTGTTCAAGGGGGCACGCGCCGACCAGCAGGCCGCGACCCTGTCCGGCGGCGAACGCTTCCGCGCGACCCTGGCCGCGCTGATGCTCGCCGAGCCGGCGCCCCAGCTCCTGATGCTGGACGAGCCGACGAACAACCTGGACATGGCGAGCGTGCGCCAGCTGACCTCGGCCCTGTCGTCCTACGAGGGAGCCCTGATCGTGGCCAGCCACGACGTGCCGTTCCTGGAGTCGATCGGGATCACCCGCTGGGTCCTGCTCGACGGTGAACTGCGCGACACCACACCGGAGGAGGTCCGTGGTGAAGCGGTGACACCGTGAAGAGCCCTGATGGAAAGACCCTGTGAACAGAGCTTCGCCCCCGCGCCGTCGGCCGGGGGCGAAGAGCGTTCGCGGGAAGGACTGGCCGTGGGCACGACCCGCCGGACAAGCCGGTCCTAGAGCTCCATGCGCAGTATCCGCCCCGTCTCCAGTGCGACGTACAGCGCACCGTCCGGCGCCACTGTGAGGCCGTGCGGTTCCGCGCCGCGGTCCGGGAGTTCGTACTCCTCGATGTGGCCGTCGGGCGTGATCGATCCGATGCGGCCGGCGGCCCACTCGGTGAACCAGCAGACGCCCCTGGCGGGGTCGGCGGTGATCGCGTGCGGCCGGCACGCGCGGTCCGGGAGAGGGAACTCCCGGACTACGCCGTCGGTGCCCACCCGTCCGACCTGACCGGCGCCGATCTCGACGAACCACAGCGCGCCGTCCGTGCCGACGGTGATGCCGACCGGTGCCGCGTGCTCGGTGGGCAGCGGGTGGACCGTGACCTCTCCGCCGAGATCCATGCGCCCCACGGCGTCCGCCCGGTTCAGCGTGAACCACAGCGCCTGGTCGGGCCCCGCGGTGATGGCCGAGGGAAAAGCGCCCTTGAAGGGCAACGGGAACTCGGTCACCCGGCCGTCCACGGTGATGCGGCCGATCCGGTCCGTGTGCAACTGGGTGAACCACAGAGCGCCGTCACCGCCCGCGGCGATGCCGTAGGGGCCGCTGTCCGGCGTCGCAACGGCGAAAGAGGTCGCCTGCCCTGTCACCGTCATCCGCCCGATGCGGTGGTCCTGGCAACGGGTGAACCACAGGGCCCCGTCCGGGCCCGGCGTGATGATCGAGGGGCCGCACGCCGGGGAGTCGAGCGCATGACGGTCGAGCGCGCCGTCGGGTGTGAGGCGGGCGATGCCTCCGGAGTGGATCAGGGTGAACCACAGCGCGTCGTCCGGCCCGGTGGTGACGTCGTAGGGGCCGGACAGAACTGAGGGTCCGCGACGGACACCTGCTTGAACACGGCGCTGGACTGAAGCATGGGTGACTCCTTGCGAGTTGGTGCGTGCGGCCGTCCGTGTCTCAGACCCGGACGGCCTGTGGTGCACTCGTCGACAGGGTGAGCTGAGCACCCTGCCAGCGCCGGCGGAGCCGGCGGTCGTGACTGACGACCACGAGAGCGCCGTCGTAGCCGGCCAGGGCTGCTTCGAGCTCCTCGACGAGTGCGGGCGAAAGATGATTGGTGGGCTCGTCGAGCAGCAGCACGTCCGACGGCTGCGTCACGAGCCGTGCCAGGGCGAGACGCTGGCGCTGCCCGGTGGACAGGCCCCGTACCGAGGCCGTGAGCTGCTCGGCGTCGAACAGGCCGAGGGACAGCAGACGGTCGCGGTGCTCGGCGGTCTGCCCGGAGCGGCCGCGCGCGAAGGCGGCGAGCAGACTCTCGCCGGGCCGGCCGGGAGCCGGTTCCTGCGGGAGATAGCCGATCCGGCCCCGGCGGGTGACCGAACCGGTGTCCGGCGCCAGCTCGTCGGCCAGGACGCGCAGCAGGGTGGTCTTGCCCGCCCCGTTCGGCCCGGTGATCAGCAGTCGCTCGCCCGCCGCGATCGTGAGGTCCGTGCGGTCGAGCCGACCGGCGACACCGATGCCGGCCGCGTCGAGGACGGGGCCCTGCACGCGTGCCGCCCGCAGTACGGGCGCGAAGTGCAGGGGTTCCGGAGGGGAGGGCACCGGGTCGGCGAGGAGGCGGCGCAGCCGTTCCTCGGCCTGGCGCACTCTGCTGGCCAGGGACTGCTGCACGCGGCCCGCCGCCCGGTCGTAGGCCATCTTGTTGCCGTCCTTCATCGCTCGCCCCGGTGCCACCCGCCGGGCGGTCGTCGCCGCCGCCTCGCGCAGTTGGGCCACATCGGTCTGCCACTGCGCGTGTGCCTGGGCCGCGCGCGCTCGGGCCGCCGCCTTCTCGGCGAGATAGCCGGCGTAGCCGTTGCCGTACCGCACGATGCCGCGGCTGTCCGCGTCCACCTCCAGCAGGCTCGTCGCCACCCGCTCGAGGAACATCCGGTCGTGGGAGACGGCCACCGTGGTGCCACGCCGGGTGCGCAGGTGGTCCTCCAGCCAGCTCAGAGCGTCCTCGTCGAGATGGTTGGTCGGCTCGTCGAGGAGCAGCACCTCGGGACCGGCCGCCAGGACGGCCGCGAGGCGCAGGCGCACCTGCTCTCCGCCGGAGAGGCCGTCCACGGTGCGGTCGCGGTCGAGGAGGTCCAGGCCGAGACCGTGCAGGGCGCGCTCCACGCGGGCGTCCGCGTCGTAGCCGCCGCGCAGCTCGAAGACCGTCATCAGGTCTCCGTATTCGGCCATGCCGCTCTCGTCGCCGTCGGCCATCGAGGCCTCCAGGCGACGCATGCGCTCCTCCATGGTGCGCAGGTCGCCCAGGGCCCGGTCGATCACATCCTGAACGGTGGCACGCGAAGGGAGCTGTTCGTCCTGGGCGAGGTAGCCGACGCCGCCGTCGGCCTGGACGACGACCTTGCCCTGGTCGGGCTGCTCGCGCCCGGCGAGCAGGCGCAGCAGGGTGCTCTTCCCGGAGCCGTTCTCCCCGATGATCCCGGCGCGCTCACCCGCGGGGAGCGAGCACGTCACCGCGTCGAGGACGAGCCGGTCGTCGAAGGACTTGGTGACGGAGCGGACGGTGATCTGCGTAGGCATGTGAGGACTCCGAAGCATTCGGGGACGGAGCGGCCGGCGCGGGCCGCGGGGCCGGGCGAACACTTCGGAAGATCATCGACGACCCCACTAGTACGACAACAGTTGCATTAAGATGCTGTCATGCCACCGCCTCCCCGAGCAACCGGAATACCGGATACCGACTCTGCCGCCCCGCATACCGCATCCGGTTCCGCCGCCGCCGCCGCTGCCGCCCCGGCGCCCCCGGTCCGGCGCCCCGGCGGCCGCACCGCCCGCAACCGCGCCCAGGTGCTCGACGCGGTCCGTAGCGAGCTGGTCGAACACGGCTACGACGCGCTCACGGTGGACGCCGTCGCGGACCGCGCGGGAGTCCACCGCACCACGGTGTACCGGCGCTGGGGTGACGTCGGCGGGCTGCTCGCCGACGTCCTGAACGCCGGCATGGGCGACGACTGGGAGCCCGCGGACACCGGCACGCTGTACGGCGACCTGGCGGCACTGAACCACGACATCCAGACGGCCCTGTCCGAGCAGCCGTCGGTCACCGCGGCCCTGATCGCCGCGTCATTCCGCTCCGAACAGGCCGCCCGCGCCCTGCGCCGGTTCTGGGACGACCGCTACACGCGCTGCGAGGTCACCGTCGAGCGGGCCGTCGAGCGCGGGGACGTTCCGCCGGACACCGCCGCACGCCCCCTGCTCGTCGCCGCCACCGCGCCGCTCTATCACCAACTGGTCCTGCTGCGAGCCGAACCCGACCCGCTCCTGCCCGACGAGGCGGCCCGCAGCGCGGCCCTCGCCGCGTCCGCCGGCATCTTCACCCGGAGCCCTTCGGGGCGGCGCGCCCTGACCTGACGCGGGCCGACGCCACGGCGTCCGACGGTGGCCGCCGTGGTGATTCCGGCGAACAGATCGCTCTCCGGCAGCTCCGTGCGCACCAGCGACCGCGCGAGTGTGTAGTCCTCGGTGGGCCACACCTCCTGCTGCACCGGCGTCGGCACGGCGAACCAGACGCCGTGCGGTTCCACCTGTGAGGTGTGGGCGCGCAGCGCCCGGTCCCGCAGTGGGAAGTACTCGGCGCACGGCACCCGCGTGGTGATGTCCGGCTGCCGCACCGGCTCGTTGGGCAGCGGCGCGTACGGTGCCGTGCTGCCCCGCTCCCGCAGCGCCCGGTGCAGCGCCGCGCTGCGCGCCGGATGCGAGCCGTGGTTGTAGTACAGCTTGAGCGGCTGCCACGGACGCCCCGCACGAGGATGCGCCGCACCGTCACCGGCCGCCGTGAAGGCCGCCACCGTGATCCGGTGCGCCATGACATGGTCCGGGTGCGGATAGCCGCCGTCCTCGTCGTACGTCGTGACGACATCCGGCCGGAACTGCCGGATCAGCCGCACCAGACGGGCCGTGGCCGCCTGTGGGGCGACGCGCGCGAAGCAGGTCGCAGGGAGCGGTTCGTCCCCGTGCGGCAGCCCCGAGTCCACATATCCGAGCCAGGAGTGCCGCACGCCGAGAATCCGCCGGGCCCGCTCCATCTCCCGGGCGCGCAGCACGGACATGTCCACGGGCCCGCGCGGGCGCGGGTACCCCGGATTGAGGATGGACCCCTGTTCCCCTCCGGTGCAGGTCACCACCAGCACCTCGACGCCCTCGGCGGCGTATCTCGCCAAGGTCGCCGCGCCTTTGCTGGACTCGTCGTCGGGGTGGGCGTGGACCGCCATCAGGCGCGGACGCGTTCGGGCGGCGCCGCGCACGAGCGTGCCGGTCATCGGGACTCCTCTCTCGGGTCCTGGTCGTCCCCGAGGGGACGCTATGGACGGCAACTCGAGAGGCGCTCGAGACCTGCCACATGCGCCCTTGGGGCCGCTCGGTGTGGGCAACGGACATCGACCCGCGGTGCACAAGCACTCGGAGCCGACCACCAAACCCACTACAGAAAAAGGGAGTTGGCGCATTTCCTCCGTAGGGTCCGGCGGCAGCAACAGCCCTGCGAAAGGGCTTGTGGACCGAGAGGGGAACCACCGTGCTCGACGTATCGACCGCCCTCACCCCCACCCCGGCGGCCTCCGCATGACCGGCACGTCGGTGCGCCTGTTCTGCCTGCCGTACGCCGGCGCCTCAGCGGGCGTCTATCTGCCGTGGTGCGAGCGTCTCCAGCCGCACATCGCCGTCACCCCCCTCGAACTGCCGGGGCGCGGGAGCCGGATGCGGGAGGAGCCGCGCCGCCGCCTGGAGCCGCTGCTGCACGAGCTGGTGCCCACCGTGGCCCGTCTGTGCGACCGGCCCTTCGCGCTGTACGGCCATGGCTTCGGCGCCGTACTGGCCTACGAGATCGCGGCCCGTCTGGAGTGGGACCACGAACTGGTCGCCGAGCGGCTGTACGTCTCCGGGTACCCGGCGCCTCACCTGCCCCCGCGCGAGGAGCCCATCGGGCACCTGCCGGACGAGGAGTTCCTGGCCCGCGCCGGCCACCACCCCCGTATCCATCCCGGCACGTTCGGCGAGGCCGGCCTGGCGAGGCTCCAACTGCCGGTGCTGCGAGCCGACTTCGCGCTCGCGGAGTCGTACGAGGAAGGACTCGACAACACGGTGCACGCCCCCGTCACGGCGCTGGCGGGGCAGGACGACCTCACGGTGCGGGGTGCGGAGCTGGGCGGCTGGCGCGACTACACCCGCCGCTCCTTCCGCGCCCGCCGCCTCCCCGGCGGCCACTTCCACTGGCACGCGGACGAACGGCCTCTCCTCAACGTGTTCGTCGACGATCTGACCCGCTGCAACGCCGCGCACAACCGCTTCCCGGTGGCCGAGCGGACGTTCTGAAACGCGTGAGAACATGGCGCCCGGCTCCGGCCGGGCGCGACGTGGCAACGAGGAAGGAACCCGCACGCACATGAGGACCGTTCCGAGCGATGCGACCGATGTGACTGCTCCGGCCGGTCAGACCGATCCGACGTACATCGCCTTCCTGCGGGCCGTGAACGTCCCCGGGCGCAAGGTCGAGATGGCCCGCCTGCGCGAGGTGCTCACCCAGCTGGGATTCACGGGCGCGCGCACCTATATCGCCAGCGGGAACGCCTTCTTCACCGGCGCGGGGAACGACCGCGCCCGCATCGTCGAGCGCGTGGAGGCCGGCCTCGCCGAGACCTTCGGGTTCGAGGTTCCCACGATCCTGCGCACGACGGACGAACTGCGCACGGAGCTGGCAGCGTCCCCGTTCGTGGGCCGGCAGCCGGCCCCGGACGAGCGGTTCTCCATGGTCTACAGCTCGGGCCCGCTGACGGACGGCGAGTTCCCGCTGCGCTCCGCCAAGGGCGACTGGGAAGTCCTCGGCGCCTGCGGGGCGACGGCCTATGTGCGGTGGCGGCTGGTCAACGGCCGCCCCGTCAACCCGGTCCCCGCCATCGAGAAGACCTTCGGGGTACAGGCCACAGGGCGGTTCTTCCACACCTCCGAGAAGATCCTGGCGGCCGCCGGGAAGGGCTGAACGGCCCTTCGCGCCGCGGACTAGGCAGCCCCGTCGGTGGCGAACTCGACCTGGAGGTCGAGCGTGCCGTGGCCGAGTGAGCCCTCGCCGCTGACGCCGGCCAGTTCGCCGGTGCCGGATCCCGGCACGATGCCCGCCCACGTCACCGGGTCGGTGCCCGGGACCTGCGTCGCCCGGTGCTCCAGGACGAACGTCCCCGTGCGGCCGCCCATGATTCCGGTGACCCGCTCCTGCGCCACGTAGGCCGCGCCGCCGGGGCCTTGGGTGGTCACCATGTGGCCGGTGGCCGAGCCCTTCACATCGCCTTCCGTGTAGGTCTTGGTCAGTTCGACGCGACCGGTGACCGGGCCGCCGTCGACCTGATCGTCGTCGGTGCCGTCCCAGACGTCGACGACGAAGGTGGCCTGAATCCGCATCTGAGTCATGTGCGGAGTATCCCGCCCGGTACTTCCGCCCGATGCTCCGGATTGAGCAGGCCGCCGCGGCCCGGGCCGTTAGCGTGACGCCGCGTCACGGCGGGCATTTCCGAGGAGGCAGTCGACAGTGAGCACCGAAGTGGAAACCGAGAAGCCGGCACCGGTCGCGTACCCCTTCACCGGAAGCGAGGGGCTCGAGCTCTCGCAGTCGTACGCGAAGCTCTTCGAGGACGGGGACCCGATCCGCGTACAGCTGCCGTTCGGTGAGCCCGCGTGGCTCGTCACGCGGTACGACGACGCACGTTTCGTCCTGACCGACCGGCGGTTCTCCCGTCACCTGGCCACCCAGCGCGACGAGCCGCGCATGACGCCGCGGGCCGTGCCCGAGAGCATCCTGACGATGGACCCCCCGGACCACACCCGCCTGCGCACGCTCGTCTCCAAAGCCTTCACCCCCCGGCGCATCGAGAACAAGCGGGCCTGGATCGGCGAGCTCGCCGCCGGGCTCGTCGCCGACATGAAGGCCGGCGGTGCGCCCGCCGAGCTGGTCGGCTCGTACGCGCTGGCCATCCCCGTCACCGTGATCTGCGAGCTCCTCGGCGTACCGGAGGACGACAGGACCCGGCTGCGGGGATGGTGCGACGCGGCGCTGTCCACGGGCGAACTGACCGACGAAGAGTGTGTGCAGAGCTTCATGGATCTGCAGAAGTACTTCGAGGACCTGGTCAAGGAGCGCCGTGCGGAGCCGCGGGACGACCTGACGAGCGCCCTCATCGAGGCGCGCGACGCCCACGACCGGCTCGCCGAGCCGGAGCTCATCGGCCTGTGCATCTCGATCCTCATCGGCGGATTCGAGACGACGGCGAGTGAGATCTCGAGCTTCGTCCATGTGCTCCAGCAGCGTCGCGAGCTGTGGACGCGGCTGTGCGCGGACCCCGAGGCGATTCCCGCGGCCGTCGAGGAGCTGCTGCGCTTCGTCCCGTTCGCCGCGAACGGCATCTCTCCGAGGTATGCGCTCGAGGACATGACGGTGGGCGGTGTCCTCGTGCGCGAGGGCGAGCCGGTCATCGTGGACACGAGCGCGGTTAACCGCGACGGCCTCGTCTTCGACAACGCCGACGAGGTCGTCATCGACCGCGCCGACAACCGGCACATGGTCTTCGGCCACGGCGCCCATCACTGCCTGGGCGCGCACCTCGCCCGGGTGGAACTGCAGGAGGCGCTCAAGGCCCTCGTCGAGGGCATGCCGGGCCTGCGGCTCAGCGGCGACGTCGAATGGAAGGCGGACATGATCATTCGTGCTCCGCGCGTGATGCACGTCGAGTGGTGACGACGGGGTCGGACACCGCGGGGGCCGGGGCGAACGCCCCGGCCCCCGCGCCGTGTCGCAGGCGCCGCGAGCCGGCGCGGCAGGTCTTTCGATCCCCCACCGGCGATGCGCTGTATTGAGCATCCGGCTCGGGCTCCCCGTCCCTAACGTGGCCTCGACCGAGCCTGCCCAAGTGGCGGGTGTGGCACGAAGATCAGGAGAGCCATGACCGTCAGGACCGACGACGGCCGGCAGGCCGCCGAGCAAAGCCCCGCCACGGGCGCACTCGTCGCCCGGCTGATCCTCGTCACGCTGCTGATGGCCGAGCTGCTCATCCAGGTCGACCAGACCATCGTCAACGTGGCGCTGCCCTTCATCCAGCGCGATCTCGACTTCACCGAGTCGGGCCTGCCCTGGGTCGTCAACGCCTACGGCCTCCTGTACGGAGGACTGCTGCCGCTCGGCGGCCGCATCGGTGACCTGTTCGGCAGGCGCCGGGTACTGATCATCGGCGTCACCGTGTTCACGCTGGCGTCCGTCGTCTGCGGATTCAGCACCGACCCGACGGTCATGGTCATCGCGCGAGCGGTGCAGGGCATGGGCGGCGCGCTGACCGCCCCCGTCGTCCTCTCACTGATCATCACCTCGTTCGAGGAAGGGCCTTCGCGGCAGCGGGCGTTCGCCCTGTGGGGGAGCGCTCAGGCGGCCGGGGCGCTGTTCGGTCTGATCGTCGGCGGACTGCTCACGTCGGGCCCCGGCTGGGAGTTCAGCTTCTTCGTCGCCGTCCCGATCGGGGCGCTGGTCGTGGGGCTCGCCGCCACCACGATCAAGGAGAGCCGTGCCGACGAGCGGCCCTCGATCGACGTGGCGGGCGCGGTGACGTTCACCGCCGCGCTGCTGATGACCGTCTTCGCGTTCCTCGACACGCAGCGCTCGTGGACCTCTCCGCTGCGCGGCGGCCTGCTGGTGGTCGCGGCCGTGCTGTTCGCCGTGTTCCTCGCCGTCGAACGCCGCCAAGTCCACCCGTTCGTCCCGCTGCAGGTCTTCCGGCTGCGCAACACCAGCGGTGCGCTCGCCATCATGGCGATCTTCGGCGCCACGCAGATGAGTTACTTCTTCTTCGTCACCCTGTACCTGCAGGAGATCCTCGGGTTCTCCGCGCTGCAGACCGGCCTCGCGTACCTGCCCCTGATCGCCACCCTGCTCGTGTTCGCCCAGGTCTGTATGAAGACGGTCGCCCGCGTCGGGCTGACCCGGATGCTGATGACCGGCCTGCTCTGTCTCGGGCTCGGCATGGGGTGGCTGGGCCTCGCCGCGTCGTCGGGCAGCTTCGTCGGCACCGTCCTCGGCCCGACGGTCATCTCCGGGATCGGCCTCGGCCTGACCATGATGCCGGCGGGCACGCTGGCCACCACGGGCGTCGACCCCGCGGACGCCGGAGCCGTGTCGGGGCTCTTCAACACCGCGATCCTGGTCGGCGGTTCCCTGGGCCTCGCGGTGCTGACCACGGTCACGCAGGCCGTCGGCGGCCTCGGAGACACGCACGGCTACACCGTCGCGTTCCTGTGCAGCGCGGGCCTGGCCGCGGCCGCGATCCTCATCGCCGCCCTGGTCATCCGGGTTCCCAAGCAGACCGACGCCGCCGCCTGACCTCATCTCCTTCGTCCACCGGGAAGGACACCCCATGGCCGACACACTCCTCGAACTGCCGGACGACTTCAGCCGCGTGCTCGCGATCGTCGCCCACCCCGACGACATCGAGTTCGGTGCCGGGCCCGCCGTGGCCCAGTGGACCGCCCAGGGGCGCGAGGTGGCGTACCTCCTCGTCACCCGGGGCGAGGCAGGCATCTCCGATCTGGAACCGGCGCAGTGCGGGCCCGTGCGCGAGGCCGAACAGCGCAAGGCCGCCGCGGAACTCGGCGTGCACGAGGTCGACTTCCTCGACCACTACAACGACGGGACGATCGAGTACGGGCCCGGCCTGCGCCGCGACCTGGCGCGCGCCGTCCGGCGGCACCGCCCCGAACTCATCGTCACCTTCAACCACCACGACACCTGGGCGTCCGGCGCGTGGAACACCCCCGACCACCGTGCCGTGGGTCTCGCCGCCCTGGACGCCGTCGCCGACGCCGCCAACCGCTGGATCTTCCCCGAGCTGCTCGACGAGGGACTCGAGCCGTGGCGGGCCGGCAAGGTGGCGATCGCCGGCTCCCCGCACGCCACGCACGCCGTGGCCGTCGACGACGACTCCCGCGACCGGGCCGTACGCTCCCTCGCGGCCCACGACCGCTACCTCGGATCCCTGAGCGACGACCCGCCGCAGGAGCGCGCCCGGTTCATCCTCGGCCACCTGCTCGCCGCCACCGCGCCGCGGTTCGGGGGCCGCAACGGTGTCGCATTCCAGATAGTGGGTTGAGTACGCCATGACGGAACGGACGTTCTCCTACCTCACCGACCAGCTCCGCTCCCACGCCGCACTTCACCCGGGCCGCACCGCACTCGTCATCGACGGCTGCCCCGACCTGCTGTACGGCGAGTGGGACCGGCGCTCGGAGGCACTGGCCCGCGGGCTGCTCGCGGCCGGCACAAGCCGGGGCACCCGTATCGGCATCTTCTTCGGTGGCATGGACTGGGCCGGCTACGCGGTCGCCTACCTCGGCGCGCTCAAGGCCGGCGCCACCGTCCTTCACCTGCCGCTGGCCCTCCCGGCCGACGAGCTCGAACGGCGCGCCCTGCAGTGCGAGCTGGCCGGCATCGTCCACGGGCGGACCGCCCCGCCCAAGACCTCGGCCGTCGCCTGGACCGGGACGCTCGACGAGCTGTCCGCCCCGGGCGAGACACCGGTGGACCTCGTGCACAGCCCCGCGGACGCCGCCGAGATCGTGTACTCCTCCGGCACCACCGGACTGGCCCGCGGCGTCGTCGTCTCGCACCAGAACCTCGCGACGGCGGGCGGACCGCCCTCCGTGATGGCGCACGACGAGCCCACCCCCATGGTGGCGTCCGTGAACCTGGGCATCACCGCGAGCGCCACCACCGTCTCCATGGTGCTCAACGCCACCCCGACCACGCTCGTCCTCGCGCCGCCGGGAGACGCCGACCGGCTGTGCGCGCTCATCGAGCACCACGCGGCGAGCACCGTCATGATGACCCCGAACCTCGCCGTGCAGATGACCCGCGACGGCGCGCTCGGCCGCTACGACCTGACGTCCGTCACCACCGTGGCCACCGCCTCGGCGTTCCTCCATCCCCCGCTCGCCCGCGCCCTGTTGGCCGCGATGCCCCGGGCCCGCGTGATCGGCGCCTACTCGGCCAGCCAGGCCAAGCCCGCCGTGACCATCGGCACCTTCGACCCGGCGCGCCCGATGTCGGCCGGCCGGCCCGCCCCCGGCACCCATGTACTGATCACCGACGAGCACGGCGCGGAGCTGCCCGCCCAGCGGGTCGGCCGGATCTGGCTGCGCGCCGACGGCGCGCCTCCCCGCAACCGCCTCGACGCGGGCCCGGAGGCCACCGGTGTCCCGGACGGCGGATGGTGCGACACCGGCGACCTCGGCCACGTCGACGACGAGGGCGAGCTGTATCTCTTCGACCGCGAGACCGACGCCGTGCCCACACCGGCCGGGCTCGTGTCGTCCCTGCGGGTCGAGTCGGTCCTGCTCGAGCACGAGGCGGTCGCCGACGCGGCCGTGGTCGCCGCCGGGCCGGCCGGCGTGGCCGCCGCGATCGTGCCCGCGGCCGGCGCCACCCATGACCCGAAGCTGCTGGCGGCCACCCTCGCCGCCCACGCGAAGGACAGCCTCGACCCCCATGAGATCCCCGAAAGGGTCCTGGTGGTCGACGAGTTGCCCCGCAACGACCTCGGCAAGGTCGTCAAACGTCTCATCCGGGACCGGCTGACGGCGTCGGCCGCAGGCGTGACACCCGCACCCACCGCATCCGCAGAACTCGACGCGACAGGAGCCCCGTCATGAGCACCGAGACCGAGATCCCCATCCACCCGCTGTTCGCCGAGATGATCCGCTGCACGGCCGAGCGGGACCTCGACGGGCTCGTCGACCTGTACCACCCCGAGGCCGAGTGGATCCGGTTCACCGGCCCCGTGCGCGGGCGCGAGGACATCCGCGAGCTGCTCAAGCGGTACTGGGAGCTCGACCTCCAGCACGTGGACATGAACGAGTTCATCCAGACCGACGACACCGTCATGATGCGCGGCACCATGATCGTCCGCGGCGAGACGGTCGTCACCTTCGGCGTCTACGTCCTGCGCGACGGCAAGATCTGGCGCCAGTGCGGCGCCGACGAGGGCGGCACACGCGACTGGTGGGCCTGACCGGCAGGTCCCGAACCCGCCCGCCATGTACGTCTCCCGCACACCTTCATGAGCCTGAGGAGCTTTCTGCCATGTCACGGGTCAACGGCGTCGGCCGGCGCCGCTTCCTGCAGTGGGGCGCGGCCGCGGCGACTGCCACCGCGGGCGCCACGGCCCTGTCCGGCTGCGCCACCTCCAAGAGCGGCGACACCCGGTCGGTCGGCTCCGCGGGCAAGCTGCTGCGGGTCGGGGCGTCGGACGCCACCGGCACCACCAGCCTCGACCCGCGGCACGCCGGGTTCGGTGCCAGCTACATCGCCCTGTACCACCTGTACGACCAGCTGATGTACCTCAAGGGCAGCCGTTACGAGCTGGGGCTCGCCGAGTCGGTGGAACCCAACAAGGACGCCAGTGAGTGGACCATCCGCCTCCACAAGCACGCGGTGTTCCACGACGGCTCACCGGTGCGGGCCGCGGACGTCGCCTACTCGCTGCGCACCCTCGCCACGCCGCCGTCCACCCGCGCCAACAACTTCGTCGACCTGGACCTGGACCGGCTCAAGGCGGTCGACGCCCACACCCTGAAGGTGGGGCTCAAGCGGCCCCGCGGCGACTTCAGGGAGGCCGTCCTCGCGGTCTTCTCACCGGTGTTCCCCGAAGGCACCCGCGGCAAGGACTTCGACAAGGGCGTCGGCTCCGGCCCGTACCGTCTCGAGGAGCACGACGGCAAGAACCTCCGCCTCGCCGTCAACGACAAGTACTGGGGCGGCACCTCGTACTTCCGGCGGATCGAACTCGACCTCATCGCCGACCCCGCCGCCCGCCTCGCCGCCCTCAAGAGCGGCCAGATCGACTACGCCTTCGGCATCACCGCCACGGGCGCCAAGGCCGAGCGCGGCAACAGCGCGATCCGGGTCCGCCGGGGCGGCACCGCCAACTCCAACGCGCTGTCCTTCGCCATGAACGAGCAGCTCGCCCCGTTCGACAACCCCGATGTGCGGCGCGCGGTGCGCCTCGCCGCGGACCGCGAGGCACTCGTGCGGCAGGTGCTCCTCGGTCTCGGCACCAAGGGCGACGACGTGGTCGGCAAGGGCCTGCCCGGCTACGCGGGCGGGGACCGCAAGCGCGACCTGGCCGAGGCCAGGCGGCTGTTCGCCCGCGCCAAGGTCGACTCGCTGACGCTGCACGCGGCGGACACCGTGCCCGGTTTCGTGGCCGCGGCCCGGCTGCTCGGCCAGCAGCTGAAGGAGGCCGGCGTGGAGCTCGACGTGCAGAAGGTGCCCGCCGACACCTACTACGCCGACCTGAAGGGCCTCGCCCGCACCCCGTTCCAGACCTTCTACTACGCCAACCGGCCCGCCGCCGTGCACCTGTCCGCCACCACCACCAAGGGCGCGTTCTTCAACGTGACCGGGCTCGGCGAGCCGCACTTCAAGCGCCTGGCGACCGCCCAGGCCACGGTCGACGACAGCAAGCGCGAAGCCGCCTTCGCCGCCGTCCAGCGAGGCCTGTACTCCTCCGGCGGCGACCTCCTGTGGGGCTTCCAGGAGCAGTTGGACGCCTCGGCGCCCGGGCTCTCGGGGGTGTGGTCGAGCCAGTCCATCCCGGTGTTCACCCGGGCCAGGTCCGCGTGACGCCCGCCGTCCGGCTCGCGGCCCTGGCCGTACGCCGGCTCGGCGGCGCCCTGGCCACCCTGCTGGTCGGTTCGTTCGTGCTGTTCGCCGCCGCCGAGGTGCTGCCGGGCGACGCGGCCGCGGCCGCGCTCGGCGGCGGCGCGACCCCCGCGGACGTCGCCAGGATGCACGCCGAACTCGGCCTCGACCGGCCCGTGCTGGTGCGCTACGGCGACTGGATCGGCGCGGCGTTCTCCGGCGACCTCGGGCACAGCCTCGTGGACCGCCGCCCTGTCGCCGAGATCATCTCGGGCCCGCTGGCCGACACCCTGCTCCTCGCCGGTGTGTGCGCCCTGCTCACGGTCGTCCTCGCACTCGCGGTCGGAATCGCCGCCGGGCTGCGCCCGGGCGGCCTGCTCGACCGGCTGCTCTCCGGCGGCGCCGTCACCCTGGTCTCGGTGCCCCAGTTCGTCACGGCGGGCATCCTGACCCTGGTCTTCTCCTCCTGGCTCGGAGTGCTCCCGGCCGTGTCCCTGGTCCCGTTCGGCGAACCGCTGCTCGCACACCCCGAGGCGCTGGTGCTCCCGGTGGCGGCGCTGACGCTGTTCTCCGCGTCCTGGGCCAGCCGCATGGTCCGGGCCGCCGTCGTCGACGCGGCGGCGGCCCCGCACGTGGAGGCGGCCCGCCTCGCCGGGCTCTCCCCGGCCCGCGTGGTGCTGCGGCACCTGCTGCCGACCGCGGCCGGGCCGTGCGCCCAGGTCTTCGGCTGGCTCGCCGGGACCCTCGTCGGCGGCACGGCCGTGGTGGAAAAGGTCTTCAACTACCCAGGTCTGTCAAGAGAGTTGGTCGCCGCCGTGCAGCATCACGACGCGGCCGTCCTGGAAGGCATCGGGCTCCTCATGGCCGCGGCGGTCGTCGGCGGCCTCCTCCTGGCCGACCTGCTGGCCATGGCGGTGGACCCGCGCATGAGGACGGCGACATGACGGCCCCGACGCCGCCGCTGCCGCCGACTGCGACTGCGACTGCGACTGCGGCTTTGACGCCGGCCGGCACCCAGGCTCCCGACACCGGCCCCGCCGCACCCCGACCGGGCCGACGGACCGCGCTGCTGTTGCTGCTGCCCGTGGCGGCCGTCGTCCTGTTCGCCCTGATCGGACCCTGGCTCGCCCCGCACGACCCGGCCCGCATCACCGCCGCGCCCTACGACACCGGCCACCTGCTGCTCGGCTCGGACGGCGACGGCCGGGACGTGTGGTCCCGGTTCCTGGCCGGAGGCCGCCCGCTGGTCCTGATCCCGCTGCTCGCCACCGCCGTCACCACCCTCCTCGGCACCGCGACCGGAGTGCTCGCCGGCTATGCGGGCGGCCGCGTCGACGCGGTGGTCTCCCGTCTCGACACCCTGCTGCTCGCCCTGCCGCCGGTCCTGGTCCTCCTGGTGCTGATGCACGGCTGGGGCTACCGCACGCTCACCCTCGTCACGGCGGTCGCCGTCACCGGCGTGCCCTTCGTCTCCAGGGTCGCCCGGGCCGCGACGGCACAGGTCGTGCACGCCGGATACGTCGACCAGGCCGTCGCACTCGGGGACGGTCCGGTGGCGGTGATGGCCCGGGAGATCGTGCCCAACATCGTGCGGCCCGTCCTCGCGGACGCCGGCACCCGCCTCGCCATCGCCATCACCCTCACCGCGTCCGCCGGCTTCCTCGGCTTCGGACCCGACAGCCCCAACTGGGGCGCCATGATCAGCGAGAACATGGAGGGCGTGACGCTGGCGCCCTGGGGCGTGGCGGCCCCCGCACTGGGGCTCGCCGTCCTCACCGTCTCCGTCAACCTTGCCCTGGACCGGGCGATCGCGAGGTTCGTGCCTTGAGCGCAGTCTTCGACGCCCGGAGCGGCCTGGCCGTCCCCGCCCCCGCCCGCCCGCACGGCGAGGGTCGGGCCGACGCCGCGCCGGAGGTCATCTCCGTCACCGACCTGACCGTGGCCGACCCGAACGGACGGCCCGTGCTCGACGGGCTGACCCTGACCGTGCGGGCGGGCGAACGCGTCGGCGTCGTGGGCGAGTCGGGCTCGGGCAAGACCACCCTCGCGCTCGCCCTGCTCGGCGCCCTGCGGCCCGGGCTGCGCACCGCGGGCGGCCGGGTGCGCGTGGCCGGAGAGGACCCGCTCGCCCTGCGCGGCCGCGCCCTGCGCCGGCTGCGGCGGCACACCGTGGCGTATCTGCCGCAGGACCCGGCCGCCGCGCTGACCCCCACGATGCGGGTCGGCGCACTGGTCTCGGAACTCGCCGTGCGCCGCACCCCCGAGGACGCGGCCCGCACCCTGCGCAGCGTGGGCCTGCCCGACGGCCGGGGCTTCCTGCGTCGTTTCCCGCACGAACTGTCCGGCGGACAGCAGCAGCGCCTTGCCCTGGGCCGGGTGCTCGCGGCCGGACCCGCCGCCCTCGTCCTGGACGAGCCGACGACGGGGCTCGACGTGCTCACCCAGCGCCTGGTCCTCGACGAGGTGGCCCGCCTGGCCGCCGAGCGGAACCTGACGCTGCTGTTCATCACGCACGACCTGCCCGCGGCCGCCCGCCTGACCGACCGGCTCGCGGTGCTGAAGGCGGGCAGGGTCGTGGAGGAGGGACCGGTGGACGCCGTGCTCGGGCGGCCCCGTGCGGCGTACACCCGCGAACTGGTGCACGCAGTACCGGACATCGGCGAGGCGGCGGCCCGCCCGGCCGCCCCGGCCGGCGGCGCCGCGGACACCACGCCCGTGCTGCGGGTCAGCGGGCTGCGCGCCGGACACGGGCGGGGCAGAGCACGGGTGACGACCGCCCAGGACGTGGCCTTCCACATCGAGCCGGGCGAGTGCGTGGCGCTGCTCGGCGGGTCCGGCACCGGCAAGACGACCCTGGCGCGCTGCGTCACGGGGCACCACAGCCCCGACGGCGGCCTGATCGAACTGGCCGGTTCCGCTGTCCCCGGGCCGCTGCGCGGCCGCACCCTCGACCAGCGCCGCCTCGTACAGCTCGTCGCGCAGGACGCGAACGGATCGCTCAACCCGCGGCGCACGGTGGGCGCGGCCATTGCCAGGCCGCTGCGTGTGCTGCGTGGGCTCGGCGGGGAGGCCGCTGCCGCGGAGACGGAGCGGCTGCTCCGCCTGGTGGGGCTCGACCCGCAGTGGGCCGGCCGGCTGCCGCGCACACTGTCGGGCGGCCAGCGCCAGCGGGTGGCCATCGCACGGGCGCTCGCCGCTCAGCCGCGGCTCCTGCTGTGCGACGAGGTCACCTCGAGTCTCGACGTCCGCATCCAGGCCGAGATCCTCGCCCTGCTCGACGGGCTCCGCTCCCGTCTGGGCCTCGGGCTGCTGCTGATCAGCCACGACCTGGGCGTGATCGCGCGGATGGCCGACCGGGTCCTCGTCCTCGACGGGGGCACCGTACGCGAACAGGGCCCGGTCGCCGAGGTGTTCGCCGCCCCGCGGCATCCGTGGACCCGGGCCGTGCTGGACGCGGTCCCCTCCGTGCGAGGGGAACTGGCCGGCCGGGCGGAGCGCACACCGGCGGCGGACGAGTCCCGGCCACGCGAAACGGCAGTCGACGGGGTCTGACCCGGGTCTGATCCGGGCCTGCTCCACCGTCAACTGCCGTGTGCCGTCAGCCGGTTCAGGACGCCGGGGCGAGGTTCCTGCCCAGGCGGCGTGCCGCCTCTTCCCGCAGCCGCAGGCGGTCCGTCTTGCCGTTGGGGTTCAGGGGCGGGTCCGCCAGCGCCCACAGATGGGCGGGCAGCATGTACGGCGGCAGCCGGTGGGCCAGGTCCTGGGCCGTCCCGGTCAGCCGGCCGGCCGCGTCGTCGCCGATGACGAAGGCGGCAAGGACGGGTCCGGCCGCTCCCGGGACCGCGAGGACCACTGCCTCGGTGCCCGGCGCGCAGGCCCGCACGGCCTCCTCCACTTCGGACAGCTCCACCCGATAGCCGTGGATCTTGACCTGTCCGTCGTCGCGGCCGAGGTGCACCAAAGTGCCGTCGGGCGTGCGGCGCACCCGGTCCCCGGTCCGGTACCAGCGCTGACCGTCGTGGGTCAGGAAGCGGTCCGTGTCGTTCGCGGGGTCGAGATAGCCGTCGAACATCTGCGGCCCGGTGACGCACAGTTCGCCGGTGTCGGCGCCGACCTGACCGTCGTCGAGAAGGACGTACCGAAGGCCGGTGTTCGGCTCTCCGATGGGCACGGTGCCCGAACCGGGGGAGGGGACCCAGTGGTACGCGGTACAGGCGATGGTCAGCTCGGTGGGGCCGTAGAGGTTGTCGATGGACGTGCCGGGTGCCGCCGCGCTCCAGTACGCGGCGCTCTCCTCGGGCAGCGGCTCGCCGCAGAAGACGGTGTGGCGCACGGAGGGCAGGCTGTTCCCGCCGAGCAGGCCGCGGGTGCGCAGCGCGGCGACCAGGCTGGGCGTCGAGGTCCACACGGTGATGCCGTGAGCGCGGATGTAGCGGCCCGGGTTGAGGGCCTGAAGCCGGTTGAGGACGGTCAGACACGCTCCGCTCGACCAGGCGCACCACACCTCGAACATGGACAGGTCGAAGGTGAGCTCGTAGACCTGCCCGAAGACGTCGTCGGGTCCGAAGTCGTAGCGCGGCAGGGAGGCGGCCAGGAAGGCGGACACATTGCCGTGCCGGATCGGCACGCCCTTGGGGCGGCCGGTGGAGCCCGAGGTGAACAGGATGTACGCCAGCGAGTCGGGGCCCTGAGCGGGGGCCCGGTCCCCTGCCGGGTCGGGCATCAGGACGGGGGTGCCCGGCCGCGGTCCGCTCCACTCGCCGAGCCGCGGTGCCAGCGTGACCAGCGGCGGCGCGGCCGCGGCCACCTCGTCGAGCTGGGCGGCGCCCGAGGGGTCGACGATCAGCGCGTCGAGCCCGGCGGCAGCGGCGATGTCGCGGTTGCGGCCGACGGGGTACTCCGGGTTGAGCGGGACGGCCGTGCAGCCCGCGTACAGCGCGGCCAGAAAGCCGAGCAGGCTCTCCTCGCTCTTCGCCGCGAGGACCCCGACCCGGCGTGGCGCGCGCCCCCCGCTGTGCAGGGCCGCGGCCCAGGAGCGCGCGGTGCGGTCCGCCTCGGCATAGGTCCAGCTGCGGTCGTTGATGCGGAGCGCGGTGCCCCGCGGATTGCGGGCCAGACCGTCGAGGAACCAGTGGTGCAGCAGCTTGGCGCCGCTCATCGGCCGGCTCCGTCGAGGGAGCTGACCAGCTCCCAGACCGTGCCGGGCGTGATGAAGTTGGCGGGCGTCACGGCGTCGTCGGGCAGGGGCGTGCCGTAGCCCTCCTCGATGGCCACGATCAGGCCGACCGTCGCCATCGAGTCGAGCCCGAAGGCCGCGAGCGGCAGATCCTCGGTGAGCGGGGCGTCGGCGTCGAGACCGGGCAGCCGGTCCCTGAGCAGAGTCTCGAACTTGTGGTCCCACATGGGGGTGTCACCTCGTGAGGGTCGATGGGGCGTTGCGGCGGGATCAGACGCATCGGCTCTCCAGATAGGCGGCGAGCCGGCTCTGGTCGATGATCAGGTGGGACTCGCGGGTGACCTCGACCAGACCCCGGTCGCGGAAGCCCTTGAGGAAGTGCCCGACGCGCGAGCGGGTGGTGCCGACCATGCCGGCCAGCTCCTCGTGGGTGATCCGCTCCGCGATGTGCGGCCGCCGCCCGTCGCCCCGTCCGAGCTTGCGGGCGAGGTCGAGGAGGATCTCGCCGAGCCGCTGCTCGCTGTCGACGGTCACCAGATGCGTGATGGACTGCTGCTGTTCGGCGAGGCGCCGGGTGAGGTGGTTGATGAACTCGTCGACGATCCCGGCCTCGGTGATCGAGGACAGGAAGTGCTCGTACGACATGCGGTGGACGACACTGTCGCGCATCGCGATGGCCGACTCCTCGCGGATCCCGCCGAGCGAACACAGCTCACCGAAGATGCTCCCGGGGGTGTGGATGCGCAGGAGGCACTCCTTGCCCGAGCGGGAGAACATCACCGTCTTGAGCCGGCCGCTCTCCAGGAAGTACACGTTGCGGTCCTGGCCGCCGCAGCTGTAGGCACTCTGGTTCCGTCTGACCATCGTCGTCGTGGTGTGGGGCGACTGGTCGCGCAGGAAGTCACGCAGCCGGGCATCGAATCCGGTGGGTTCGGTGACATCCAGCAGGTTCATCTGGCCTCCCGGTCAGTCAGTCGGCACATGACAATCACGTGGCAACTTTATGAACCTGCCTTCGAAGAACACTTGAGCCCTGATGTACGGAGCCCATGGCCGCCCGGAGCGCGGACATCAGGTCGTCCGGCGCCCCCTTCAGGTAGAAGTGGTCGCCGGGAAAGACCCGCAGCCGGAAGTCGCCGCTGGTCACCTCGCGCCATCGGGCCACCGCGTGGGGGTCGGCGAGAGGGTCGGCGTCACCGGTGAACGCGAACACCGGGCAGGTCAGGGCCGGTCCCGGCGGCGGCACCGGCCGATAGGTCTCGTTGACCTCGTGGTCGGCGCGCAGCGGCGGCAGGAAGTGCCGCAGCAGGTCCCGCTGACGCAGCACCTCGGACGGGGTGCCGCCGAGCCGGGACACCTCGGCGAGGAACTCGTCCTCCGGCAGGGTGTGCACCGGGCGCCTGTGGTCCGGCACGAAGGGCCCGCGCCGCCCGGACACGAGCAGCGCCAGAGGAGGGCGTGAGCCCTGCTCGACCAGGGCCCGAGCGGTCTCGTAGGCGACGATCGATCCGAGGCTGTGCCCGAACAGGACGTACGGCAGGTCGAGTTGAGGGGTCAGTTCGGTGACGAGGCCTTCGACCAGGGGGCCCATCCGGGTGTGCGAGGTCTCCCGCGCCCGGCGCTCACGGCCGGGCAGGACGACGGGGCGCACGTCGACGCCGGGCCCCAGGGCCCGCCGCCACGGATGGAAGAAGGAGCTTCCGCCGCCCGCGTGGGCGAAGCAGAACAGGCGCAGGCCGGCCGCAGCCTCGTCCTCGCCGGCGGGCCGGGTGGCCGTCCGAGAGCCGTACACATCGTCTCCTTGTCGCTGCTGTGGTCGCGGGCCGCGGCCGGACGGCCGCGCCGGGGTCAGCGCCACGCGTACTGGCGGTGGTAGTCCTTGACGCCGGTGAAGGTGAGGATCTCCGGGCGGTCGCCGACCCGGTCGAGCAGCGGCTCCCATTCGGCCGGGTCCACGGTGCGGTTCTCGACCGGCACCAGGCACTCGAGATTGTGTTCGAGGACCGCCAGGTACTCGTCGAAGGTGATCCGGGCCCGGGCTTCGAGACGCTTGCCGATGCCCTGTTCGGCGACGGTCGCGGCGGACTGCTCGTCGACGATTCCGCTGAAGAACTCCGACGAGCAGCCGGAGCCGTACGAGAACAGGCCCACCCGGCTCGGCGCGGTCACCACACCGGAGTCGAGCAGGCTGGCCAGGGCCAGATACACCGACCCGGAGCACAGGTTGCCGACCGCGCCCGGGTAGATCAGGGACGGGGCGACACGGCGGGCGAAGTCCTCGTCGATCCGCGGCCCGGTGACGCCCTGCTCGCGCATCATCTTGCGGTGCCCGGCCTTGACCAGGCCCGCGAACGGGGTGTGCATGACGAGATGGTCGAAGTCGCGGGTGAAGTCCACATCGGTCACGCGTGCGGCGTAGTCCGCGTACGCGTTCTTCAGGCAGTCGAGATACGCGAAGAGCGAGCGGTCGACATCGGCGATGTCGAAGCGCGGCGACGGCCGGGCCGAGTCGAGGGTCTCGTAGCTGTAGTTGCCGAACGCGCCGAGGTCCATGGCGAGGACGCGGGGCCGGTCGCTCAGGAGCATGGCCGCGGCGCCGTGCCCTGCCGCGGGCTCGGAGTACTCGGCCTTCTCGTCCACCACCGCCACATCCGTGGCGATGACCAGGGCCTTCGCCCCGGGCGAGATCCCGGAGGCCAGATAACCGACCGCGGTCTGCACGGCCGCGGTCGCGCCGAAACAGGCCTGCTTGACCTCGATGAGGCGGCAGTGCCGGTTCAGGCCCAGGTACTTGTGGACGTACGACGTGAGGGACTTGCTGTAGTCGACCCCCGACTCGGTGGACGTCACCACCAGCTCGATCCGGGCGCGCTCCTCGGGCGACAGGGCCTCGATGAGGGGGCGGGCGGCGTTCACGGCGTTGGTGACGGGGTCCTCGATGGGCAGGCCGATGGAGCGCTCGGACATCATGAGGTTGTCGAGGCGCTCGGGGTCGAGGCCGCGGCCCGCGAAGAGGTCCGCGGCGGTGAGGCGGGCCAGACCGCACCACACGTTCAAGGCCTCGATGCCATAGGCCTGTTCGGCACCGGTCGCGGTCATCGCGGGGCTCCGCTCAGAAAGTCGATGAGGCTGTCGATGTCGGGCAGGTCGCTGAAGTCGGACATCGGGGCGTCCACTCTGGTGCGGTCGAGGAGGGCCGCGATGATCTCGACCCGGTCCACGGAGTCGGCCCCCAGGTCCTTCAAATGCCGCTTTCCGCCGATGAGTCGAGGGTCGACACCGGGCAGGATCTCGGTGACGACCTCGACGACGAGCCGGGCCGTCTGTGCCCGCACATCCGGTGGTGCCTGGGTCATGCTTCCCCCTTCGGGTCGTGAGCGTCGTGCTGGGAGTGCTGGGTGTGCAGCGTGCTGACGGCGATGACGCGGCCGCTGTCGCGGTCGCTGATGACGACGTCGACGAGTTCCTCGCCGGGCGTCTCGGTGCTGACCCGGACGCGGGCGCCGAGGGTCAGGACCGAGTCCAGGTCGGCGTTGCCGAGGTAGCACATCTGCTGGTCGACCACGACCCGGCGCAGGAACGCCCGGTCGGAGCGGCCGAGCCGGCGCCACAGGGCGAGCGCGGCCTTGTCGACCATGGAGAAGTACGAGGCGAAGTAGAGGAGTCCGACGCCATTGACGTCACGGACGATGTCCACCGGGTGCTCGACCTCGACCGTGTCGGGCAGCAGACGGAAACCGGGCTCGTCCAGGGCGCGGAAGGTGTGCGCGGTGCGTGCCTCGCGGTACACGGCACGCGGCGAGTACGCGGCCGGCAGCTGCGGCAGCCCGTCATTGCGGAACCCGGGCGGCGAGGACTTCACCAGGTCCTCGTTGCTGCCCGGCGCGGAGCGGGTCACCCAGCGGTTGAAGTTCTCCACATACAGGGACCCGTCCCGCGGCCGCTCGTAGAACTCATGCAGATCCAGGGGGCGTTGGGCGTCCTCGCTGCCCGCCCGGTCGATGCGGTGCAGCGTGAGCACCGACTCGGTGCCCTGGTCGTAGCAGCCCGAGGTCACGGTGAGACGGTCACCGAAGGTGAGCGAGCCGGGGTGCAGCTCCCGTCCGCCGCGCACCCGGAAGTAGTAGAACGCCAGATAGGTGGGGTTGCCCGAGGCGTCGCGGGCCGCGAACACATCGGTGTCGCACTGTGCGCTGACGGTCTCCCAGGTCCAGTCGCCGAGCTGGCCGACGAACAGCGAGCCGGGGCCGCACATGCCGGGCCGCACCGTGACGGCCTGTCTGATCTCGGGCCTGACGTCGAGCGACGAGGTGATGGTCATCGCATACCTCCGTGGATATTCCGCCCTTCAGGGCGGCGAGGAAACGGATTCCTGCGGAGCAGGGCAACGGGCTGCGATTTGCCGTCAGGGTGGATCGCAGCCCTCTGACCCGCAGGTTTGGCCGTAAGTAGTGGGGCGGCTACTTTGTGAGCGTGACCGGGGGCCAGGTGAAGCGGGCGTTCAAGTACCGCTTCTATCCGAGTGATGCGCAGGCAGCGGAGCTGTCGCGCACGTTCGGATGTGTGCGCAAGGTCTACAACATGGCCCTGGCGGCTCGTACCGAAGCCTGGGCGCGGCAGGAGCGGATCAACTACAACCAGACGTCCGCACTGCTCACCGAGTGGAAGAAGACCGAGGAACTCGCCTACCTCGGCGAGGTGTCCTCGGTGCCGCTCCAGCAGACGCTGCGGCACCTGCAGACGGCATTCGCGCACTTCTTCGCCAAACGGGCCCGGTACCCGCGGTTCAAGTCCCGGAAGAAGTCGCGTAAGTCCGCCGAGTACACCACGTCGGGGTTCCGCTTCCGGGACGGCGAGGTCACGCTCGCCAAGATGACGGAGCCCCTGTCGATCGTGTGGTCGCGGCCTCTGCCTCACGGGGCGGCCCCGTCCACGGTGACCGTGTCCCAGGACGCGGCCGGCCGCTGGTTCATCTCGATGCTCTGCGAGGACGCGACTGTTCAGCCCCTGCCCACCTCCGGCACGGCGGTGGGCATCGATGCGGGACTCACCCATCTGCTCACCCTGTCCACCGGCGAAAAGATCGCCAACCCCCGGCACGAGCGGCGGGACCGGACCCGGCTCGCCAGGGCCCAGCGGGAACTGTCCCGCAAGACGCCGGGCAGCAACAACCGGGCCAGGGCCCGCCGCAAGGTTGCCAAAGTGCACGCGAAGATCGCCGACCGGCGCCGGGACCACCTGCACAAGCTGACCACTCGACTCGTGCGTGAAAACCAAACGCTCGTGATCGAGGACCTGACCGTGAGAAACATGGTCAAGAACCACACCCTGGCGCGCGCGATCAGTGACGCGTCCTGGGCCGAGTTCCGGAGCATGCTGGAGTACAAGGCAGCCTGGTACGGGCGGGATGTGGTCGCAGTAGACCGCTTCTTCCCCTCCTCCAAGCTGTGCTCCGCCTGCGGTGCACTCGCCGGGCGCATGCCGCTCAACATCCGCACCTGGACGTGCGAGAACTGCGGAACGACCCACGACCGGGACGAGAACGCAGCGAACAACCTTCTGGCCGCCGGGCTGGCGGCAACGGCCTGTGGAGCTGGTGTAAGACCTCAACGGAGAACTCCGGGCGGGCAATCGACGATGAAGCAGGAAACCCCACGGCGCGAGCCGTAGGAACCCTCTCCCTCCAGGGAGAGTGGGGAAGTCAAGCCGGGTGCTCCTCGAGGAAGGCGGACAGGACGGCGTTGAACTCCTCCGAGCTCGACAGGCTCGGGAAGTGCCCGGCGTCGGGCACCTCGTGGTAGCGGGCGTCGGGAATGGCACCGTGCAGCAGGTGCGCCGTCTTCTGCGGGATGACCGTGTCGTGCCGGCCCTGCACGATCAGCGTGGGCACGGCGATGTCGCCGAGCCGGCCGAGCAGGTCGGGCGCGGCGGCGAACACGTCGAGGTAGCGCAGGCCGGTCTGCGGGTCCATGCTTTCGCAGCGCAGCAGAAG
This sequence comes from Streptomyces sp. NBC_01445, assembly GCF_035918235.1. Classification (NCBI taxonomy): domain Bacteria; kingdom Bacillati; phylum Actinomycetota; class Actinomycetes; order Kitasatosporales; family Streptomycetaceae; genus Streptomyces; species Streptomyces sp. NBC_01445. The sequence continues at coordinate 843,609 of NZ_CP109486.1, read as the reverse complement.
CCGCTCGAAGCGGGCGCGTTCACGGTCCAGCCGCGAGGAACCGCTGAGTGACTGGACCTGGTCGAAGTCCTCCTTGGCCACCAGGGCGAGCCGGTTGACCTCTCCGGCCCGGTTGCCGAGCTTGTACGAGCTGCCGATCAGGGTCAGTGACGCGGTGGACTCCGGGTGGCGCAGGGCGAACGTCTGGGCGGTGATCCCGCCGAAGGACGCGCCCGCCACGTGCACGGGACCCTGGACGCCGAGCCTGCGCAGTGCCCGCAGGCACAGATCCGCGATGCCCTCGTAGCCGAGCTCCTCGCACGCGGTGGTGTCACCCACCCCCGGGTGGTGCACCACGATCACCCGGTAGCGCTCGCTGAGCGCCGCGAACTGGGGGCCGAACAGCCCGGCGCCGATGTTGAAGGGAAGCATCATGAGCAGCGCCGGGCCCGCGCCCGCCGTGAACACCTCGACGTCGCCGCCGCCGTCGCCCGCGGGCAGCCGCAGCAGCACCCGCTCGACATCCGGGTGGTGCTCGCGCAGCACCGCCCAGTTGTCGTTCTCGGCGGTGTGGCCCTCGGCCATCGCCTCCCGGATGTCGTCGGGCACCTGCTCCACCGGGTGGTACGACGCGAGGGCGGCGGGCCCGTCGGAGGCGGCGAGCAGCAGCTCCGGGATCTGCTGTGGGGCGCCGAACAGCGCCGTGAGCCGGGCGGTGAGTTCGTCGGTCTCCCGCTGCCCGAGCCCGACCGGCAGCGCGAGGCGCACCAGGGACGAGGTGCCGGGACCGTCGTCCAGGTGGGCGGCGGCACGGATTCCGGTGTGCAGATACAGCCAGGCGAGGAAGGCGGGCACCGGGTGCTCATGGCCGCGCAGCGCGGGCAGGCGCGCCGTGTCGAGGAGCACGCAGTGCGTGCCGGTGCCCGGGGCGACCGGGGCGCCGGCCGCGGCGAGGGCCTGCCGCAGGTCCGCCACGCGGCGTACCCGTTCGCCGGTCGCCGTCGCGGCCCAGTCGAGGTCGTCGAGCGCGGCGGCCGCGAGCGCGCGGGTGGCACGGCCCGCCTCCGGGCCGCGCAGCGCGATCCGCTCCCGAAGGTGGTGGGCGACGGTCGGGTCGTCGGTGGCGACGATCCCGCCGGTGTCCACGCCGAAGTCCTTGGAGAGGCTGATGGTGACGCTGTCGGCGAGGGAGAGCAGCTCGCGCGCCACGTCGAGCGGATCGCGGCCCGTCTGTGCCGGTTCGTGCGCGGCGATCAGCGCGGCGTTGTCCAGGACACGGGTGGCGTCCAGGACGAGCTGCAGGCCGTGCCGGTCGGCGGTCTCCCGGATGCCGGTGAGGTTGTGCAGGCTGAGCGCGGCCCCGCCCTGCGCGTTGTTGCTGACCTCCACGCACAGGAAGGCGATCCGGCCCGCGTGTTCGGTGAGCAGCCCGTTCAGATGGCCGAGGTCGAGGTCGCCGCGGAAGACACCGTCGTCCGTGGTGGCCGCGCGACGGGCCGGGACGGGCGTGAACCCGTGGTCGAGGTGGCTGAAGTACCAGGTCGGGAACAGCGAGTTGTGCACCACGACGCCCTGCTGCGGCCAGGCCCGGCACAGCGCCGCTTCCGCGGCCCGCCCGGACGTGGTGGCCACGACACACGAGAACGGCAGCAGATCGAGCCCTTCGAGCGTCTGGCCCACGGGACGTCCGGCGGCCCCGGCGTGCAGCCGCGCCGTCCGGGAGTGCACGAAGGGGCGGTCGAGTTCGGCCCAGGAGTCGGTGATCAGGTCGAACTCGACGTCGCCGGAGGCCAGATGGAGCGCGTTCCAGCCGTGGTCCGCCAGCTGCCGCTCACGGCGACGGGCGTCGGCGGGCACCTCGGTTGCCTGGGCCGCGACGGCCGCCGGGGGAGCGGCGGCGGGCTTCGGCCGGGCGGCCGGGGCCTGCCCGGGGGCGGGGGCCTGCTGCGGAGCCGGGGCCGCAGGGACTTGCCACGGAGCCGGCGCTGCAGGGGCCTGCCGCGGAGCCGGGGCTGCCAGGGCGGTCGGGGCCGTGGGGGCGCGGTCGCCGCCCACCTCCGGGTTGGCGATCATCAGGATCAGCCGGGAGACATCGGTGCGCTCCGCGTCCGCGGGCTGGCACAGGTACAGCGGCAGATTCTCCGTACGGAACTTGTTCTTGAAACGCAGGTTGCCGTCACCGGTGAAGATGCCGCGCGAGCGCAGCTCGGTGAGGGCGGCCTCGGCCTCCGGCGCGGCGTTGGGCGACTCGCAGACCTTGGCGCCGAAGCTGCCGCCGAAGCTGAAGACGGTGCAGCCCTCCGCCGCCGTCCGCTCGATGATCTGCACGACGGTGTGGTCGAGGCTGCCGAGCGGCGCGTCCTCGGGATAGAACTCGAGGTCGAGCAGATAGCCGTCCTCGGAGGGAATCTTGGTGACGATGACGGCGCTGACCATCCGGTCGTCCAGATAGGTGAGGAACATCCGGTGCCGTGCGGCGAGAATGCCGCGGCCGATCTCGTCCCGGACAGTCGAGACGTACGGGTTCACCATCTCCTTGGCCGCCGACCACCGGTCGATCAGCGTGGTGATCTCCTGGTCGGTACGCGGGTCGGAGCCGACGGTGTACTCCTCGGTCCGGCACGTGCCGGCCTTCTCGAACTTGCGGACCGCGTAGCGAAGCCGCTGCATCCGGCCGCCTTCGAGGCTGAAGTCCTTGATCCCCTCGAGCCGTTGGAGCGCCCCGAAGGGGGTGGCGGTGAACCGGACGCCGTCCACCTCCTCCAGGCGGATCAGCGAGACGATGTTCGCGGCCAGGCCGTGCGCCTGCCCGTAGCGCACGAACTCCGTGGCCAGGGCGGGCATCTCCTCGGTCGGGCCGACGTAGCTCCAGGTGAGCATGGCGTCGTCCCGGACCGAGAAGTTGAAGTACGCCGTGCGGCCCGCGCCCAGGAAGATCAGCGGGGCGATGTCGCGGCCCGGCAGTCCGCCCTCCCGGCCGTACGCGCTCTCCAGACCGGCCACCGCCGAGGCGAGCTCCGGCTGACCCGCGAGGGCCTTCTTCTCGACCACCAGCGCCCCGCCGGTGTACGGCTCCTGGGACGCGGCGGGCCCGGGCCGGGGCCGGTCCTGCGGCGGGGACGACAGACGACTGGCGGCCTCCGGACCGTGGGTCTCGGCGAGATGCGCGGCCAGCGCGCCGATCGTGGGGTGGTCGAAGAGCAGCGTCTTGCGCAGGGCGCCGAAGACCCGCTCCAGGGAGGCGACGACCCGCAGCATGTCGAAGGAGCCGAAGCCGTTGTCGACGAAGGACTTGGCGGGGTCGGCGGTGCGGCCGAGCTCACGCTCGATGACGTCCTGTACCAGGTCCTCCAGTGACGCGGAGGACTGCTGCGGTGCCTCGGCCATGACCGGCTCGGCGGCGGGAGCGGCAACGGCGGGGCCGACCAGTGGCGCGACGAACTCGGTGAGCTTGCCGATGGTGTCGTAGTTGTAGAGCTCGGTGGCCTTGAGGTCCAGGCCGAAGGCCTCGTTGAGCGTGCGGACGAGGTCCATGCGGTAGATGGAGTCGAGGCCCAGCTCGCCGAAGGGGGCGTCGTTCTCGATCTCCTCGGGCGGCATGCCCAGGATCTTGGACAGTTCACCGCGCAGCAGGCCGACGACGGTGGAGGCGGCCGCCGCCTCGGGGAGGGCCGGGGGCGGTACGTCGGCCCGGACCGGCTGCGGTGCCGTCGTGGCGGGAGCCGGAGCCGGAGCCGGCGGCGCGGGAACGGGTTCCCGAGTCGGCGCAGACGCCGTGGCACCCCCCGCACTCCTCGGCGCCGCGAGGCGGATCTTGGGACCGCGGCGCGTCGGTTGCGCCTCGCTGCGGGCTGTCATGGTGGCCTCCTTGCGTGCGGGTACGGCGGGCGCCGTCGGTTCGGCATCCGGGGTGGGGAACCAGTGGCGTGTGCGGGCGAACGGCGCCGTGGGCAGCGGGACACGTCCCGGGGCCTTCGGCCACCAGGTGTGCCACGGCACGTCGGCGCCCTCGCACCACGACTTCCGCAGCAGCGCGGGGTCCTCGTCGCTCTGCACGGAGGGAGCGTCACGGCGGGCCGTTCCGGTCGCCGCGTGGTCCGGCAGCTTCCCGGCGGCGAATGCCTCCAGGGCGCCGATCAGCTCGTCACGGTCCCGCACCCGGACGGCGAAGCGGTGCCGGTGCCCGGTCCGGCCCGTCTGCAGCGTGTAGGCGACCCGCGCCAGATCGGCCTCCGGCGTGCGGGCCAGGTGCCGGGCGAGCCGTGCCGCGTAACCCCGCAGATCGTCCGGGTCGCCGGCGGACAGCGGCACGGTGTGCGGGGCGAAGTCCTGTACGGCGGGCGCGGTCCGCGCCGGGTACGCCTCCAGCACCACATGGGCGTTGGAGCCGCCGAAGCCGAACGAGCTGACCCCGGCCCGCAGCACCTGCCTGCCGTCCGGCGTGAGGGCGGGCTCCCACGGGCGGTGGCGGTCGTTGACCGTGAACGGCGTGCCGTCGAGCCGCAGATACGGGCTGAGCCGGCGCAGATGCAGGCTCGCGGGCAGCGCGCGGTGGCGCATGCTCTGCACCACCTTGAGGACGCCCGCGATCCCGGAGGCCGTCTCCAGGTGACCGATGTTGGTCTTCACCGCGCCGATGGCGATCCGCCCGGTGTCCGGCACGGCCTCGCCGCGCTCCTCGTGCAGCGTCGTGAACGCCTTCTTCAGGCCCTCGATCTCGATCGGGTCGCCGAGCCGGGTACCGGTGCCGTGCGCCTCGATGTACGTGATGGTGTCCGGTTCCACCCCGGCCTCGCGCACGGCGGCGGCCACGACCCTGGCCTGGGACTCGGGGTTGGGCGCGGTCAGGGAGTTGCTGCGGCCGCCGTGGTTGACGGCGGTTCCCTTGACCACCGCGTAGATGTGGTCACCGTCGGCCTCGGCCCGGGCCAGCGGCTTCAGGAGGACCGCGCCGACGCCCTCACCGCGGACATAGCCGTCGGCGTCGGCGTCGAAGGTCTTGCAGCGGCCGTCCGGGCTGAGCATGCCCGACTGGGTGAAGGACTCCAGCAGACCCGGGGTCAGAATGACGTTGACGCCACCCGCGACGGCCAGCTCGCACTCGCCGTCCTGGATGGCGCGCAGGGCGCGGTGGATCGCGACCAGGGAGCTGGAACAGGCGGTGTCGACGGCCTCGCTGGGACCGTTGAGGTCGAAAAGGTACGAGACCCGGTTGGCGAGGACGGAGTGGGCGATACCGGTGGCGGTGTGCGCCTGTACCGCGACGCCGTTCTCCTTGAGCAGGTCGTCGTAGTCATGGGTGGCGACCCCGACGAAGAGGCCGCACGGGGCGCCCGCGAGGTCGGCCGGACGGTAGCCCGCGTCCTCGAACACCCGCCACGCGGTCTGCAGGAAGAGCCGCTGCTGCGGGTCCATCAGGGCGGCCTCGTTGGGCGAGATGCCGAAGAGGCGGGCATCGAAGGTGTCGACGGAGTCGAGGAAGCCGCCGCGCAGCTCGCGGGTGGCCGGGTTGGCGCGGATCGCGGTGCGGTCCTTCGGCACCGGCCGCACCAGGTCGACGCCGCCCGCGAGGTGCTCCCAGAACTCGTCGGCGTCCGCCGAGCCGGGGAACACCCCGGCGATCCCGATGACGGCGATCTCGGCGCGGCCGGCCGGTGCCGGTGCGGGTGCCGGTGAGGTGGTCACTGCGGTCACGGTCGGGACCGATGGCGCAGGAGACGCGGGGACGACCGGTGACGCGGGGGCCGGGGCGGGTGCGCCGTCGGACACGGCCGGCTCGTCGCGTACTTCCGTGCGCTCGGCCGGGCTGTCCGGCGCGTAGTGCAGGGCCAGTTCCGCGGCGTGGTGCTGCGTCAGGTACTCCGCGAACGAGACCAGGTCGGGGCACTCGAACAGGACCGTGGGCAGCAGGTCGAGGCCGAAGCGTTCGTTGACCTTGTTGACCAGCTCGGTGAGCGTGATCGAGTCGAATCCCAGCTCCAGCAGTTCGGCCGCCACGTCGACCTCCGAGGGGTCCACGAGCAGGAACCCGGAGGCCAGCACCCGCGCCTCGTGCTCCACGAGCTCCCGCAGTGCCGCCACGTCCATGGCGGGCGACGCCTGCCGCGCGGCAGCGGGCCGCGGCGCTGTGGCCGGGGCCTCCGCCTCACGCCGTACCAGCGACTCCACCACGCACAGGGCGGGCAGTTCGCAGGCGAGTCCCCGGACGAAGGCCTCAAGACCCGCGTGGGTGCTCAGCGGCACCATGTCCCAGGTGCGGGCGAACATCTCGCGGGTGGCGTCGTCCACCGTCATCCCGCCGTCGGCCCACAGCGGCCAGCCGATCGACAGGCTGCGCCCGGACCGCAGCCCGGCCGCGCGCATGCCGTCGCGGCGGGCGGCGAAGGCGTTGAGGAACGCGTTCGCGTACGCGTAGTCGGCCTGCCCCAGGTTCCCCGACTCGCCGGACATCGAGGAGAACAGGACGAAGAAGTCCAGCGGCTGGTCCGCGGTCGCCGCGTCCAGGTGCACGGTCCCGGACACCTTCGGCGCGAGGACCTCGTCGAGCTCCCGCGCCGTCTTCTTCACCGCCCGGGCGTCCCGGGTCACGCCCGCGGAGTGCAGCACACCGCGCAGCGGCCCGAACTCGGCGCTGACGGACGCCACCAGGCGCTCCACGGACGCCGCGTCCCGCAGGTCGGCGGGCCGGTGCAGCACCCGGGCCCCGTCGCCGTTCAGCTCGGCGATGCGGCGGGCGGCATCGTCGCCCGGCTGCGAGCGGCCGACCAGCACGATCGTGGCGTCGTCCGGTGCCCGCCCGGCCAGGTAGGCCGCGAAGTGCAGACCGAGCGCGCCCGCGCCGCCGGTGATCAGATAGGTGCCGCCCGCCCGCGGCGCGAAGTCGCACAGACCGGCGGCCGGCGGCTCGAACGGCTCCAGGTTCTTCTCGCTGCGGCCACCGTCGGCGGCGTACGAGACCTCGACGGCACCCGGCCGCGCGGCGCGCAGTTCGGCGACGACCGCGTCCGTGCCGACGCCGCCCGCGGGCAGCTCCACGCGTACGCCGCTGAACCTGCTGTGTTCGAGGCCGAGGGTGCGCAGCGTGGCGCCGACCGCGATGTGCAGGGGCTCGGCGCCCTGTGCACCCGCGCGGTGGGCGAACACGACGCGCAGGCCGGGGCGTTCGGGCCTGCCCAGCACGGCCACCGCGGACCACAGGACGAACGGCAGGACCGACTCACCGCTGTCGACGTCCTGTCGGTGGATGTCGGCTTCCGCTTCGTCGGCCAGGTGTACGACGGCATCCGGCAGCAGCCCGCGCCCCGCGAGGTCCTCGATCAGCCGGGTGTGCTCGGCCGGCTCGGTGCCGCGCAGGATGTACGCGGCGTGGGGGCCGGCGTCGCTGCGGGCGAAGGCCGGGCCGTCGGACGCGCACACCACGGTGCTGCCCGCGGCCGTCAACTGCCCGGCGAGCTCCAGGCGTTGGGGCGTCTCGGCGCCGCACAGGAGCACGGTGCCCGGCGCCTGCTGGCCGGCGGGCAGAGGCGCGGGCGTCCACACCGGTGCCAGGTAGCGGGTACGGGTCTCGGGCGCGCCGCCTCCGGCGCGCGGGGCGATCTCCAGGCCGTCCACGGCCTGCAGGACCCGCCCGGTGCCGTCGGTGAGCCGGATGTCGAACCGGCGCCGGCCGCCCGTCCCGCCCTCGGCCGTGACCTCCCTGACGTAGGCCCAGCTGTCCGCGGGCAGTGCGCCATGGGCCCGTATCTCCCCCATGCCGACGGGCAGATACGACTTGTCCGCCGCGCACAGGCTCGACACCGCTTGCAGCGCGCCGTCGAGGAGCGCGGGGTGCAGGGCGTGGGCGGGGCCGACGCGGCGCATCAGGCGGCTCAGGCTCAGCCGGGCCAGACACTCACCGGTGCCCGTCCACAGGTCCGCGACGGTGCGCAGGGGGCGGCCGTACTCCAGGCCCGCGCGGGCGAACGCGTCGTAGAACTCGCAGGGGTCGGGGCGCCCGGTGCTGCGGTCCCGCACGGCGGCCAGGTCGATGCCGGCGTCGTCGGCGCAGGGGCCCTCGGTGAGGGTTCCCCGGGCGACGGTGGTGCCGGACGGGCCGCCCGCGGTGATCCGGAACGAGGTCCCGGTGCCGTCGTCGGTGAAGCCGACCGTCACCCGGTCGGTCCCGGCGTCCAGGTCGACGGGCGTCAGCCAGCGCACGGAGCCGAGCCGGAAGGGGAATTCGGCCCCCGCGGAGCCGTCCGCGCCGGGACAGGCCTCGCGGGCCACTTCCAGGAGCGACACCCCGGGCACCCAGCGGGCACCGGAGATCCGGTGATGCGCCGCGAGGGCGAGCGCCGGGTGGGTGGCCCCGCGCTCGGCCGTGACGTCGGCCGCGGGGCCGCCTTCGTCGCGATCGTTGTCCTCGACCGGCTGCACGAGGTCGGGCACCGGGACGGGCACCGCGACGGGGCGTTCTGCGGCTACGGGTTCGGGGCCGGCCGGCTCCGGAGAGGGGAGGCGGGTCGAGGCCGGTTCGGGGGCCGCCGGCTCCGAACCGGACAGCGGCTCCTCGGCCGGACGGCCGCCGCTCGCAAGCTCCGGCGCCAGATGGTGCGGGTCGGAGGTGATCCAGTGGCGGCTGCGGTTGAAGGGATACGTCGGGAACGCGACCTTGCGGACCGGGCGTCCCGCGTCCGCCGTACGCCAGTCGACCCGGCCCCCGAGCGTCCAGTGCTCCACGGCGTCCGCCCAGCGGCGCCCGGCCAGGGCGGCGGCGAGTTCCTGGGCACCGAGCCCGCTGCCGGCCCCGCCCTTGCGGGCCGTGCCGGTGGTCACGCCCTCGCCCGCCGCCCCGGTCGCGGCGAACTCCCGCAGCCGGGCGGCGAGTTGTATGTGCGATGCGGCCGTCACCGCGAGGCGCTCGGGCAGCTCGCGCCGCCCCACCCTGCTCGTGTGCGCCAGGTCGGCGAGCCGGACACGCGCGCCTTCGGGGCCGGCCACGAAGTCGGCGACACGCCCCGCGTGCCGGGCGAGGGTTTCGCGGTCGAGCGCCGAGAGCACGAACAGCTCCGGCTCCTCGGCACCAGCGGCGCCCATGGTGTCCTCGGCGTCCCGCGGGTCCTGGCCGGTGTACTCCTCCAGGATCATGTGTACGTTCGCTCCTCCCGCTCCGAACGAGCTGATGCCGGCCCGCCTCGGCCAGCTGCGCTCCGCGCCGTCCACACCGGCGACCGGACGGTCCCAGGGCTCGGCGGTGCGCTGCGGCCCGAACGGCGAACCCGCGAAATCGATCTTCGGGTTGAGACGGTCCAGATGGATGGTGGGCGCCAGAGCGCGGTGCTTGAGCTGGAGCAGCACCTTCGTCACGGCGGCGATACCGGCCGCGCCCTCCAGGTGGCCAATGTTGGACTTCACCGATCCGACGGCGCAGTAGCCGTCGTCGGTGGCGCCCGCGGCGCGGAACGCCTTGGTCAGACCGCCCAGTTCGATGGGGTCGCCGAGCGCGGTGCCGGTGCCGTGGGCCTCCACGTACGACACCGTCCGCGGGTGCACGCCGGAGCGGCGCAGTGTCCGCTCCACGAGCCGGGCCTGGGCGTTGGGGTTGGGCACGGTGTAACCGCTCACCTTGCCGCCCGCGTTGCTGAACGCGCCCTTGACGACCCCCCAGATGGTGTCGCCGTCGGCCTCGGCCTGCGCGAGCGGCTTGAGGAGCACCGCGCCCGCGCCCTCGCCGGGGACGAATCCGTCGGCGCCGTCGTCGAAGACGCGGCAGGCATCGGCGGCGGAGAGCATGTTGCGGGCGCACAGGGCCGCGAAGTGGGCCGGGTGCAGGATCAGGTTCGTACCGCCCGCGATCGCCATCCGGCTCTCACCGCGGCGCAGGCTCTCGCAGGCCAGCTGGATGGCGCTGAGCGCGGACGAGCAGGCGGAGTCGACGGCGAGGCTCGGGCCCTGCAGGTCGAATGTGTAGGAGACACGGTTGGCCATCGACCAGTACGCGGAGTGGCCGGTGGCGTAGCGGCCCTCGGGCCAGTCGGTGGCCGCCGCGAGGAGGCCGTACTCGCCGTACATCAGCCCGGCGAAGACACCGGTCTGCGGTTCGTGCGTGTACGTGCCGAGGTATCCGGCCGTCTCCAGGAGCTCCCAGCAGCTCTCCAGGAACAGCCGCTCCTGCGGGTCGATGTCGGCCGCGTCGCGCGGCAGGATGCCGAAGAGCGGGGCGTCGAACATCTCGATGTCCTCGAGGAAGCCGCCCCAGCGGCTGTAGCTGCGGTGCTTGCGGCTCTTGTCCGGGTCGAAGTTGCGGCGCCAGTCCCAGCGTTCGGACGGAATCTCGGTGATGCAGCTGCGGCCCTCGGAAAGATTGCGCCAGAACGCCTCCAGGTCGGGGGACTGGGGGTAGCGGCCCACGACGCCGATGACGGCGATGTCGAGAGGATCCGCGGGGTCGTCGCCGGCCGGGGTCCGCACCGCCGCTGCGGGCTCGGGCTCGGGTTCGGGTTCGGGTTCGGGTTCGGGTTCCTGGACGTCGACGGGGACGGAAACGGGGATGGGGGCGGGGACATCGACGGAAACGGGGGCGGGGACGGGAGCCGAGGGCTGGTCCTGGGCCGCCGCCGGAGCCCCGCCCAGGACCCGGGCGAGCCGCTCCCCGTGCTCGGCGCTCAGGTACTCCGCGATGCTGTCGATGCTCGTGTACTCGAAGAGCAGGGTCTGCGGCAGATCGCCCAGGTCCTGCTCGAGGCGGTCGACTATGTTGAGGCTCACCAGCGAGTCGACCCCGAAGTTCTCGAGGGTCACCGCCGGATCCAGGTCCTCGGCACGGTACTTGAGCACCTCGGCGAACACGCCGGTCACATAGGACCGCACGGACTCGGGCGACTGCTCGTCCGCGGCACCGTCCGGTGACGCGTCGCCGGAGTCCTCGACGGGCCGCTCCGCCACGACCAGGGACTGCTCCAGCTCGTCGGCGGGTACGCCCGGCAGACCGCCGGTGCGCACGGTGCGCAGCCCGGCCGCCGCCGCGCTCTGCCGCCACTGGACCGGGGCGAGCAGCGGTGAGTGCGGCAGCCTGCACTGTGCGTCCTCGTACATCCACCAGCCGGTCGTCAGACCGAACGTGAGCGTGAGGAACTCGGAGAAGCGGGTGATCTCGTTGACGAGGACCAGTCCGCCCGGCCGCAGCAGGGTGCGGATGTTGCGCAGGGTGCGCTCCATGTCCGGCGTGGCGTGCAGCACATGGGTGCCGAGCACCACGTCGTACGAGGCGGCCTCGATGCCCTGCTCCACCGGATCGCGGGAGATGTCGAGGGTGTGGAAGGCCAGTTGCGGATAGGTGGGGCCGAACTCCCGCTCGCCGTGGCGCAGGAAGGCCGGGGAGATGTCGGTGTAGCAGTAGTGGGCCCCGGCGTCCGCGGCAGCCAGGGCGGCCAGCACGGTACGGGAGCTGGCTCCCGTACCCGCCCCGATCTCCAGGACCCGGACCGGGCGGCCCTCCTGGGCGCGCACGCGGCGGGCGGCGTCGGCCACCTCGTCGGCGAGCAGCCGGTTGTAGTGGTCGGCGATGGGCTGGCCCTTGTAGATGGGCTCGACCAGGGCCACGGAGCCCTTCGGGAACAGCACGTCCATCGGGTTCCTGCGGCCCGCGAGGACCTCTCCCAGGGCGCCGAGGGTGCGTTCCAGAAGAGTGACGTGACCGCTCATCTCCGGGTAGAGCGCGGCGACTTCGGCGCCCTCCACGCGGGCCCCCGGTGCCGCCGACGGCTCGGCGAACGTGAGGGTGTCCGCGTCGCCCGTCACCGCTCCGCAGGACCGCAGGATGCTCAGGGCGGCGTCGAAGAGGCGGCGGTGCCGGCGGACCACGCCGAGCCGGGAGGCGAGTTCGTCGGCCGTGATCCGCTCGCCGGGCCGGGGCACGCCGTCCAGGCGCGGGAAGGTGCGGCGCAGCAGATCGCGGCTGAACGCCTCGACCGCGGCGAACGCCTCCTGCGCCCGGGCGAACACTTCCTCGTCACCGCCCTGGACGGCGGCGCCGGACACCACCTCGGCCGCGGGGGACGCGGCCACGGCGTCCTGGCCCTGGTCCTGCGTGGGGGCAGGGGCGGGGGCGATGACCCGGGTGAGCTGCTCGCCGTGTTCCTGGCGGAAGTACCCGGCGACCTGGTCGATCGTCATGTACTCGAAGAGCAGGGTCTGCGGCAGGTCGCCCAGGTCCTGCTCGAAGCGGTCGACGATGTTGAGGCTCACCAGGGAGTCCACGCCGAACGTCTCGAAGGTGGCCTCCGGGTCGAGCGCCGCGCTCTCGTACTTGAGGACCTCCGCGAACACCCCGGCGACGTAGGACCGCACGGCCTCGGCCGACAGCCCGTCCGCACCGGCAGCCACCGGGTCCGGGACCGCGACCTGGGCCGGGGCCGGGGTCGTGGTGGCCGGGCCGGGCGCGGCACTCGCCGCGATCGGCGACGTACGGGCCGGCCCTTCTCCCTCGGGCGTACCCGCGACCCGGATGCCCATGGCGGGCAGCGCCGCGCGGTCCGCCTTCATCGCGAGGGTCTGCGGCAGCCGCCCCGCGATGATCCGGCGCAGCACCGCCATGCCCTCGGCAGGTTCGACGGAGCCGACGCCGAGACGGGCGAAGGCCGCCCGCATCCGGTCGTCGGCGACCGCGCCGACGCTGCCCCAGAAGCCCCAGTTGACGACGGACACCGGGTAGTCGTGCCGCCGGTCGAGCCACTGGACGTAGGCGTCCTCGAAGGTGCTCGCGGCCGCGTAGTTGGCCTGACCGCCAGCCTCCACGAAGGACACCGCGGAGGAGAAGACCAGCATGAAGTCCAGCGGCTCGGCCCCGAAGACGCGGGCGAAGGCGGTGACTCCGGCGACCTTGGGCGCGAGCCCGGCGAGGAAGTCCTCCTCGTCCATGAGGGCGATGGTGCGGTCCCGCAGGTCGAGCGCCGCGTGCACGGCGCCGTCGACCTGCCCGAACCGGGCGTGTACGGAGTCGAGCCCCCGGCGCAGTGCCTCCTCGTCGGCGACATCCGCCTGCACGTAGAGGACCTGACCGCCCAGCGCGGCGATCTCCTGGGCCTTGGCCCGGTGTTCCGGGGCCTCGGGGCTGCGGCCGATCCACACGAGGCGGGCCCGGGCGATCCGGGCGAGCAGCCGGCTGAGCGCGAAGCCGATGCCGCCGGCGCCGCCGACGATCACATACACGCCGCCCTCGCGGAAGGGCTCCGTGCCCCGGGGCGCGGCGGGGCGCAGCGGCTCGAAGACGCGCTCCAGCCGCTCCTCGCCGCGCAGCAGCACCAGCGGTTCGGTGCCCGGCTCGGCCACGATCCGCTCGGCCGCGCGCTCGGCACCGACGGTGCCGCCGTCCGCGCCGACATCGACACAGGCGACGCTCCAGCGCGGGCACTCCGACTCGATCGCACGGGCCAGGCCGAGCACTCCGGCGGCGTGCGGACGCACGGGCTCGGTCATGTCCTCGGGGTCCGCCGGTACGGCGCCCGCAAGCACGATGCGCAGGGCGATGCGGTCACGGGCACGGCCCGCCGCGAGCATCCGCTTGACCAGGCGGAACAGGTCAAGGGCGGTGCGGTCCGCCTCGGCGGGCCCTTCGGCGTCGCCGGTGCGGGCCACGAAGTAGACGGTTTCCAGGGGCTGTTCGAGTACCGCGTACGGGTCCGGCGCCGCGTCCTGCGCGCCGGACAGCGCCACCAGGCCGGGGCCCGTGCGGGCCGCGAGCGCGGCGGCCAGGGTCGTCGAGTCGGCGGTGTGGACCACCACCGTACGGCCGCCCGCGGGCGTGTTGCCGGGCTGCGGCAGGGGAGCGGGGCGCCACACCGGCCGGTACATCATGGAGTCGACCGGGTTGTGCTGCGCCCGCAGGGCGAGGCCCTCGTAGCGGACACAGACCCGCCCGGACCGGTCGGCCAGGCGCACCGTGTAGCGGTGCTTTCCCGCACGGACGACATGGGCGAACGCGGGGACGGCCGTCGCGTCGACGACCTCGACCGTCTCGACGGAGAACGGCACCAGGGTGGCGTCGTTGCCCCCTTCCAGGGCGGCGATGGTCTGCTGGGCGCCGTCGAGCAGGGCGGGGTGCAGGGCGAACCCGCCGCTGTCCGGGGTGGTGCGCAGCGTGCCGAGCACCTCGTCGTCACCAAAGGTGATCTTCTCCAGGACCCGGAAGGACGGGCCGTAGGCGATCCCGCCGGAACGGAAGTCGTCGTAGAACCGCTCGGCGCGGACCTCGTACGGACAGCGGGCGGCGATCTCCGCGACATCGAGGGTCTCGGGCGACGCGGCCGGGGCGGCGGCGTCCTGGGCATCGGGGCGCACCGTGAGCGAGCCACGGGAGCAGACGGTCCCGTCGTCACCGGTGGCCAGGGCGAAGCGGTACCCCTCGCCGTCCGAGGTCAGGGTGAGCCGCAGCGTGCCGGCGGCCTCGGCGTCGATCAGCCGCAGCCACTGCACGCCGTGCAGCCGCACGGTGCCGCGCAGGCCGCAGCGCCGGGCCGCGGCCACCGCGAGGTCGAGCCCGGCGGCGCCGGGCAGGACCGGCCGGTCGCCGATCCTGTGGTGGTCGAGCACCCAGTGCGCGGCCGGCACGGGCACCGGGAAGCGGGCGCCGTCCGGGTCGCCGGGCGCCCCGGAGACAGCACCGAGCAGAGGGTGGGGAGTCAACTGCGGTGACTGGCCCGGGAGTTCGGCGCGGGACGTGGCGGGTGCCGTGGCGGGCACGGCGGTGCGGTCGGTGTCCGGGAGTGTGATCCAGTGCCGGTCCCCGCCGAAGGGGTACGTCGGCAGTGGCACCCGGCGCGGCCGGTCCCCGTACGACAGGGACTGCCAGTCGAGGTCCTGGCCCGCGGCATAGGCGGCGGCCAGGCGCTCCAGGGCGGCGACACGCTCGGCGGGCGAACCCGACCCGGCGCGGCCCGCGAGCTCGGCGCGGGTCTGCTCGTCCAGGTCGCCGGCCGCGGCCCCCTGACCGGTGCGGAAGCAGCCCGGGGCCTGGGCGCCGGACTGCAGCAGGCGGAGCCTGCGGCGCAGTTCGGGCACGTTCCGGGCGATCACGGCGGCCCGCACCGGCAGATGGGCGCGGCCGACGCCGAGCGTGAAGGCCAGGTCGGCCGGGGTGACGCCGTCCAGGTCACTGTCGGCGAGCCGCAGCAGCAGCCGGTCAAGGGCCGCCCCGTCGCGGGCGGACACCGCGAACAGCCGCTCCTGGTCGGGCTCTTCGGGGCGGGCCTGCGGCTCGGGGGCCTGCGCGAGAACGGCGTGCGCGTTGGTGCCGCTGAAGCCGAAGCTGCTGACCGTGGCGATCCGCTGACCGCCGGGACCCGGCTCCCACTCCTGGCGGTCCCGGACCACGAAGAAGGGGCTGGATTCCAGCTCCGTCTTCGGGTTCGGGGTGTCGAAGGCGGGCGCGGGCGGCAGCTCGCGGTGGCGCAGCGCGAGCAGCGTCTTGAGCAGGCCCGCGATCCCCGCGGCCATGGTGGTGTGCCCGATGTTGGCCTTCACGGTGCCGATGCCGCAGTAGCCGCTGCGATCGGTCGAGCGGCGGAACACCTCGGTCAGGGCCCGCACTTCGATCGGGTCGCCGAGCGCGGTACCGGTGCCGTGCGCCTCCACGTACCCGATGTCGTCGGCGCCCACCCCGGCCCTGCGGTGCACGTCCGCGATGAGCGCGGCCTGCGACAGGGCGCTCGGCGCGGTGATGCCGTTGGTGCGGCCGTCGCCGTTCACCCCGGTCGCCTTGATGACGCCGTGGATGTGGTCCCCGTCGGCGACGGCCCGGTCCAGGCGCTTCAGTACGACGGCGCCCACGCCCTCGCCGAGGACGGTGCCGTCCGCCGACGCGTCGAACGGCACACAGGTGCCGCGCGGCGACAGCATTCCGACCTTGCTGGCCCTGACGTGCAGCTGCGGGGTGACCATGAGGGCCACACCGCCCGCGAGGGCCATGGCGCACTCACCGCGCCGGATGCTGTCGGCGGCCAGGTGCACGGCCACGAGCGAGGACGAACAGGCCGTGTCCACGGCCATGGTGGGTCCGTCCAGATTCAGGAAGTAGCCGATCCGGGCGGGCAGCAGCGAACTGGTGGTGCCGAGGAAGGCATGGCCGGTGTCGGCCCGGCCCGCCTCGGTGAGCAGCGTCGAGTAGTCGCCGGGCGCACAGCCGACGAACACCCCGCAGGAGGTGCGGTCGTCGGCGCCGACCGCGTACCCGGCGTGCTCGAGTGCCGCCCAGGACTGCTCGAGGAACAGCCGCTGCTGGGGGTCCATCACCTCGGCCTCGAGCGGCGAGTGGTTGAAGAACGCCGCGTCGAACCGGCCCACCTCGGGCAGCATGGCCGCCCACTTGCTGTAGGTCCTGTCGGGGACGAGACGGTCGGCGTCGAAGACGGGGCCGACGTCCCAGCGCTGCGCGGGCACTTCGGTGAAGCTGTCACGCCCGGCGGCGATGTTCTCCCAGAAGGCGTCCAGGTCCTCGGCCCCGGGGAAGCGCCCCGACATGCCGATGACGGCGATGTCGTCGCAGGTGTCCGGGGACGCGGCCGGCTCGGGTATGGGTGCGGGCAGGGCGGCGGCCTCGGGTGCCGCCGGTTGTGCGACGGCCGGTGCGGCCTGTGGCCGCGGCGCCGGGCTCCGCCGGTGCAGTTCCCTGACGTGCTCGGCGAGCCGGGGCACCGTCGGGTGGTCGAAGAGCGTCACCGGGTCCATCTCCAGGGCGAAACGTGCGCCGAGCTGCTCGACGATCTCCACGGCGCCGACCGAGTCCACGCCCATCTCGTTGAAGGACAGCCGGTGGTCGACCTCGTCCCGCTCGAGATAGAGCCGCGTCCGGACCGCGTCCACCACGGCCCACAGCACCTCCTGCGGGTCGAGTCCGGGCCGCTCCTCCCGCACCTCCGGCAGGTCTGCTTGGTCAACCGGAGCCGCAGGCCCGGCAGTTGAAGCCTGCGCCGTCTCGACCGGCTCCCGGCTCTCGCCGGTCTCCTGCGCGCTGCGCCAGCCGCCGATCCAGTACGAGCGCTCGTCCAGGGGGTGCGCGGGCAGCGGGACGCGACGTGGCCGTACGCCGTCGCCGGCGCGGCAGTCGTCCCACTCCACCGCGGCCCCGTCGGCCCAGGCGCGGGCGAGCTCGGACAGCCGGCCGAGGCGGAACAGCTCGGCGGCCCGCTCAAGTCGCACGGGCTCCGTGTCGTCTTCGGCGCGGCCCGTGAACACGCCCTCGCCGGGCTCGTCGCCGTCCAGGAACGCCGCCAGCCTCCGGCGCAGCTCCTCCGGTTCACCGCAGACGACGGCGAGCCTGACGGCGAGCGGGGAACGCCCGACCCGCAGCGTGTGCGCGATGTCCGCGAGCGGCTGCGCGTCCGGCCGGGAGGCGAGCGCCGCGGCCGCGGCCAGTTCGGTGACCGACGCCTGCCCGGACAGCGGCACCCCGGCGGGCAGGCGCCCCTCGACGCGGCGGCCGAGCTCGGCGAGTGCCAGGCGGTCGACCCCGAGGTCGGCCAGGTTCTCCCGCACGTCCACGGCGTCCACGGGCACGTCCAGGAGCGCGGCCACCTCACCGGTGAGCAGCGCCGTCGCCTCGTCCGCCGAGCTCCCGACCGGGCCCGGACCGTCCAGGTGGCGCAGCTGGCGGCGTACCACCTCGCGCAGCGTCCGCTCGTCCTTGGCGGAGAACACGAACAGCTGCGGACCCGCCACAGGGGTGGCCGGCGCGGGCGGCGCGCTCTCCAGGAGGACATGGGCGTTGGAGCCACCGGCGCCGAACGCGCTCACTCCGGCGCGCAGCACCGTGCTGCCCGGTCGAGGCACCCAAGGGGTCCGGGTCCGCTGCACGGCGAAGGGGGTGGCCGCGAAGTCGATGTGCGGGTTGGGCTGTTCGCTGTGCAGCGACGGCACCAGCTCCCGGTGGCGCATCTGGAGCAGCACCTTGGTGACGGCGGCGATACCGGCCGCGCTCTCCAGATGCCCGATCCCGGACTTCACCGAGCCGATGGCGCAGCTGCCCGGGGCGAGCCCCGCGTCCGCGAACGCCTGCCTCAGCCCCTCGATCTCGATCGGGTCGCCGAGCGCGGTGCCGGTGCCGTGCGCCTCGATGTAGCCGACGCTGTCCGCGGCGACACCGGAGCGGTCCAGCGCGTCGGCGATCAGCGTGGCCTGCGCAGTGGGGCTCGGCACGGTGAAACCGCTGGTGCGCCCCGAGTGATTGAGGAACGAGCCCTTGATCACCGCGTGTACGTGGTCCCCGTCGGCTAGCGCGTCGGCCAGCGGCTTGAGCAGCACCGCGCCCACGCCCTCACCGGGCACGTAGCCGTCGCCGTCCGCGCCGAAGGCGCGACAGCGCCCGTCCGACGACAGGAACCGGCCCTGAGCGAGCTGCAGATACTTCTGCGGGTGCGCGGCGACGTTGACGCCGCCCGCGACGGCCAGTGCGCACTCACCGCGCCGGATGCTCTCCACGGCCAGGTGCAGTGACGTCAGCGACGACGAGCAGGCGGTGTCCACCGCCATGCTGGGCCCGGACAGATCCAGGCAGTACGAGAGCCGGTTGGCGACGGAGCAGTGCAGGGCGGTCGGCGCGACGGGCTCGGCACTGCCGTCCGTACACAACTGGTAGTGGTTCCACATGACACCGGCGAAGACCCCGACCCGGGTGCGGGCCAGTTCTTCCGGGCGGTAGCCGGCGTTCTCGACGGCCTGTCGGCCGACGGTGAGGAACAGCCGCTCCTGCGGGTCCATCAGCTCGGCCTCGCGCCGCGAGATGCCGAAGGAGGCCGCGTCGAACCGGTCGACGCCGTCGAGGAACCCGCCCCGACGCCCGTACGTGCGGCCCTCCTTGCCCCGCTCCGGGTCGTAGTACGCCGCGTGGTCCCAGCGGTCCGCGGGCACCTCGCCGACACAGTCGCGGCCCTCGGCGAGATTGCGCCAGAACGCCTCGAGGTCCTCGGCCTCGGGGTAGCGGCCCGCGACGCCGATGATCGCGATGTCGTCGCTGTCCGGGGAGTCAGGCGAGTCGGGGGAGCCGGGGCGCCCGGACTGTGCGGCCGAGGGCCGGGGCGCGGGCAGCAGTTCGGCGATGCGCTCCTGGTCGCCGTACGTGACGACGGCCCGCGGTGCGGCCCCCGAGAGCAGCCCGAACAGCGCGTCCAGGCCCGCGTCGGCGGGCAGGGCGTGCAGCCCGGACGTGTCGGCGGAGCGGCGCAGCACGTCTTCGGAGACCCGCATCCCGCCGTCGGCCCACAGCGGCCAGCCGACCGCGACCGAGACGCCGGGCCGGTCCGCGCGGGCGGCACGCTGCTCGGCGAAGTGCTCCATGAACGCGTTGCCGTACGCGTAGTCGGCCTGGCCCGGGTTGGCCACGGACGCCGAAACGGACGAGAACAGCGCGAAGAACGCAAGGCCGTCGTCCGCGGTGGCCTCGTCGAGATTCCGGGTGCCGGCCACCTTGGCGGCCAGGACGGCCGCGGAGCGCTCCGGGTCCTTGCGGAAGAACATTCCGTCGTCGACGCTGCCCGCGCAGTGGAAGACCCCGTCGATCCGGCCGTACGTCTCGCGCGCACAGGTCACGGCGGCCAGCACGTCGTCGGTGTGGGCGACGTCGCCGCGCACGTGGGTGACCTCGGCGCCGCGCCGCCGCCAGCTGTCGATCCGCTGTGTGAGCTCGGGCCCCGGTGCGCTGCGGCCGGTCAGCACGAGCCGCACCGGGCCGCGTGTCACCAGGCGGTCCACCAGCAGTGAGGCGAGAGCGCCGCCCCCGCCGGTGACGAGATACACGCCGTCCTCGCGCAGCACGCCCGCGCCGTTCCCGGCGGGCACGGCCAGCGTCTCGTGCCGCACTGCGAGCCGGGTGCCTCCCGTGTGCCGTACCTCGCTCTCCGCGGACAGGTCCGTGCTCTCGGCGGCGATGACGGCGGCGAGGTCCCCGGCCGTCGCGGTGGCGTCGTGGCCGACCGCACGGCAGCGCAGCTGCGGCGCCTCGGCGGCGACGGTGCGGGCGAGCGCGCCCAGCGCGTCCTCGTGCGGGCGGGGCGCGGCGGGATCGCGCGGGTGCAGGAACAGTACCGGGACAGGCCCCGTCGGCCGGGTACCGGTGACGGCCACGGCCAGCGCCCAGCTCTCGAGGTAGGCATCCGGCAGCGCGCTCCCGGCGCCGTCCGTGTCCCGGGTGCGGGCACAGCGGACGTACGCCGTCGCGGAGATGCCGTCGGTTGCCAACGCGGTGGTCAGCGAGGCGAGTTGGTCCGGATCGGCCGGGTCGAGCCGGTAGTGGTCGGCGGCCAGGCGCTGGAACGCGGAGGCCCGTTCGGCGCGTACCACCCGGGCCGGGGCCGCGGCGTCGCGCAGGGCGGCCGCGGTCGCGGCGTCGGCACCGACGAGCACCACGGTCCGTGCGCCGTCCGCCGCGAAAGCGCCGGGGTCGGCGGGCAGTGGTGTCCACACCGGCCGGTGGCAGCCGAGAGCGGGCGCGACGGCGCGGGCCGCACTTCTGGCCGCCGCCGCGGGCGGGGCTCCGGCGCCCTCATCGGGCGAGGCGGGTGTGGCAGGCGGGTTCGCGGGGGCGCTGCGCACCTGCGCGCCGAACTCGGCGTACAGGTGCGCGGCGAGCGAGTCGATGTCGGAGAACTCGAACAGCAGCGTCGGATACAGCGGCGCGCAGACGTATTCCTCCAGGCGGCGGCTGATGTCCAGCATGTGCCCGGAGTCCAGGCCGAGGTCGTAGAAACCGGCATCGGTGCGGATCGCGTGGGGCGCCCTGCCGAGAAGGGTGCCGACCAGTTCGCGCAGATGCGCGCGCACCGCGTCGGGCCCGGCCCCGCCGCCGTCGGACGAGGCAGGCGCGACAGCGGGGGAGGGGGACACCGCAGCCGGGGCGGGCGCGGCCGTGCGCGTCACGTCCGGGGCGTCGAGGAGCCGGGTGATGAGCTCGGGGTTGCGGATGCGCTTGCAGGTCAGCTTGGTGAACCCGGCGAGGAAGCGGCCGTCGGCGTCGTACAGCGCGCAGTCGTTGTGCATGATGTCCCCGGACTGGGCGTACGTCTCGGGGCGCGGCATATGGGCGTACGCGACGCCGGTCAGCGGGCGCGGGGCCCGGAACGACTCGATGAACACCGGGATGAACGGGTCCTGGTCCGGCGGCGGCACCTGCGCGAACGCGGCGATGGTGGCGCAGTCCATTTTCGCCGGGTGCAGATGGAAGTGCTCGTCGAGCGCCGCCGCCTCCCCGTCCAGGCCCAGTTCGGCGAGGAGTTCGCCGTCGCCGTAGTAGAGCCGGCCGAAGCAGCGCATCGCGGATCCGTGCCGGATCTCTTCGGCGCGGGCCCGTGCGTACATCTCGTCCAGGTCGGCCACGCGCCGCGCGGTGGTGCGCAGCCGGTCGACGTCGAGCGGCCCGGGCTCGGGCACGTCGTGCAGGACGAGCTCGCCGCGGAAGTTCTCCTGGTAGTCCGCAGCGCTCTCGCCGCCCTCGCGGCGGCGGCTCTCCGCGGTGATCCAGCGGCTGCCGTCGGTGGACGTCGACACCGTGATGCGGATGTCGCGGTCACAGCCCTCGCTGGTGGCGATCGCCTCGTGGAAGAGGACGTTGCGCAGCTCGGCACGGGCCGTGTCGAAGCCCCGGTCACGCAGGATGCGGAAGACGATGTCGAGGAAGGTCACCCCCGGCATGACGGACACCCCGTGCACCCGGTGGTTCTGCATGATGAAGTCGCTGTGCTCCAGGACGAGATGGCACACCAACTCGTGTCCGGGCTGCGGTGCGGAGGGCACGTTCACCACTTCCGTCCTTCCTGCGACGCCGCTGCGGTGTCGGCGCCGGTCGGGGTTGGGGTGAGAGGGGCGTAACCGGGTTCGGAGAGGGGTTCCTCGAAGGTCAGGCCGAGGATGGAGGCACCCAGCGGCGGGCGGCCGGGGACCGCGGGCCGCGGGCCGGGCGCCGACGGAGGTGCCGCCTCCAGCCACAGCCTGCGGCGCGCGAAGTCCGGCGCGGGCAGGGCCGGGCGCGGCCGGTGCGCCGCCGCCAGAGCCGGGTCCAACTGGCTGACGACGGCATGGGCGTTGGTGCCGCCCAGGCCGAAGGCGCTCACCCCGGCGACCCGCACCCGGCCGGGCTCCGGCTCCCAGTCGTGGGCCGTGCGGCTCGGGTAGAACGGCGAGGCGGCGAAGTCGAAGCGCGGGTTGGGCCGTTCGCAGAACAGCGTCGGTGCGATCCGCCCGTCCCGCACCGCGAGCACCGCCTTGATCAGGCCGGCCATGCCCGCGGCGCTCAGCAGATGCCCGACGTTGGTCTTGACGCTTCCGATGGCGCAGAAGCCGGTCCGTCCGGTCTCCTCGCGGAACACCTCGGTCAGGGCACGCAGTTCGATCGGATCACCGATCATCGTGCCGGTGCCGTGGGCCTCGATCAGGCCGACCTCGTCGGCCCGCCGCCCGGCCGCGGCGAGGGCCCGGCGGACGACCTTGGCCTGTGCCGCCGGGTTGGGGGTGGTCAGTCCCATGGTGCGGCCGTCGTTGTTGACGGCGACCGCGTCGATCACGGCATGGATCCGGTCGCCGTCCCGCAGCGCCTTCTCCAGGGGCTTGAGCAGGACGACGCCGCAGCCCTCGCCGGGCACGAACCCGTCGGCGTTCTCGTCGAAGGTGGCGCAGCGGCCGTGCCGGGACAGCGCTTTGGCCGCGCTGAAGTCGAGATACGGCTCCTCGTCCAGGAGTACGTCGACCCCGCCGGCCAGCGCCAGCTCCGACTCGCCGTCCAGGAGACTGCGGCAGGCCAGCTGGAGCGCCACCAGTGAGGACGAACAGGCGCTGTCCACCACGAGGTTGGGGCCGTGCAGGTCGAAGTGGTGGGCGATGCGCGCGGCGATGAAGTTCTGGTCGGAGCCCATGCCCACGAGGCCGCGCCGCTCGCCCACCCGGCGCCCGTAGTGGGACATCCGGGCGCCCGCGAACACCCCCACGTCGCGGCCCGCCAGCTCCCGCGCACTGTATCCGGCGTCCGTCAGACAGGTGGCGGAGCCTTCCAGGAACAGCCGCACGGCCGGGTCGAGGCAGCGGGCCTCGTCCTCGCTCATGCCGAACCACTCGGGGTCGAAGTCCTCGATCCCGTCCAGGAATCCGCCCCATTTGCTGGTGCTGCGGCCCGGCTCGAGCTCGGGCCGGTACAGCTCACCGACGTCCCAGCGCGAGGGCGGCACCTCGGTCACCGAGCAGGTGCCGCCCAGCAGATTGCGTGCGAAGGCGGCGGCGTCCTCGGCGCCGGGGAAGCGGCAGGAGAGCCCGATGACAGCGATCTTCCCGGACGGGGCCACGGGGGCCACAGGGGCCACAGCCACGGGAGCCGTAGGAGTCACGGGGGCCACAGGAGCCACGGCGGGCGCGGTGGTCGCGGCGGGCGTCGCGGCGGGCACGGGCGGTGCGCTCGGCACCCCGAGGTCCGCCAGATGTCGGCCCAGGAGTTCGAGGGTGGGGTGGTCGAGAAGCGTCGCCGGGTCGAGGGACAGACCCGTCAACTCCTCGAGCCGCAGCAGGATTTCACCCAGGAGGACGGATTCCACCCCCAGGTCGCCGAGGAGCGCCGTCGGGTCCAGGGCGTCCTCGGGAATCGCGAGGAGCTCGCTGAACAGCGGGGCGAGCCAGGGCGGCCCGGTGACTGAGGTGTTCGGCACGGTGTGCTCCTCTTCACGGGGCCGGGGCGGCGTGGCCCCGGTCGTCGTCGGAACGGGTGCGGACCCGGCTGCGGGTGTGGAACCGGCCATGGGGGTGGACCTGGCCGAGGTGGTGGACCCCACGGAGGCCGTTGCGTCGGTGTCCCGCGGGGAACCGAGCAGCGCCGCGGGGTCGGCGGCGATGCCGTCGATCGGGGGGCAGGGCACGATGCGGGCCTGCTCGGCGGGCAGGGCGAGGATCCGTTCGAGGACCCGCAGCCCCTCCTCGTCGCCGAGCGGTCCCACGCCCACGGGCGCGCAGCTGTCCGGCCGGTCCGCGCCCATGCCCGACTCGCTCCAGGTGGGCCAGGCGACCGAACGGAACCAGGGGCGTCCCGAGCGCACCTGGTGATCGGCGTAACAGTCGAGGAAGGCGTTGGCCGCCGCGTAGTCGAGGACGCCGGCGGCCAGGCCGGGCGCGACGGCGGACAGCGAGGAGAACAGCACGAAGAACTCCGGCCGGTCACCGGCGCACAGCTCGTCGAGGACCTCGAGGCCCGTCGTCTTGGGTTCGAGTACGGGGTCGAAGTCGGCGAGTTCCTTGCCGATGAACGAGGGCCTGCCGACAGGCCCGCGCCCCGCGCAGTGCACGACACCGCCGATCGGGCCGAGCACCTCGCGCACCTCGCGCAGGAACCGGTCGGTGCGCTCCCGCTCGCTCAGCGGGCCGGAGTGCACCAGGACGCGCGCGCCCTGGGCCTCCAACTCGGTTACCAGCGACGCCGTTTCGGCCTCGGGTGTGCCCGGCGAAAGGAGCGGCCAGTCGGCACGCGGCGGCTGCGGACGGGCCCCGGTCAGGGCGATCCGCCGGGCGCCGCGGCGCACCAGGAGCCGGGCCACCCGGGCCCCGATGCCCCGGGTGCCGCCGGTGACGAGGTAGGCGCGGTCCACGGCGGGGGTCAGCGGCCGGTGCCCGGCGTCGGGCAGGGCCACGAGTTCGGGGCGGTGGCGCACTCCGCCGCGTACGGACACGTCGCCCGGGCCGTACGGCCCGGTGTACTCGGCGAGGATCTGCCGCGCGGCCGCGTCGGGTCCGACGGCCGAGGCGTCCAGGTCGAGCACGGTGCCGGTGACCCGCCCGTACTCCGCGCCGAGCATCCGCACGAAGCCGGCCATGCGCGCCCCGGCGAGCGAGGGTGCGGGGCCCGCGGGCCCGTACAGGCCCTCGGTCACGTGCAGTACGCGGCCGCCGTGGCCGCGCAGGGTGCGCACGAGCCGCCGCAGCAGGACGAGCCGGGCCGTCCAGCATCCGGCGTCCCCGCGGGCGGGGCCGCCGAGGTCGGTGAGGTCGATCAGACCGCCCACGGCATCCGGCCCGTCGGCCCGCAGCCCCTGCGCGAACGCGGCAGCCTCGGCCTCATCGCCGATGCCGGTGATACCGGGGATACCGATCCCGGCGTCGGCGCCCGCCCGGACGAGCGTGACCCGGTCGGGGCCGAGCAGTGCGGCCAGGGCGCGCGCCACGGGCTCGCCGGGTGCGGAGAAGACACAGAGGACACGGCCCGACGGTGCGGGAGCGGCCGTGGCGGCGAGCGGCGGCAGAGCCCGCCAGGTGCGGCCGTACAGCGTGGTGCCGGACGGTTCCGTCACGGTTGTTGCCGTTGCCGTTGCCGTTGCCGTTGCCGCCGGAGCCGCGGTCCGCGGTTCGGGCAGCCAGTGCCGGTCCTCGGCGAACGGGTACGAGGGCAGCGAGACCAGGCGGCGGCGCACCGGGTGCAGATTCGGCCAGTCGACCGTGCCGCCCTCCGTCCAGTGCCGGCCCAGGCGCAGCAGCTCCGCGTCCCGGTCGGCGGCCGCATCGAGCACCGCCTTCGGGCCGTCGGGCAGGGCGCCGCCGGGGGTGCGGCCGTGCACCCAGGCGCCGGTGTCGCCCGAGGCGAGCCGGTCGAGGGCGCGGCACAGCTCGGCCACGTCGTACGCCACGAGCGCGACCCGTTCGCGCAGGGGCTCCCGGCCGCTCTGCAGGGTGTGTGCCACGTCGGCGAGGGCCGGCGCGGGCCGGTCGTCGCGTCCGAGCCGGTCCCGCAGCCGTCCGGCCAGTGCCTGCAGCCGGCCGAGGTCGTGCGCGGACAGGACGATCAACTGCGGTTCGGGTACGCCGGGTACGCCGGGTGCGGTGGGTTCCGGTGCCGTGCCGGGGACGTACTCCTCCACCACGACATGCGCGTTGGCTCCTCCGGCGCCGAAGGCGCTGAGGCCCGCGCGGCGCGGCAGCGGGGCGCCGTCCGCTCCGGTGAGCGGGGCCCAGGGGCGGCCCTCGCGGACCACCTCGAACGGTGAACTCGCCCAGTCCACTGCGTCGTTGAGCTCCTCGGTGTGCAGCGACGGCACGAGGTGGCGGTGGCGGAGCTGGAGCACCACCTTGGTGAGGCCCGCGATACCGGCCGCCGCCTCCGCGTGCCCGATGTTGGCCTTCACCGAGCCGATGGCACGGCTCGCCGGGGCCACCGATGCGCCCGCGAAGGCCCGGTTCAGGCCGTTGATCTCCACGGGGTCACCGAGCTGGGTGCCGGTGCCGTGCGCCTCCACGTAGCCGATGGTGGCCGGGTCGGCGCCCGCGCGGCGCAGCGCCGCACGGACCAGATCGCCCTGGGCCACGGGGTTGGGCACCATGTAACCGTTGGTCTTGCCGCCGTGGTTGACGGCCGTGCCCCGGATGACGGCGTGGATGCGGTCGCCGTCTGCCTCGGCGGCGGACAGCGGCTTGAGCAGCACCGCCCCGACACCCTCGGCGGGCACGAAGCCGTCGCCGCCCGCGCCGAAGCTGCGGCAGCGGTGGTCGCTGGAGGACATCTTCAGGCGGGTCTGCTGGCGGAACTTGTGCGGATGCAGCGAGAGGTTCACTCCGCCGGCCACGGCCGCGGCGCACTCGCCGCGGCGCAGGCTCTCCACCGCCAGGTGCAGCGCGGTCAGCGAGGACGAGCACATGGTGTCCACGGCGAGGCTCGGGCCGTGCAGATCCAGGAAGTACGAGACCCGGTTGGCGATGCCCGCGACGGCGGACCCGGTGTCGGCGCTCTCCCCGGCCAGCGAGCGCTCGACGCCGAAGAAGGGGTACTCGTTGTACATCGTGCCGACGAACACGCCGACGTCGGAGCCCAGTTGCTCCCGTATGCGGGCCCTGGTGCAGCCCGCGTCCTCCAGGGTCTCCCAGACCACCTGGAGGAACTGCCGCTCCTGCGGATCCATCAGCTGGGCGTCGCGCGGCGCGATCCCGAAGAACAGCGCGTCGAACCGGTCCACACCCTCGAGGAAGCCGCCCCACATCTGCTCGGTGGGCCAGCCGTCGCGGGCGCGCTCGGCAGGCAGGGGACCGACGCTGTCGACGCCTTCGGCCAGATTGCTCCAGAACGCCTCCAGGTCCCCGGCCCCCGGGTAGCGGCCCGCGATGCCGATGACGGCGATGGGCTCGGGACCGTCGGCCGCGGCACTTTCGCCCAGGGCCGCTGCGGGCGTACGGGTCACGGGGAGCGGGTCCGGGGACGGGACGGGCGGCGACGGCTGCGTGTCCGGGCCGGCCGACCAGGGGCCCTCGTGGTGGGCCGCCAGATGCGCGGCGACCCCGGCCAGGTCCGGATACTCGAACAGGACCGTGCTGGACACCCCTTGGACGTCCTGGCGCAGCCGCTCGTTGAACCGGGCGACCAGGCGGGAGCTCAGGCCGTAGTGCTCCAGCGGCACCCGCGGGTGCAGCTGCTCGGCGGGGATGCCGCTCACCTCGGCGAAGCAGGCGGCGACATGCTCCTGGGCGCGGTCCGCGCGGTCGTCCTGAACCTGCGGGGACGCCGGCGGCGCGGACTGCCCGGACTCCGGCGCGGCCGGTACGGAACCCGTCGCACCGTCCGGCCGCCGGGCCGCGGGCGCGGCGAGCCAGTGCCGCTCCTGCGCGAGGACCGTGAAGTCCTGGACGGGGAGCGGGACGCGGCGGGCGGGCGCGGACCACAGCCGGGCGAAGTCCACCACGTGCCCGCGCAGCCAGTCCCCGGCGGCCCGCGCCAGGTCCTGCGCGTCGGTGGGTACTCCGGCGAGCGCCGGATCGGCGGCGGCCGTCGCGAGGCCCGGACAGGGGCGCCCGTCGAGAAACGCGGTCAGGCCCGCCCGTACGCCGTCCAGGCCGTCGGCGGACAGCGTCAGGCGGTGACCGAGCGACGCGCGCCCGGTCTGCAGCGTCCAGGCGATGTCGTCGAGGCACAGGGCGTTGCCCGCCCCGGCCAGATGGTCGCGCAGCCGCCCGGCCGCCGCCGTGAGGCCCTCGGGCGAAGCGGCCGACAGGACGACGGTGCGCGGACCACTCGCCGACGGCGCGGCCCCGGCCCCTGCGAGTCCGTCCTGCGCTGCGGGCCCGGTGCCGTGCGCGTGCGGTGCTCGCACCACCACATGGCCGTACGAACCGGTCGCGCCCACCGCGTTGACCAGGACGGTGGCCCGGCCGTCGGCGGCGCGCGGCGTGAGCGCGCGCGGAGTGTCGACCAGCTCGACCGGGAGGCCGTCCCAGTCCACGAGCGGGCTGAGCTCGCCCGACACCAGCGTGGGCGCGATGCGCCCGTGACGTATCTGCAGCAGCACCTTGATGAGCTGCGAGAGACCCGAAGCGGCCTCCAGGTGCCCGATGTTGGGCTTCAGCGTGCCGACCGGAACCGGCGACGCTCCGGCGCAGCGGGCGAGTACGGAGCCCAGTGCCTCCAGCTCGGCGGCGTCGGCGATGCCCGCGCCCGCCGCGGCGCACTCCACGTAGTCGACCTCGTCGGGGATCACCGACGCGTCGGCCAGGGCCCGGGCGAGCGAGTCGGCGAGGGCCGCGGTGTGCGGCGCGCCGTAGCGCGGCGCGCGGCCCGCGTGGCCGATCCGGGTGCCCTCGATCAGGCCGTGCACGGTGTCCTTGGCGCGGCGGGCGGCGTCGGCCGGGCGCAGCAGCAGCACCCCGACGCCCTCGCCCGGGTGCCAGCCGCTGCCTTCGGCGGCGTACGCGGCCGGCGGGGCGTCGGCCGCGAGCAGTTCGAGGCCGTCGAGCAGGCCCCAGTGGTAGGGGTGGGCCAGCAGGTTGACGGCGCCGACGACGGCCGCTCCGCACTCGCCGCGGCGCAGGCTCTCCACCGCGAGGTGCAGCGCGGCGAACGACGACGAGCAGGAGGTGTCGACGGCCAGGCTGGGGCCGCGGAAGTCGAAGAAGTGCGAGACCCGGTTGGCGATGTCGGAGGCGGTCGCCGCGACCTCCGCGCTGTCTCCCCCGTTCCACCGGTCGGCGCCCTGCTGCCGGTAGTCGTGCCACATGGAGCCGATGAACACCCCGACGCGCCCCGCGGACCTGCGCAGCGAGTCGGCTGTGTGCCCGGCGTCGTCCAGGCACTGCCAGACGCTCTCGAGCATCAGCCGTGCCTGCGGGTCGAGGGCCGGCGCTTCCTGCGGTGACACATGGAAGAGGAGGCTGTCGAACCGGTCGATGTGCGGCAGGAATCCTCCGGTGGCACGGGCCCCCAAGGGCGCCGTCTCCGGCCGGGACGCGGGCGCCGGGCCGATCGCGGTACGGCCCGAGACCAGGTTGTCCCAGAAGGCGTCCAGGTCCCCGGCCCCGGGGAGCCGGCCGGCCATGCCGATCACCGCGGCCGGCTCGGCGGTGTGCGCCGGGGGTTCGGCGTCGGCGTCCTCGGCGGCGGCGCTGACCGGCGCCACGGCATCGGTGATGACGGTGCTGCTGTCGCTGCTGCTGTCGTTGCTCCCGCTGTAGCCGTCGCTGTCGGTCGGCTCGGTGAAGAACGGCGCCGTGCCGCCCGCCGTGCGCTGCGGGTGTTCCGCCGCGCCGCCGAGGAAGGCCTGCAGGAAGACATGGCCCTCGTCCAGGCCGAGCCACTGGCTCAACTGCTCGGTGTTCAGGGCGCCGATCGGACACAGGCCGACACCGTGGGCGGCCTGCCCCAGCATCAGCAACTGGCTCATGTACCCGGATTCCAGCGTGAGGTAGCGCAGGCTCTCCTCGGCGTACAGCGGCTCGATTCCGTGGCGCTGGCCGAACAGGTAGATGCCGAACCGGGAGCGGTCGAACACCGGCCGGTTGTAGTAGAAGTGGGCCCCGCGATCCGGCAGGACACCGGACCGCAGCAGGCGCAGCGAGTGCCGGGACGGGTCGTAGTAGTAGAGCCCGGCGTCGAGGCCCTCGACGGCGTCCGGCGTCAGGTGCAGATAGACCTGGACGGAGTAGGTGTCGCCGGCCGACGGGTACAGGGCGCCGGTGCCGTCGGCGCCGGTGGTCTCGCGCAGCAGGCCGAGCAGACGCGAGAAGGACCGGTGGGGCACGGGCTGGTCGAGGAAGTCCCGGCGGCTGGCCCGCCAGGCGTGGAGCTCGTCCTCGAACCGGACTTCGCCCAGCTGCACTTCGGGAAGCCCGGGCTCGTCGGCGCGCCGGTTCCAGTGCTGTCGCTTGAAGCGCTCGCGCTCCTCGGTGGCGAAGAAGTCCACCGGTCCGGGGCCGGAATCGGGCCTTTCGTCGGAGGCCACCGTGGCCTGCGTGACGGTCGTCGCCGTGGTCTCGGCATCGTCTGACGTCGCGGTCTCCGCCTCGACGGCGACAGTGCTCTCCGCGTCGGCGCCGCCCCCCAGCTGAGCATGGACCCAGCCGGCGATCGCGCCGACGCTCGGGTTGTCGAGCAGTGCGGAGACGGGGAACCGCTGCTTGTACGAGCGCTGCAGGGAGCCCGAGACCCGGACCATGGTGAAGGACGTCGCGCCCTGGTCCCACAGGTCGGTGTCGGCGTCCACCGACTCGACCCCGAGGGCCTGGGCGAACAGATCGGCGATCTCCGCGCACAGCTCGTCGCGCGGCGGCACGGAAACCGAGGGCCCGGCCCCGCCCGCGACGGCAGGCTGCTCCGCCGCAGACTCCTTCACAGGGACGGCCACTTCGGCCTCCGAACCGACGGGATCGGCGTCGGCAGAGCGGTCCGGCGGCGTCAGGTGTGCCTTGGCCAGCGGCCAGGGCAGCGCGGCCCGGTCCAGCTTCCCGTTGGCGGTGGCCGGGAACCCGGCCAGGAAACCGATGAAGTTGGGCACCATGTACTCCGGCAGCGTCTGCCCCGCGAACCCGCGCAGTTCACGCCCGGAAGGCGCCGAACCCGGCAGGGCCACGAGGTACGCGACGAGGGTGCGGTCCCCGCAGCCGTCCTCCCGGGCCAGGACCACGGCGTCCTTGACCCCGTCGTGCGCCCGCAGCCGGTGCTCGATCTCGGCCAGCTCCACCCGGAACCCGCGGACCTTCACCTGTCCGTCGGCCCGCCCCTGGAAGCTCAGGTTGCCGTCCGGGTAGTACAGGGCCCTGTCACCGGTCTTGTAGAGGCGCTCCTGCGGGTCCTCGTGGAACGGGTCGGGGATGAACCGGTCGGCGGTCAGCTCGGGCTGGTTGACGTAGCCGAGGGCCAGACACTCACCGCCGATGTACAGATCCCCCTCGACGCCGACGGGACAGGGGCGCAGCGCCTCGTCGAGCACGTGGTAGCGGCTGTTGTCGATGGGCCTGCCGTAGGGGATGCTGCGCCAGGCCGGGTCGATCGCCCCGATGCGGAACCAGTTGGACCACACCGTCGCCTCGGTGGCACCGCCCAGGCTGATCATGTCGGCGCGCGGGAAGACGGCGCGCACCTCGTCGGGGAGGGGCAGCGGCGTGAAGTCGCCGCTGAGGAACACCAGGCGCAGATCACCGGTACCCGCCGTGCCCACGGTGTCGAGCAGCGGGCCTACCTGGGCGAGCGTGGTGGGCGCCGAGTTCCAGAAGGTGACCGGCTCCTCGATCAGCACGTCCAGGAGGAGGGCGGGATCGCGCTGCTGCTCCGCGTCCGCGATGTAGAGCGCGGCACCCGTACCGAGCAGGCCGAACACGTCGAACACGGACAGGTCGAAGCCGAGCGAGGTGACACACAGGCCCATGTCCCCGGGCCCGAACCCGAAGGTGCGCCGGCACCAGTTGATGAGGTTCAGGACGGGCCGGTGCGCGACCGCCACACCCTTGGGGCGGCCGGTGCTGCCCGAGGTGAAGATGATGTACGCCGTGTTGTGCGGCTGCGTCACGGGCCGCGGGCAGGTGTCCGCGTCGGCGGGGTGGGGGCCCTCCACGGCGGCGTCCGCGCACACGCGGGCGTATCCGTCGGGCACCGGCCAGCCCTCGCGGTCGGCGGTGGTGACGACGACCGCGGCGTGCGCCTCCTCGAGGATGACGGCGGCCCGCTCGGCGGGCAGGTGCGGCTCCATCGGCAGATAGACACCGCCAGCCTTCAGGATCCCGAGGACCACCGCGACCATCATGGGCCCGCGCGGCACACTGACGGCGACGACCGTCTCCGGGCCCACGTCCTCGGCGGCCAGCCGGGCGGCGATGCGGTTGGCCCGCCGGTTCAGCTCCTGGTACGTCATCGTGCCGCCGCGCCAGCGCAGCGCCTGAGCCTGAGGGTGCTCGGCCGCCTGCTCCTCGAAGAGCTGGTGCATCAGCCGGTCGTCGGGGAACGCGCGGGCGGTGTCGTTCCACTCGTGCAGGATCTTGTGCAGCTCGGCGCCGCGCACCTCGCCGTCGTCCGCGCCCGACGTGTCGCCCCCGGCCGGCTCCTGCCAGGCCGCCGCGTCGTCGGCGAGACGGGTCACGGCCCGGCGGTACTCGGCGTGCAGCTCGCTCCAGCCGCCTTGCGGGGCACGGCCGTCCACGGCGTCCCAGGCCAGCTGCAGCTGCCCGGCGTCGACGGTGGTGATGCAGTCCAGGAACACGTCCGGGGTACAGCTCAGCCACTGCCCGGCCCGCACCGACCCCGGCAGCGGCCGGCCGGTGAGGTCCAGGGCGCACGTGTAGACGACGGGGTACCCGGCGCCGCCGGAGCGCGCCACGGCCCGCCGCAGCTCGGGAAGACCGCTGCCGGACACATCGGCGTCCCGCTCCAGACCCTCCTGGTAGGTCCGGGCCCGCGCGGTGAAGGACAGCTCGCGCGGCGCGCACGGCAGCCAGCTCAGCGCCGTGAACTCGCCGGGCCGCTGTGGGTCGAGACCGTGGTCCCAGCGGACCACCGGCACGGCGAAATCCGTTCCGTACGTGCGGGCGAGGACATCGGTGAACGCGGTGAGCAGCACCGCGTCCAGGCTCAGACCGTGCTCGGCGCAGCGGTCGGTGAGCGGCCGCAGTGCCAGCGGCGCGCCGGCCAGGCGGACCCGGCGGTCGGGCGCGTCCGCGTCACGCGGCTCGGGCAGCGGCACACCGGGCGGCAGCGCCCGCAGCCGGTCCTGCCAGTGGGCCCGCGAGCGGGCCTCTTCGTCCGCGTCGCGCGCCGAGTCCCGAGCCGCCTCGGCGGGCCGGGGCTCCGCCGCGGGATCGGCGTACAGGCGCATCAGTTCACGGCCGGTCAGATGGATGCCGCGGGCGTCGGTGAGCGTGAGGTCCATCGACATGAGGACCGTGTCACCGCCGTCGCCGCGCACCACCCGCACCTCGAACTGCGGGTACCGGCCGAGCGGGAAGTTCGCCGCCGCCATGGCATCGCGCACCTCATCGGGGCAGCCGCCCGCGACGACGGGCACCGTCCAGCGGCGCGGCGCCCCGGTGCGCACCTCCACGACGCCGTCCTGCGTGACCGCCGAGCGCAGCACGTCGTACGCCTCGACGAGCCGCACCACGGCCGACTCCAGGCGCACCGGGTCCACGCGCTCGTCGGTGTCGTACGGGACGACGACCTGGCATCCCCGCCACGGCCCCGGCTCCCCGGCGGCACGCGCCACGAAGTACGCCTGCTGCAGGTCGTTCAGGGGGCGGGTGACGACGGGTCCCGCGACGGCGAGCGCGCGCAGCCCGTTGCACAGCGACGCGAACGCGGCCTCCACCACACCGGGCGCGAAGCACCCGTCAGCGGTGTCCCAGCGCAGATGCAGCGCGCCGTCCTGCTCCCACATCTGGTGGTCGAGCCACACCCCGGAGGTCTGGCTGACCGCGTACACCGGCGCCGCTGCGAACCCGCGCGCCCTCGGCCGGCCCGCCGCGTCGAGCATGCTGGTGAACACCACGGGCAGCGGCCCGGGACCGCCGCCGCGCAGCGCCCGCTGCGCGCTGACGCCGCAGACCGCGGAGTGCTCCAGCGCCTGCCACAGGCCCTCGTGGGTGAGCCGGGCGGCCTCCTCGAACGTGTGCTGCTGCGGGGGCACCGCCTCGACGAACGTGGTGCCCGTGAACGGACCCACCAAGTGGTCGGCCTCCGGCGGCAGTTGAGGGCGCCTGCTGGTGGTGACGACCAGGGAGAACGGCTCGTGGGCGCCGTGCCGGGCGAGCGCCTCGGTGAACACGGTCAGGACCAGCGAGGTCGGCGACACCGCCAGCTCCTCGGCCCTCGCGCGCAGCGACCGCCACTCGGCGGCCGTCAGCCGCGCGGTGCGGCTGCTGCGGCGCACACACGACAGGCCGGCGCCGCGCTCCGGCGCGTCCCCCGTGAACAGGCCCGGCGCGCCCGGCAGTTCACGCAGCCGCCGCACCCAGTGGTCGAGGTCACGCCGGTGGGCCTCGGTCCGCCGCGCCGCGTCCAGGGCCACAACGCAGTCCCGCACCGACAGCGGGGCCGTCGGTGCGGGAAGGAGGTGGGACGGGTCGGCGTAACACGCCTCCCACTGCGCGGTGAGCAGGTCGAGGCCCTGACCATCGGTGACTATCGCGTCGATGCCGAAGTGGACGCGGCCGGTGCCGTCGGGGCCGAGGGTGACCTCGATCGCGAAGGGGGGACAGTGGCCCGCCGGGAAGAGGTGGTGGGACATCCGGGCGCGCACGGCGGTCGCGGTCTCGGTGAACTCGGCGCGCGTGGCGCTCCCGTGCACGGCGAGGTCCCAGCGCGGGGCCTGCGCGGATATCTGCTGCCGGCCGTCCTCGGTGACGGTGGCGCGCAGGATGTCGTGGTGCTCGACAAGGCGCTGCCAGGCGGCGCGCAGCCGCTCGGTGTCGAGCGCCGGCACGTCGAACTCGCGGTACAGGTGGCAGCCCACGGCGTCCGCCTGCAGCTCGGGCTCCTTGCCGATGAGATACGCCTCCTGCAGCGGCGTCAGCGGGAACGGCTCGTGCAGGGCGTCCGGGTCCGCGGCGACCTGTGCTCCGACGGCACCCGCACCCTGGACCGGCACCGCCTGCGACGCGTGGTCGGCGACCCGCACGGCGTACTCCCCGACCGTGGTCGCCTCGGTGAGCCAGCCCAGCGGCACATCCGCCGCACACTCGCCCTGCACCGCGAGCCACAGCCGGGCCGCCGTCATCGAATCGAGGCCGAGGCCCCGCAGTTCGCATGCGGCGGTCACGGGCTGCGCGTCGGGCCGGGCCGCGGACAGCACCCGCACCATCACGGCCGTCACCCGTGCGGCGAGGCCGGACGCATCCTGCTGCCCCGACGGGCTGGTTCCAGGCTCCATATCCGCTCCCCCAGAAAAGACACCGGCTTGCTGCACCTGACGCACCCTAGGAACAGCGCACCCGCGGGCCTGCTCAGAAGTGAGCAGGCCCGCGGGTGGCGAGGCGGTGAGGCGGCGAAGCGAGCGTTTCTCTAGCGGGCGTCCGGCACCGGGGAGAAGGCGATGTCGCCCATGCTCTCCTCGACGAACAGCCGGTTCCAGGTGCCGCCGCCCTTCTCCGGCGCGATGATCTCGTCCAGATAGATCGCGCGGGTCGCGTCGTCCATGCGCATGTGCATGTCGATCAGGTCGTAGTAGGTGTCCTCGGACTTCATGTGGATGAGCCAGTGCACCCGGTCGGCCGGGCCGAAGGCCTCCTCGTACAGGAACGACGACGCGATGCCGGGCAGCCTGGTGTTGATCGACTCGGTGATGCGGCGGGCGAAGAGCCTGGCCTCGGCGCGGAAGGCGTACTTGGGCTGGGCGACGCGGTGGATCATCAGTCCCGCGCCGGACGAGTTGAGGGTGCGCTCCGGGCTCATCGAGGTCTGCCGCTGGGCCGGCGGGACGCGCAGGTCGGGCGCGGCGGCGTCGATGACGGTGCCCTCGGGCAGCGCCTCGTCGGTGCCGTACATGCCCCAGTGCTGCGGGATCAGCGCCGTCTCCGAGAACGAGCCGTCGACGAACATGCCGTGCCAGTCGGAGTCCGCGGCCGGCCCCTCGTCGCCGTCGAGCAGCCGGGAGATCTCGCGGTGGCCGCTGAGCTTGGGCAGGTGCACCAGCCAGTGCAGCCGGTCCCGGACGCCGAACGTCTCCTCGTGCACGGTGACCGTGGTCTGCCCCGCGAACTTGTCGTTGAGGTACGCGGCCTGCTCCAGGGCGATCCGGCGGCCCTCGGCCCGATGGGCCTGCTTGAGCTGGGCGGTGCGCTCCACGATCACACCGGAGTTGGTCGAGTGGAAGGTCAGGGTGGTCATGGTGGCTCCAGGGTTCGGTGGATCGATACGTGTGCCGCCCGCCGTCCGCCGCTGCCGGGCGGCGCACGGTCAGCGGCGGGCGAGGACGTCGGCGGCGCCCGTCATCAGGTGTTCGGCGATCAGGTCGACATGACGGTGACGCCAGTCCTCGAGGCCGGTGCCGCGCACCACGTAGTTGAAGGCGCCGATCGCCGGGCCGCACTGGATCTGGTAGTTGACCTTCTGCGTCGGTTCGCCCTCCAGGCCCCAGCGCACCGAGCGGGCGAAGTACCAGCGGAACGCCAGGGCCATCCGGTGCTTGGGCAGCCGGTCCGCCTTCTCGATCTCGGCGTCGCGCCCCCGCCCGAGGTGGTAGGCGCGGGTCTCCTCCCACACCTCGGCGAACGGCCGCTTGAAGTAGGTCTCCTCGACGGAGCGCCGGGTTCCCGCGTCGATCGACTCCCAGCTGTCGTGGCTGCGGTAGAGCTGGTACAGCTTGTTGCCGCGCGCCGCGAACAGCGTTCCCTTGCGGACCACTTGGACCCGGGCACCGATCTCGAACATGTCGCCCGCGGGCGCGTACGCGGTGTCCTGCACATCGAGACCGGCCAGGATGTCCTTGACGGCGTCGGAGGTACCCGCCTCGGGCGAGCACTGGTTGACGCTGCCGGTCAGCACGAAGTCGGCACCGAGGACGAACGCGGCGGCGACGGCCTCGGGAGCACCGATGCCACCGGCCGCACCGATCCGGATCCGCCGGCCGTAACCGTGCCGGGCCATCGCCGCGTCGCGATGGCGGATCATCGAGGGCAACAGCGTCAGGGCCGCGCCGCCGTCCGTGTGGCCCCCGGAGTCGGCCTCGACACAGATGTCCTGGCCGACCGGCAGCTCGGCGGCGATCTCGGCCTCCTGAGGCGTCAGCCGTCCGTCGGCGGTCAGCCGGCGCAGGATCGCCGCGGGCGCGGGCGCCATGAAGGCGGCCGCGACCTCGGGCCGCGACACCTTGGCGAGCACCCGGCGCACGGCGACGGGGCGGCCCGCGGCATCCCGGTGGGCACCGGAGAAGCGGAACTGCACGACGGCCGGAGTGAGTTGGGTGAATCCGGCGGCCTCCACGTCGTGGACACCGTGCTTGAGGCACAGGTCGACGATGGCGTGCTCGTACGCCGGGTCGTCGATCGAGTGCAGCAGGTTCATGCCGTACCGGCCGTCCGGACCGAGTGCGTCCTTGATCCGCACCAGGGCGCTCTCCACCTTGTCGAGCCCGAGCCCGCCGGCCCCGAAGAACCCCATGAGGCCGGCCCGCCCCATGCGGATGACCAGCTCCGCCGAGGCGATCCCGCGGAACATGGCCCCGGCGAGATAGGCATAACGGATCCCGTAGTCCCGCCGGAACTCGGCACTGCCCAGCTCCTCGGCCCGCTGCCCGCGCGAAACGGAGGCGGGGGGCACGGGCGCGGCGGGGGAGGGGGCGGTGCGGGGAGCCGGGGGAGCGGGGTCCGATGGGCGGGCGGGCGCCGCAGTCGCCGCCCGCGCCGCCACAGGAGCCGAGGAAACGGGCGTCCGGGCCGCGGCCGCCGCGGGGACACCGGCCGCCACCGCTACCGGTGCGGGCACCACGGCCCGGGCCTTCGCCCCGTCGGCGCGGCCCTGCTTCCACAGGCCCGTCAGGACCTTGCCCGGCCCCATCTCCTCCAGCTCCGTCGTCCCGCGCTCCCTGAGGTAGGCCATGGTCTCCGACCACCGCACGGGGCTCTCGATCTGACGGGACAGCAACTCGGCGACCTGCCCCGCCCCGTACGGGCGTGCCGTCACGCTGGAGATGACCGTGCGGTGCGGATCGGCGAAGGAGAACCCGGTCAGGAACGTCGCGAATTCCTGCGCGGCCGGGCGCATATGGCGGGAGTGGAACGCCGCGCTCACCCGCACGGGCACACATCGCACCCCCGGCCGTTGTCCCAGGGCCGCGGAGACCATGCGCAGTTCCTCCAGCGGGCCGGACAACACCGTCTGGGTGGGCGTGTTGTAGTTCGCGACATCGACCTGGCGCGCCCCGGTCCCGGCGAGCAGCGCCTGCACCTCGTCGCCGTCGACGCCGAGCACCGCCAGCATTCCACCGCCCTGGGCGCGCCCCATCAGGGCGCCCCGTTCGCGGACAAGGCGTACCCCGGTGGCGAAGTCGAAACAGCCCGCGGCGAACAGAGCGCCGTACTCGCCCAGGCTGTGCCCGGCCAGCAACGTCGGCTGGGGCAGCCCCGGATCCCGGGCCAGATACGACAGGGCGCTGACCACGAACAGGGCGGGCTGCGCGTACTCGGTGCGGTCGAGCCTGCCGTCGCCCGAGGAGCGGCACAGTTCCTCCACCGAGTGGCCGAGGACCGTGTCCGCCTGCCGCGTCAGATCGGGGAAGCGGGCGAACAGGTCGGCCCCCATGCCCTTGCGCTGCGATCCCTGTCCCGGGAAAACCAGTGCCACCATCGCCTCGTCCCTCCTGGCTTCGGCCCCGGTCAGGGCCGCGGCTTCTCCCAGGGGAGCCGCCGCGTTGTCGTGTAGTCGGTGATACGGCGTCGCGCGACGGGCGAGTCGATGAGCCGGGTGAACTCACGCAGGGCGAACGCGTCGGTGTCCTCGGTGGTGAACCACATGGCCCGGAAGTACTGCTTGAGCTCGCCGATCGTCGCCGGGTCGAGCCGGGTGAGGCGGACCAGGAGGCGGCGCACCGCGGCATCCGGGTCCGGCACCACCTCGTCCACCAGGCGGAAGTCCGCAGCCCGGCGCGCGGACACCGGCTGGGTGCTCAGGGCCATCGCGTACGCGGGCTGGAAGCCGGTACGCCGTACGAGAACGGGCAGCACACAGCAGGGCACCAGGCCCCACAGCGCTTCGGGCAGGCTGAACTCGCTGCGCTCGGTGGCGATGACCAGGTCCGCGGCGGCCGCGAGTCCCACGCCGCCGCCGGCCGCGCGGCCGTCGACGCAGGCCACGACCGCCAGCGGCGTCTCGCCGAAGCGCCGCATCAGAGCGAGGAACTCGGCCCCGCCCCGGCCGGCCTGCGAGGCGCCGCCCGCAGGATCGCCGGCGGCCTCCTCGAAGTCGAGGCCCGTACAGAAGGTGCCGCCCGAGCCCTCGAGGAGCAGGACACGGCACTCGGGGTCGGCCTCGGCCCGGTCCAGGGCGGCCCCCAGCGCGTCCAGGGCATCACCGCTCAGGCTGTTGAGGCCGTCCGGGCTGGTGAGAGTGGCGCGCAGGACGTGCGGCTCGGCAGTGAGCCGCACGCCGCGGTGAGTCGGGCCGATGGCTGTCACGGCTGCGTCCGCCCCGCTCAGAACCAGGCGGGCGCGCCGGGGTGCAGCGGCGTGAGCACGGTGTCCTGGATGGTGGGGGACACGAACGTCTGCTCCCAGCCGCCACCGCCCTTGAAGTCGGGCACGAACTGCCGCCCGAAGAGCGCCTGGTAGTCGGCGTCGTGGCGGCTCAGCTCGGTCAGCTTGCGGTAGGTGTCGAGGCTGTCGAGGTGGATCATCCAGTGGATCCGGTCCTGCTGGCCGAACGTCTCCTCGTAGAGGTAGACCGTCAGCTCGCCGCCGAGGGCCCGGTTGACCTCGGAGGCCCAGGCGAAGGCGAACTCGCGGGCCTCGGTGCGGAAGCGGAACGCGGTCTGCGCCGTACGGATGATCGTCAGGCCGCTGTCCACGGAGCTGCGCATCCGGCTGTCGGGCAGCCCGGTCTGGTGGCGGGCGGGCGGCACGAAGGTGTCCGACGGCTCGTCGTGGTGGTCGTGGTCGTGGTCGTCGTCGTGCTCGTCCAGGCCGTGCTGGGGGACGTACACCCGCTCCTGGAAGGAGCCCTCGACGAACATGCGCTCCCAGTTGCCGGCGCCCTCCGAGGCCGCGATCCGGTCGGCCTCGGTGATCTCCTTGAAGCTGCGGTCGTGGTCGGCTATCTCCA
Organism: Streptomyces sp. NBC_01445; assembly: GCF_035918235.1. Taxonomy (NCBI): domain Bacteria; kingdom Bacillati; phylum Actinomycetota; class Actinomycetes; order Kitasatosporales; family Streptomycetaceae; genus Streptomyces; species Streptomyces sp. NBC_01445. The sequence continues at coordinate 803,654 of NZ_CP109486.1, read as the reverse complement.
GGAAGCGGCTGTAGTCGTTGGGCTGCTTCATGTGGATCAGCCAGTGGAGCCGGTCGGCGGTGCCGAGGATCTCCTCGTGCACCACGATCGTGGCGACGCCCTCCACCACCTTGTTCAGGTGGCCGACGAGATCCGTGGCGAACTGACGCCCCTGGGCGCGGAACGCGTGGTTGAGCTGGCCGGCCCGGTGGATGATGAAGCCCGCGTTCCCGGAGTGCAGCAGGTCTGAGCCGGAACCGAGAGGCCCGCTGTGGGCGGGAAGAAACGCGCCCTGGGCCTGGCTCGCCGCGTCGGTCATCGTGACTCCTTCTTTGATGCCCCGACCTTTAGGTGGGGGTAGGCGAAGCTTCTGCGGAGCGGGGCGGGATGAGACGAGTCGCGGCTGGGCGATTCGTCGTTCACGGTCAACTGCCCGCAGGAGATCACTAGTTGATGCGATAGTTTTTGAGCTGTGACCACTCACGTGAAGCGGGCGTTCAAGTACCGCTTCTATCCGACGGATGCGCAGGCAGCGGAGCTGTCGCGCACGTTCGGATGCGTGCGGAAGGTCTACAACATGGCGCTGGCGGCCCGGACGGAGGCGTGGGCGCGGCAGGAGCGGGTCAACTACAACCAGACGTCGGCGATGCTGACGGCGTGGAAGAAGACCGAGGACCTGGCGTTCCTGGGTGAGGTCTCTTCGGTTCCGCTCCAGCAGGCATTGCGGCACTTGCAGGTGGCGTTCACCCACTTCTTCGGCAAGCGGGCCAAGTACCCACGGTTCAAGTCGCGGAAGAAGTCCCGCAAGTCCGCGGAGTACACCACCAGCGCGTTCCGGTTCTTGGGCGGTGAGCTGCGGCTCGCGAAGATGTCCGAGCCGCTGGCCATCGTGTGGTCGAGGCCGCTGCCCGAGGGCGCAAGCCCTTCCACGGTGACGGTGTCGCAGGACGCGGCCGGACGCTGGTTCGTGTCGATGCTGTGCGAAGACCCCACCGTCAAGCCGCTCCCCTCCACGGACACGGCAGTCGGCATCGACGCGGGCCTGAACCACCTGGTGACACTGTCCACCGGGGAGAAGATCACCAACCCACGGCATGAACGTGCCGACCGTATCCGTCTCGCGAAGGCCCAGCGGGAGCTGTCCCGCAAGGCCAAGAGCGACGGAGCGAACCGGGCCAAGGCCCGGCGCAGGGTCGCGAAGATCCACGCCCGGGTCGCCGACCGGCGCCGGGACCACCTGCACAAGCTGACCACTCGACTCGTGCGTGAGAACCAAACGCTCGTCATCGAGGACCTGACCGTCCGCAACATGGTCAGGAACCGGAAACTGGCCCGCGCTATCAGCGATGCCGCGTGGTCTCAGTTCCGGAGCATGCTGGAGTACAAGGCGGCCTGGTACGGGCGGGAAGTGGTCGCAGTCGACCGCTTCTTCCCCTCCTCGAAACTGTGCTCCACCTGCGGCACCTTGCAGGAGAAGATGCCGCTGAACGTCCGTGAGTGGGCGTGCGAAAGCTGTGGCACGACCCACGACCGGGACGTGAACGCGGCGAAGAACCTCCTGGCCGTCGGGCTGACGGTGTCTGTCTGTGGAGCTGGTGTAAGACCTCAACGGAGCACTCCGGGCGGGCAGTCGGCGACGAAGCAGAAACCCTCACAGCGCGAGCCGTGAGAATCCCCTTCCTTGAGGAAAGGGAGAAGTCAACGCTCTGTCTCCTTCGTCGCACTGGTGAAGAGGCCTTGGGCCCCTGATGTCCGACGTTAGGGAGCGTCACCGTGCGGCGCCGCTCACAATTGAGCGCGGCCGAACCGCCTCCGTGAAGAAGTCCGTGAGCAGCCGCGCGACCTCGCGCGGGCGGTCGTACATGGAGTGGTGCGTGGCGCCGGCCAGGCGCTCGTGGCGGGCGCCCGGAAAGCGGTCCGCGGCCAGGGCGAGCCGCTCGGGCGAGGCGATCCGGTCGAACTCGCCGCTCACACACAGCACCGGTACCTGTACGTCGGCCGCGTGCGCGAGACCGTCGTACGCCCAGTAGTCCAGGAGCTGGCGGGCATAGGCGACCAGGACGGCGTCGTCCGAGAAGGGGCGCAGCAGCTCGGCGCCCAGGGCGGGCGCGGGCAGCGCGAGGACCTCGTCGGCGAACCGATGGGCGGTCAATTCCCCTGATATCTCGGCAGGTTGACCGGTGAACATGGTGCGCAGCCGGGCCGCGAGGGCGGGCCGGGCGACGACGGCGCGGCACAGCTCCTCGAGATTGCGCTCGTACGGTGTGTCGGGTTCGAGGCCGGCCGGATCGCCCGTGTGCCGGAAGGAGCCGTGCAGAAAGACCATCGACCGCACGGACTCGGGGCGGCGCCGGCGGAACTCCATGGCCGTCTTGGGCCCGCTGCACCAGCACACCAGATGGCAGTCCCCGGCGCCTTCGGCGGCGAGCACCGCCGCCAGGTCGTCGGCCTGGTCGCGCAGGCGCATCGGCCGGGTGCCCGCCGCGGTGCCCCGCGGCGCCCAGGTCAGCACGCGGCGCGTGGGTGCGAGAGCCGCCATCAGGGGGTGCCAGAGCGCGGTCCCCATGCCGAGCGCGTTCACCAGGACGACGGGCGGCTCGCCCTCCTCGCGCACACCCGCCGCGGTGTACGGCAGCACGCCGCCGAGCACCCCGACCCGCAACGGCGCCGCCGCACCGATCCGCGCGGCGTCCCGCTCGGCGGCGCGGCGCAGCTCGCTCTGCTCGCGGGCGACGGCCGCCAGTTCGCCGGGCTGCGGCGCGCGCTGGGCGCCGCTGTCGCCGGGCGTGGTGCCGGCGTGCTGTGCGCGGGCGGCCGCGAGACGGTCCACGGAGGTGCAGTCCTCGGGGTCGGTGACCGGTTCGACCGTCAACTCATAGGAATCACCGATAAGTTGGGCGAGTGCGGCGGGGGTGGTGCCGTGGTGCGCGAGCAGTTCCGCGGGCAGTCGCAGCGGCCGGTGCTCGAAGTAGTCGGGGCGGCGGGCCCGTACCTCGCAGGCCGTGTCGTGCACGGCGTCCAGAAGGGGCCGCAGCCGGCCCGCGCCGTCTCCCGCCGCGCGTGCGTGAATCGCGCCGTCCGTCATCGGATACCTCCGTGGATACTCCGCCCTTCAGGCGAAGAGGAATCGGACTCCTGCGGAGCAGAGCAGCGGGCTGGGATTCGCCGTCAGGGCGGATCGCAGTGCTTAAGAGTCCCCTCCCTTCAGGGAGGGGAGCGTCAAGGCGACTGCCTCTCCATAGCGCCTACAGGCCTGAACCCGCGGCCGGGTGTGCCCGGCCGCGGGTCGGAGCCGGTGGGACCGGCTGGTTACTCGGCCACCCACAGCGGCCGTACCTCGAGGGTCTCGGGGTTCGGCCACGACTTGGCGATCTCCACGGCGGCGTCGCGGTCGGCGGCCTCGACGAGGATGTAACCGCCCAGCGTCTCGTCGGCGCCCGCGAACGGGCCCTCGACGGCCTTACGGGTGCCGTCGGCCTCCCGGCGCACCGTCACCGGGGCGAGGGACTCGGTCTCGAACGCCTCGCCGCCCACGAGGGCGCCGGCCTGGGCCTGCTGGCCCATCCAGCCCTCGATCGCCTTGCGGTAGGTCGCGCGGTCCTCCTGGATCTGACGCCGGGACTCGGCGTTCTCGATGATGACGATCGCGAACTTCATTCGGGCTCTCCTTGTCGCAATGTGCGAAAAACCGGACCGGAATACGGAATTCCTGAATCCAAAGGGATACTCATATGTCCCCATGAATCGTGTCAAGTCGGCGCAAGTCGTGCAACTGGATTGCGGCGCAAGGGGATTGGCACACGTGGGCGAATTCCCGGCGTACCGCGGGACCCGTCTCCAGCCGGGCGGTGCCCATATCCGTCCGACCGTAGTCCTTTCCTGCCACACCCCACTCGAATTCCGCTGGAGAGCCACTTGAGAAGCGCCGCGCAGGCCCGCACCGTCACGACAGGTCGAGCACCTCGCCGCTCACCGCGTCCCGCACCCGCAGCGCCTCCATGGGGCAGGACTCGACCGCGTCCAGCACGTTCTCGTCCGCCGGCACCTCTCCGGCCGGCGGCACGGACCGCCCGTCGACCACCTGGAAGACGTCCGGTGCGACACCGGCGCAGATGCCGGTGCCCATGCACGCGCCGTGGTCGGCCTCGATCCGCCAGCGTGTGTTCTGCTCCTGTGCCATGCCGGTTCCCCTCACCATGCGATCGGCAGCCGCTGCGGGCCCCGGAACAGTCCGCCGGTCTTCCACTCGACCTGGTCCGCGGGCACCGCGAGCCGCAGCCCCGGGAAGCGCTCCAGCAGCCCGCCGATCGCCACCCGCAGCTCCATGCGGGCGAGCTGGGCACCGAGGCAGTAGTGCGCCCCGTGGCCGAACGCCAGATGGGGGTTCTTCTCCCGGGTGATGTCGAGGCGGTCCGGGTCGTCGAACGCCCGGGGATCCCGGTTGGCGTTCACCGCGGCGGCCACGACACCCTCACCCGCGCGCACCGTGCCACCGCTCAGCTCGACGTCCTCCAGGGCGATCCGGGCGTTGCCGACACCGTTGCCCAGGGGCACGAACCGCAGCAGCTCCTCCACCGCGCGCGGCAGCAGCTCGGGCTGCTCCCGCAGCAGGGACAGCTGATCCTCGTGGGTGAGCAACGCGTAGACCATGTTGCCCAGTTGATGGGCCGAGGTCTCGTGCCCGGCCACGAGCAGCGTCACCCCGAACGTGATCAGCTCGTCCTCGGTGAGGCGGTCGTCGTCGTCCCGGGCGGACACCAGCACGCCCAGGAGGTCGTCGTGGGGCGCGGCCCGGCGCGCCGACACCAGGTCGGCGAGGTACGCGCGGATCGAGGCGTCGGCCGACACCGCCTCCTCTTTGCTGTACGCCGTGGTGGACATGATGACCTCGGACCAGTGCTGGAACCTGCCCCGGTCCTCGTACGGCACCCCGAGCAGCCGGCAGATCACGGCGATGGTGAACGGCTGGGCCAGGTCCCGCACGAGGTCGGCCGGATGTCCCGTGCGCTCCACGCCGTCGAGGAGCCCGGCGAACAGTTCCTCGAGCCAGGACTGCATCGCGCCCATGCGCCGCGCGGTGAAGGCCTTGGACAGCAGGCGGCGCAGCCGTGTGTGCTCCGGCGGGTCGAGGCTGAGGATGGTGTCGCTGCGGCGGGCCAGCGGTGTGGTCCGGGGGGTGTCCTCACCGATCTGCGCGCGGCTGAACCGGGGATCGGAGTTGGCGGCGCGCACGTCGTCGTACCGCGTGACCATCCACCCCTCGCCGCCGTACGGGAGGCGCACTCTGGCGAGCGGGTCGGTCTCCCTCAGTTCCGCGAACTTCGGGTGGATCTCAAGGCCGTCGACCTCTCCCTCGAAAGGGTAGATGTGCACCCGCCTCGTAGCCGACATGAGTCCCACTCCTCCGCGACAGCAACCGGGCACCTCGGATGAGGGCCTCCTCGCACTGGGAGCGTGACCCTTTCGCCCGCCGAACTCCGCTCACTCTTGAACACGCGGCCCGATCGGCTGCCGAGGAGTGAGCATCGGGTCAACTCACCGCCGGTCGCCCCGGGTGCGCCGCGATCTCCTCGAACAGGGCGAAATAGTCGCGCTGGAGTGCCCGTGCACGCTCGTCGGAGAAGAGGCCCGAGCGGTAGGCGACGATGACGCGGCCGCCGTGGTCGTCGTGGCGCAGGCGGACGCTGAGCGGGCGCGCGACGGTTTCGGCTGTGGGGGAGAACGGCTCGGCGCGTATCGGGCCCAGCTGCCGGGCGGCGCCGAGGTCGTGCTCGCGTTCCGCGGTGAACTGCACGTGGAACAGCCGCTCCAGCAGGGTGGGATCGGCCATGCGCGAGGCCACCACGTGGGGCGGTATGTCGTGGTGGGCGAAGTCGTCGGCCGTGCTCGCCCGCACCTGCTCCACGGCCTCGGCCAGCGTCACGTGTCCCGACAGGTCGGCGCGCACCACCACGTCGTTGGAGAAGTCGCCGACCAGGCCGTGCACGTCGCTGCGGTCGCGGTAGGAGACGGGTGCCCGCACGCAGATGTCCCGCTCGCCCGACCAACGCGCGAGCAGGATCTGGAAGGCCGCGAGCCCGACCACGTAGAACGTGGTGCGGTGCCGGGCCGCCACCTCGCGCAGCCGGGCGAAGAGCTCCGGCGGCAGGGGGAAGGACCGGGTGTGACCCGCGATGTCCGAGGGGTCCTGGGACCGGTCGCAGGGCAGCGCCGCCGGTTCGGCGCCGGCCAGGCGGTCCAGCCAGTACGCGACGGTCCGTCCGCCGTGCTCACCTTCGACGCGCGCCCGGTGCCAGGCCGCGAAGTCGGCGTACTGGGCCGGGAGTTCGGGCAGCTGTACGGGCGAGCCCGTGACGGCGCCGGCATAGAGCGCGGTGAGCTCGGTGGTGACCACCTCGAGGGCCCGGGCGTCGCCGACCAGGTGGTGCAGGCACACCACCACGAGGTGTTCGCCGGAGGCACGGCGCAGCACGCGCAGCCGGGCCAAGGGGCCCCGGCCGAAGTCGAAGGGGCGGGCGAGCTCGTCGTCCGCGACCGAGGCGGCCGCCGCCGGGTCGGCCAGGGCCACTTCCATGACCGGCCTCGCGCGGACCGGGACCACCTGCGTCAGCGCGCCGTCGACCGTCCGATAGGCGCTGCGCAGCGTCTCGTGCCGCTCGGCGAGAGCCTGCCAGGCCTCGCGCAGCGCCCCCGTGTCCAGCGGCCCCGACACCCTGAGCCCGCCCACGATCAGGGGCTGGCGCGCGGTCGTCGCCAGGGAGGGCCACATGCCTTCCTGGCCCAGCGAGGCGGCGAAGTGCCACTCGGCCCCGGCCGGGCGGTCGAGCAGCGGCAGCGCCGCTCCGCCCCTGCGCCGGGCGAGCAGTCGCGCCTCCAGGCGGGCCCGTTCGGCGAAGTCGTCCTTGAGTGTCACGGCCATGGGCCGGTGTCTCCTTTCCCCACCGTCAGCCTTGCTGCTGCAGCAGGTCGGCCACTTCGTCGTCGGACAGCCCGGACAGCTGGTCGAGGAGCCGGGCCAGCTCCTCCGGGTCGCTCTCCGCCACCTGGCGCTGCGTCAGAAGCCGTGCCGTCTGCTCCACGGTGGGCACTCCGGTCAGCAGGTCGGCGACCGAGAACTCCGCCCCGAACGCCTCGCGCAGCCGCAGTGCGATCCGGGTCGCCTGCAGCGAGTGCCCGCCGAGCGCGAAGAAGTCGGCTGTCACCGAGACCTCCTCGAGGCCCAGGACCTCGCACCACACCTCGGCCACCCGCTGCTCGGCCGCGTCGCGCGGCGCCACGTGCTCGCCGCCGGCGAGGTTCTGCTCCGGCTCCGGCAGCGCGTCGCGGTCCAGCTTTCCGTTGGCGCCCACCGGCAGCGCGTCCAGCCATGTGTAGGCCGAAGGGATCATCGCCGGTGGCAGGCTGAGAGAGAGGTGCTCCCGCAGTTGTGCCGGGTCCGGCTGCTCGGCGCCGGCCGCGGCCACCAGGTAGGCGGCCAGATACATCTCGCCGCCTTGCCGGCGGGGCACGACCACGGCGTCGCCGACGGCCGGGTGCCTGGCCAGCACCGCCTCCGACTCGCCGGGCTCCACCCGCTGGCCGCGGATCTTGACCTGGTGGTCGATGCGGCCGAGGTAGTCGAGGGTGCCGTCCTCGGTCCAGCACGCCCGGTCGCCGGTGCGGTAGAGCCGCCCCCCGGAGCCGAACGGGTCGGGGACGAAGGCAGCCGCGGTCAGCGACGGCCGTCCGAAGTAGCCGCGCGCCACCTGGGGGCCGCCGATGTGCAGTTCGCCGGGCACGCCGACGGGCGTGGGATTGCCCCGTCCGTCCAGCACGTACAGGCGTACGCCGGGCACCGGGCGTCCGATCGGCAGCCGGGGCCGGTCGGTCGCGCCGGGCTCGACCTGCTCCGCGGTGACGTCGATGGCGGCCTCGGTCGGCCCGTACAGGTTGTGCAGCTCCACGCCCGGCAGCAGACTGTGGAACCGGGCGGCCACGTCCGGCGGCAGTGCCTCACCGCTGCACACGACCCGGCGCAGCGTCCCCGCGGCCGTCGCGGCCGTGGTTTCGTCGAGGAACACGCGCAGCATGGACGGCACGAAGTGACAGGTCGTCACCGCGTGGTCGATGACGGACCGCACCAGATACCCGGGATCCTGGTGGCCGCCGGGCCGGGCGAGCACGATCGTCGCGCCGTGGCCGAGCGGCCACCAGATCTCCCAGCCGGACACGTCGAACCCGACGGGCGTCTTGTGCAGCACGCGTTCTCCGGCCACGAGCGGATACTTCTCCTGCATCCAGGCCATCCGGTTGGCCACGCCGGCATGCTGGTTCATCACACCCTTGGGGGTGCCCGTCGTGCCGGAGGTGTGCAGGATGTACAGCAGGTTGTCCGGCCGCGCGACCTCGTCGAGGGGGCCGTCCGGCAGTTCGGCCAGGGCCGGGTCGTCGATCTCGACGAGCGTCAGACCGGGCGAGCCTGCCGCGAGTTCGCCCGCTCCGCCGTGCGCGGCATCCCGCGACGTCACCAGCAGCGACGGGGTCACGTCGGCGAGTTGCAGGGCGAGCCGGGCGCGCGGGTGGTCCGGGTCGAGCGGCAGATAGGCACCGCCCGCCTTGACGACCGCAAGGAGCGCGACGACCAGCTCGGGGGAGCGCGGCAGGTGCACCGCCACCACCTGATCGGGGGACGCGCCCAGGGAGCGCAGCCGCCTGGCCAGCTGGTTCGCCCGGGCGTCCAGCTGTGCGTACGACAGCGCGCCGCCGTCCCACACGACGGCCGGTGCGTTCGGGGTGAGCCGGGCCTGCCGCTCGAAACCGGCGTGCACCAGGCCGTCGTCGAGCGGCGTGTCCGAGCCGCTGAACTTGCTCACCACCCGGTCGAGTTCGTGCGAGGCGAGCATCGGAAGATCTGTCGCCGCCGCCCCCGGCGGCCCCGGCACGGCTTCGAGGGCCAGCGTCAGGGCCTGCAGGATGCGGCGCGCGCTCGGTGCGGAGATCAGGTCCGTGGCGTGGACGGCGTGGCCCGTCAGGCTGCCGTCGCTCTCCTCCGTCAGATGCAGCGACAGCTCGAACTGCGCGCCGGGAGAAGGGAGCTCGAAGGGCTCGGCGCGCACCTCGCCGGACTGCCAGGGCGCCACCGGCAGGTTCTGCAGGGCGAGCGCCACACGCACCAGTGGGGCCCGCCCGTCGGCGCGGTCCGCGCCGGTCAGCCGGACGATCTCCTCGAGGGGGAGGTCCTGGTGCCGGTAGGCGGCCAGGCACGAGGAGCGGACCCGGGACAGCAGCTCACCGAAGGCGGGGTCACCGGAGGCCTCGACGCGCAACGGCAGGGTGTTGACGAACAGCCCGACCAGGTCACCGCTGCCGGGACGGTGGCGGCCGGCCGTAACGGCACCGACCACCAGGTCCTGCTGGCCGGTCCACCGGCTCAGCACAGCGGACAGGCCGGTGAGGATCACCATGAACAGGGTCGAACGGCGCTTGGCCCCATAGCGTTTGAGCCGGGCCACCACCGGCGCGGGCAGGGTGAAGGGCAGGGCGGAGCCCTTGAAGGGGCTCGGGTGCGGGGCCGGGTCCAGCGGCAGCGACACCGCCTGCGCCCCGGCCAGGGTCTCCTGCCAGAACGCGGTGGCCTCCGCGTCGTCGCCCGCGCTCTTCGGCGCGGGAACCGTGACGACGGTGCGGGACGGGCTGCGCCCCGCGAGTCGGTCGCGGTAGCAGATCCCGAGTTCGCGCAGCAGCAGGCCCAGTGACCAGCCGTCCACCGCGATGTGGTGGGCGGCCACCGCGAGCGTCCACTCGCGCGTGCCGGCCCGCACGAGGACCGCGCGCAGCAACGGCCCCGCCGCCAGGTCGAACGGCTCCCGGGCGAGTTCGGCCGCGACTGCGCGGGCGTCCCGGTCCGCGCTCGGCTCCACCACCGGCAGCTCGAAGGGGCGGGGGGCGAGCGGCGTGCGCCGCAGGGTGCCCTCGGGGTCGGAGGTGAATCCGCTGTGCAGCGCCGGGTGGCGCGCCACCAGGTCCTCCAGGCTCGCGCGCAGCAACTCCGGGTCGACAGGGCCGTGCAGGTCGATGCCGCCCGCCACGTGGTACGCCGCGCCGCCGCCCATGGCGTCGAGGAGCCACATCCACTCCTGCGCCCGGCTCGCGGGCGCGTCGGCGGCCTCGGTGTCGTCGGCACCGACGTGTGCCTCGGCCACGTCGTCGACGGCATCGACGAGGGAGCTCAGGCCCGCAAGCGTCAGCCCGTCGAGGAGCTCGGCGGGGGACACCCGGAGCCCGAAGCGCTCACGCACCGCTTCGGCGAGCCGCACGGCCCGCAGCGAGTCGAGGTCGAGGACCACCAACGGCACACCGGGCGGCAGCTGTTCGGCGGGCACGTCGAGTTCCAGGGCGACGACCTCGGCGACCGCCCGCGACACCGGGGGCATGTCACCGCCCCCGGCGTCGGGCGCGGTGTCCGCGCCGCCGGTCGCGATCGGCTGCAAAGTGCCGTCCAGCCACCGCTCGCGGCAGGTGCTGCGGCGCACCTTGCCGCTCGTGGTACGGGGAATCGCTCCGGGCCGCACCAGCACCACCTCGTGCAGGGAGAGCCCGTGTTCGGCCGTCACCGCCTTGCGGACCGCCGCGATCACCTCGGGGGCGCGTTCGGGGTCGAAGCCGCGGACCACCTCGTGCACCAGGACGGCCCGCTCCTCGGTCCCGTCGTCGTGCGAGAACACCGCCGCCCGGGTCGGCTGCAGCAGCGGGTGGGCGTGCTCGGCGCTCTGCTCGATGTCCTGCGGGTAGTGGTTGCGGCCGCGCACCACCAGGAGGTCCTTGGCGCGGCCGGTCACGAACAGCTCGTCGCCCAGGGTGAATCCGAGGTCACCGGTGCGCAGGAAGTGCCGCCCCGGGTGGGACTCCAGGGTGGCGCGGAAGACCTCGTCGGTCAGCTCGGGCCGGCCCCAGTAGCCCGCGGTGACGGTCGGGCCGCTCACCCACACCTCGCCGGTCCCGCCGGGCGGGCACGCACGGCCCTCGGCCGGGTCCACCACCACGACGACGTCCTCGCTGCGCGACCGGCCGCAGCCCGTCAGCACAGCAGCGTTCTCCTGGTTCTCCTTGCCCGCGGTGGCCGACACGGCCTGGCCCAGCTCCAGTTCGCGACGGTCGGCGCGCAGCACCCGGGGCTCGCCCCGCTCGGGCGCGCCGCCGGTGACGAACAACGTCGCCTCGGCGAGCCCGTAGCAGGGGTGGAAGGCCGACCGGTCGAACCCGCTGTCCGCGAAGGCGCGCGCGAAGGCGTCCAGGGTCGCGGGCCGCACAGGTTCGGCACCCACCATGGCGTGCTGCCAGCTGCTCAGATCGAGCTCGGCGCGCTTGTCCTCGGGAATGCGGCGCACACACTCGCCGTACGCGAAGTCGGGGGCCGCCGACACCGTCGCGCGGTGCCTGCTGATGGCGTCGAGCCAGCGGTACGGGCTGCGTACGAACGCCATCGGGGAGATCAGGGTGCACGGGAATCCCGCGTACAAGGGCTGCAGGATGCCGCCGATCAGGCCCATGTCGTGATATGGCGGCAGCCAGCTCACGCCCCGGCTGTCCGGACCGACGCCCAGGGCGGTGCTGATGGACGCCGAGTTGTGCACCAGGTTGTCGTGCCGCACCATTACGCCCTTGGGCGTCCCGGTGGACCCGGACGTGTACTGCAGGAAGGCCAGGTCGGCGGGCGCGGGGCCCGCGCCCGGCCAGTCGTCGGCCGCCGCGTCCGCGATGTCCTCGGTGACCAGCCACTGGATCAGCCCCGACGTGGTCAGCTCCGGGTACGAGGCCGTGATCGCGTCCGTCACCTCGCGGCTGCTCAGCGCGAGCACGGCGCCCGCGTCCGCCCCGGTCGCAAGGACCGCCGACAGGCCGCGCTTGCCGGTCGGCACATACACGGGCACGGCGACAGCGCCCGCGTACAGACAGCCGAGGAAGGCCGTCACATAGTTCTCGCCCGGCGGGAACAGCAGCAGGACGCGCTCGCCACGCAGGCCGCGCTCGGTGAGCGCGGCGGCGACCGCGCGCACCCTGCGGTCCAACGCCGCGTAGCCGACGGCGTGTTCGCTGCCGTCGTCGCGGATGAATTCCAGGGCGGTGCGGTGCGGAGTGGCGTCCGCCCGGTCGCGCAGGATGTCGACCAGTGTGCCGCCGACGGGACGGACGTGAGTGTGCACGGTTGCCCTCCTGGCAAAGTCCTACGGTGAGGTGTACGGGGCCCGGTCAGGCGATGGCACGTGCCGCCGCACCGGCGTCACGGCGCCGGCGCGGTCAGACGGATGCCGCTGTGCGCAGTGACCGGGTGGTGCAGGCCGCGACGAACGCCGCGAACAGCTTCCGGTCGTCGGAGACTTCGGGGTGCCACTGGACGCCGAGGACGAACGGCCTGGACGGGTCCTCGGCCGCCTCCACCACGCCGTCCTCGCTACGTCCGGTCACGTGCAGTCCGCCCGGATCGAGCACGGCCTGATGGTGGTGCGAGTTGACCTCGGCCAGCTCCCCGTACAGCGCGGCGGCCCGGCTGCCGGGCACCAGGTGCACGGGGTGCCGGCCGAAGACACCCTCGGCCGGGCAGTGGCCGCTGTGCCCGACCAGATCGGGCAGATGCTGGTGCAGGGTGCCGCCGTAGGCGAGGGCGAGCAGCTGGAGCCCGCGGCACACCCCGAGGACGGGCAGTCCCGTGGCGAGCGCCGCCTCGAGCAGCAGCAGCTCCCCGGCGTCCCGGTCGGCCGACGGAGTGTCCGTGCGCGGATGGCGGGCGGCACCGTAGCGCGCGGGGTCGACGTCGGCGCCGCCGGGCAGCAGGAGCCCGTCGAGACGGGCCACCACGTCCGCGTCGGTGTCGTCGGGCGGCAGCACGACGGCACGGCCGCCCGCCCGGCGCACCCCGTCGACGTACCCCTGCTGGAGCACCGTCGCGTCCGTGTCCCAGATGTTCCAGCGCGCGCGGTCGCGGTACGAGGCGATGCCGATGACCGGCCGGCTCACCGGGACGCCTCTGTCAGGGGACGCCCGGCGGCCGCGCCGGTGCGCCGCAGGGCGCCCTCGCACAGGTCCAGAGCCGTGGCGAGCAGCGGACTGCCATCGGCCGCACAAGCGCCGAACGGGGTCCGGGTGCGCAGCGCGGCCGTGCGCTCGGCGAGCAGGGCGGCCGGTTCGGTGTCGCGCACGGCCGCCACGAAGATGTCGGCGAGCTCGTCGATGTCGTCACCCGAAAGCCCTTGGTACGTGGCCTCGTTGAGGCCGATGCGCACGCCCTGCCCGGTGAAGCCCGGCAGCCCGGCCATGAAGTTGACCTTGAGGCTGGCGGCGGAGAGCCGGGCGGCCGCGTCCTTCGGCGCGATGCCGTCGGCCTCCGTGTCGAGCCACAGCTGGTGCCCCGCGGAGTAGCCGCGGTCGGCGGCGACCACGGTCAGGCCCCGCTCGGTCAGGAGCCTGCCGAAGCGGCCGGTGTGCTCCAGGACCGCCCGGGTGTAGGCGGGGCCGAACTCGCGGAACTCGAGCAGCGATATGCCCAGCGCGATGGTCGCGGCGAAGTGGTGGTTGCTGATGAGGAAGTCCTGGGCGTCGCGGATCAGCTGCTCCACCTGTGGGTCCCGCGTCAGCACGACCGCCTTCTGCGGGCCGGGGAACGTCTTGTGGGTGGAGCCGCCCCAGCTGTCCGCGCCCTGGTCCAGCGGGTTGGGGAACGCGTCCCCGAGTACCAGGCCGAGCCAGTGACTCGCATCCACGTGCACCAGCGTGCCGGGCGAGGCCTGCCGCACCGTCTCCACCAAGGACTTCACATCGACGGGGAACAGGCAGTGCGACTGGTCCACGTACACCAGCGAGGGACGCACCCGGGCGAGGAGCTCGGCCGCGTGCTCGAGGTCGAGTGAGTGCGGGTCGGGGCCGCGCAGGAACTCCACATCGAGGCCGAGCCGGCCGGCCACCTGCGGCGTCGCGTAGTGGCCTCCCTGCTCCGGGGAGACGGTGACGACCGTGGAACCCGGTTCGCCGCCGAGCGCGCCGAGCACCAGCGTCATCCCGTTCAGACCGCTCAGCGGCCGCACCGAGGCGTACGAGGCCCGGCCCAGTTCCTGCAGGAGCGGGATGGTCAGCTCCATCTCCAGGTCGCGCAGCCGCTGCGCGCCACGGAAGTGCCAGCGGTCGGGGTCGTCGCCCTCGTTGAAGAAGTAGCGGTGGTACGGGTCGAGAAGCATGGGCAACTTGGCCAGCCCCGACATGGAGGTCTCCGACGGCACCATGCTCAGGGTCTGCCGTGCGCTCGCCTCGTTCTCACTCAGCAGGCGCACGACGGTGTCCAGCGTCAGATCTGCGGTCCGCATCGGGCTGTGCCTCCGTCGTCGGTGGAGCGGGTCAGCGGCATTCGTTCGTGCCGGGGTTCGGGGTGTCCGGGCTGTCTGTGATGTCCGGGCTGTCACGAAGGCGTGCGTTCGCGACCATCACCTGGCCGAGCGCGATACCGCCGTCGTTGGTGGGCACCAGGCGGTGGGCATGGGCGTCGAAGCCCGCCCTGCGCAGCTCCACGAGGCAGTTGACCTGAAGGAACTCGTTGAGGAAGACGCCGCCGGAGAGCACCACTTGGCGGATGCCGGTGCGTTCGCGCAGCGCGCTGCACCGCTTGACGACCATGTCGACCACCGTGGAGTGGAAGCGCCGGCTGATGTCGGTGACGCCGGTGCCGCGTGCCAGGTCCGCGGCGATCGCCCGCACGAGCGGCCTCGGGTCGACGAGCTCGGTGTCGCCCTCCTGCTGGAGTCCGAAGGCGTAGGGCGCGGTCAGGGCGAGGTCGCGGCCCAGCAGCCCCTCCAGTTCGATCGGGCCGTGTGCCTCGTACTCGGCGTAGGCGCACACGCCGAGCAGGGCGGCCACCGCGTCGAAGAGCCGTCCCATGCTGGACACCGGCGGGGCCTGGATGCCGCGTTCGGCCATGGTCGCGAACACGGTGCGCTTGCGGTCGTCGAGGATCTCCAGCGCGGGGAACGCGGCGACGGCCCGCTCGGGGGAGCCGAGTGCCTGCAGCGCGAGCGCGTATCCGGTGCGCACCGGCTCGGCCACCGCCTTGTCGCCGCCGAGCAGCGGGACCGGCCGTAGATGGGCCGCCCGGCGCACCGAGGCGAAGTCGCCGACGAGGAACTCGCCGCCCCAGATGGTGCCGTCCTCGCCGTAGCCGGCGCCGTCGAAGACGACGCCGATGGTGGGTCCGCTGAGCCGGTTCTCGGCCATGCAGGACGCCATGTGGGCATGGTGGTGCTGGACCTCGACGACGTCGTCGGGCCGGTCGGTCCCGGCCAGCACCCGGGCCCTGAAGGCGGGGTGCAGGTCGCAGGCGGCGTGCCGGGGCTTCAGCTCGTACAGTTCGGCGAGGTGGGCCGCGGCCTCGCGGTGCGAGGCGTAGGTCTCGTCGTTCTTCAGGTCGCCGATGTGCTGGCTGACGTAGACCTCGTTGCCGTCGCCGAGCGCGACCGTGGTCTTGAGCTCCGCGCCGTACGCGATGACCGGTCCGGCGATGTCGTCGACCTTCACCGGGTAGGGGGCGTAGCCGCGCGAGCGCCGCAGGAACGTGATGATCGGCTCGTCCAGGGCCGGGTGCACGGAGCTGCGTACCACCGAGTCGTCCACGCGGACGTGGATGTCCCGGTCGTGGTGCAGGATCAGGTCGGCGACCTCGAACAGCTCGGCCAGCGCGTCCTCGTTGCGGTACGCGATCGGCTGGCCGGAGATGTTCCCGCTGGTCATCACGAGGACGTCCGACTCCGGCCGGTCGAGAAGCAGTTGGTGCAGCGGAGCCGACGGCAGCATCACACCGAGGTTCGGGTTGCGCGGGGCGACCTCCTCGGGCAGTGCGCCCGGCAGCTTGCGCAGCAGCACGATGGGGCGGGCCGGGGAACGCAGCAACTCCCGCTCGGCGTCCGTGATGTGGGCGATCCCGGCCGTCTCGTCGAGGCCCGCGGCCATCACCGCGAACGGCTTGGAGTCCCGCTTCTTGCGGCGCCGCAGCCGGGCCACGGCCGCCGCGTCACGCGCGTTCACCGCGAGGTGGAACCCGCCGACGCTCTTGACGGCGACGATCTGGCCGTCGGCGAGCGCCCTGATGGTGCGCGTCAGCGCCTCTTCGGCCTCGGCCACCACCCCGTCGGGCGCGGACAGGGTCACCTTCGGGCCGCACCGCGGGCAGGCGGTGGGCTGCGCGTGGTAGCGGCGGTCCGCGGGGTTCACATACTCGGCGCGGCAGTCCTCGCACATCGCGAAGACGGCCATCGTGGTCTTCTCACGGTCGTAGGGCAGGCCCTTGATCAGGGAGTAACGGGGCCCGCAGTGGGTGCAGTTGGTGAACGGGTAGCGGAACCGGCGGTCGGCGGGGTCGAGGACCTCGCGCAGACAGTCGTCGCACACGTGCGAGTCCGGGGCGACGATGGTGTTCGCCCGCCCGGTGCGCCGGCTCTCCCGGATCTCGAAGCCCGTCGGCAGGTCACCGGCCGCCCGGGGCGTCCGCGACTCCACGCGCACCTCTTCGACGCGGGCGAGCAGCGGGGCGCGGTCCTTGAGCGCCCCCGCGAATTCCGCGAGTTCGCCGGCCCCGCCGGACACCTCGGTCTGGACGCCCAGCGTGTCGTTGAGGACCCAGCCTCTCAGGTCCAGGCCGGTGGCCAGGGTGTGCACGAAGGGCCGGTAGCCCACGCCCTGCACCACCCCGGTCACCCGGATCAGCCACTGCTCGGTCTCTGCCATGACTCCTCCTCGGGTCCTCGGATCAGCACAGCCGGGGAAGTTCGGCGCCCTGCAGTTCCTCGATCTCCTGGATCCGGCCGTCCTTGCCGGCCATCTCCACGACCGGCTCCGGGCGTGCGGTGACCTCGCCGACGATGACGGCGTCCTTGCCGTAGGGGTGGCTGCGCAGCACGCGCAGGACCTCGTCCGCGTGCTCGGGCGCCACGAACAGCGCCAGACAGCCCTCGTTGGCGCAGTTGATCGGGTTGATGCCGAGCATGTCCGCGGCCATCGCCGTCTCGAAGCTGATCGGCAGCGCCTCCTCCTCGACCCGTACGGCGTGGCCGAGGGCGGAGGCGTACTCGTGCAGCACCGCGTTGAGGCCGCCGCGCGTCACGTCGCGCATGGAGCGCACCGCGGACTCGGGCACCGCGCCGCGGACCGTGTCGATCATGTTGTTCAGCGGGGCGCAGTCGCTGAGCACGTTCTTCTCGAAGCCGAGGCCCTCGCGCACCGAGAGGAGATGGATGGTGTGGTCGCCGATGGGGCCGCTGAGCAGGATCTTGTCGCCTACGGCCACGTCCTTCATGCGCTTGGGCGGGGAGGTGAAGACGCCGACGCCGGTGGTGTTGAGGAAGATGCCGTCGGCCTCGCCCTCCCCGACGACCTTGGTGTCACCGGCGACGATCTTGATGCCCGCCTCGCGCGCGGTGTCCCGGACGGACTCCAGGGCGCGGTGCAGCCCGGAGAGCGGGAACCCGCTCTCCAGGATCATCGCCAGGGTGAGGTAGCGGGGCTCGGCGCCGGCCACCGCGAGGTCGTTGACGGTGCCGCACACCGCGATCTTGCCGATGTCGCCGTTGCCGAAGAACGGCGGGTCCACCACGAAGGAGTCGGTGGTCATGGCGAGAGCGCCGTCCAGCGGCGGGAGGATGGCGCTGTCCTCCATCTCGCCGAGGTAGACGTCCCCGAGCACCTCCACGACGAACTCGACGAGTTCCCGGCTGAGCCGGGCCCCGGTCCCGTGGTCAAGGACGATTTTCTGGTCCAGAAAGGACGTCGTGGCCGTCGGCAACGTGACTCCCGGTGGGGTCGAAGACGTACGCGGATGAGGGGGCGGCTGAAGCGGGGTGAGGCGGGGTGATGAGGGGGGCGGCGCGGGGAGGGGCGCCGCCCGTCGGCGAGGCCGGTCGCGGGTTCGCGGACCGAGGGCTCAGGGGGTGCGGAACACCTTGCGCGGCAGGTCGCCGTCGGCGTCGAGGACGCGGACGATCTCATCGGACGGCGCCACGGTCGCGCAGTAGCCGTCCAGCCAGTCCAGGGCGCGCACCTTGTCGTGCTCCTGGGCCGAGACGACGCAGTCGCTGGGGACCCAGACGTTGTAGCCGCGGAAGAACGCGTCGGCGGCCGTGGTCTGCACGCAGATCTGGCCCTGCATGCCGGTCACGATGACGGTCTCGACGCCGAGGGCCTGCAGCCGCTCGTGCAGGTCCGTCTCGTAGAAGCCGCTGTCCTTGTTCTTCTCGACGAGGATGTCGGTGTCGTCCAGGAAGACGGGCAGGATCTCGGCGCCCTGGGTGCCCTTCTGCGCGGGCAGTCGGCCGCCCTCGTACCGCTCGGCGACCGGGTCGTCCGCCTTGTTGATCAGCTGCAGGTGCAGCACGTGGTGGCCGCGCTGGCGCATGTCCTTGAGGAAGCCCGAGAAGCTGGGGGTGGCCTCCGCCACGGCGTCGATGCGCTCCTGGTTCTTGTTCACCAGGTCGTACTGAAGGTCATTGGTGAGGACCGCGACCTTGCTCATGAACACTCCTCGAATCGGTGTCAGGTCTCGAACATCCCGCCGCCGGTGGCGTCCCGGACAGTCGGGCAAAGCCCTTACACGGCCCGGTCAGGCCGTCCTCGCCGCCTCGGCGGGCGCCGTGGAGGCGGCCTCGGCCAGCGCCGACGGGGTGCGCAGCCGGTACACGTCGCGCACGTCGACACGGACGCCCGCGTCCCGCAGCAGGTGCACGACGCGCAGTGCGCGCAGCGAGTTGCCGCCCAGCTCGAAGAAGTCGTCGCCGGCCGCGACCTGTTCGCCGAACGCGGTGTGCCAGGCGGCGAGCACGGCGGCCAGCGTGCCCTGTGCGGACTCGTCCGCCACACAAGGGAGTTCACCGCCGGCGGCCCGGGGTGCGGGCAGCGCGGCCACGTCCACCTTCCCGTTCACGGTGAGCGGCAGCTCGGCGAGCGGGGTGACGGTGGCGGGCAGCATGTACTCGGGCAGCAGCCGGGCGGCGTGCCGGCGGACCTCGCGGGCGTCGGCCCCGTCCAGTACGGCGTACGCGTCGAGGGTGGCGTCCTCGCCGTTCGCGTCCGTGGGGCGGGTCAGCACGACCGCCGCGGCACGCACCGAGGGGTGGGTGAGCAGCACCGAGCGGATCTCGTCGAGTTCGATGCGGTGACCGCGCAGCTTGACCTGGCTGTCGAGGCGACCCAGATGCTCCAGGCGGCCGTCGGGCAGCTGCCGGCCCTTGTCGCCGCTGAGGTAGAGGCGGCCTTCGCCGTCCGGGTCGGGTACGAACCGCTCGGCGGTCAGCTCGGGCCGTCCCAGGTACTCCAGGGCGAGGCCGTCCCCGCCGACCGCTATCTCGCCCACGCAGCCGGGCTGCACCAGCCTGCCGCGTGTGTCGAGGACCCGCACGCTCCAGCCGGGCAGCGCGCGGCCCACCGACTGCGAGGAGGCGAGGGCGTCGGCGCGGGTGACGGTCTGGGCCGTCACGTGCACGGTGGTCTCCGTGATGCCGAACATGTTGACCATCCGGCACGCGGACTCCGGATGCGTGTCGAACCACGGGAGCAGGGCGCGGGCGTCGAGCGGCTCACCGCCGAAGACGACGAGCCTCAGGGCGAGCGGCGCCGGCGCCGCTCGCTCCAGGGGCAGCAGCCGGGAGAAGGCCGACGGGGTCTGGTTGAGCACCGTCACCCGTTCGTCGAGGAGCAGCGCGCGGAAGTCCTCGGGGGAGCGGCAGGTCCAGTACGGCACGACGACCAGGCGCCCTCCGGTGCCCAGAGCGCCCCAGATCTCCCAGACCGAGAAGTCGAACGCCGCCGAGTGGAACCACGTCCACACGTCCTGCGGGCCCAGGCGGAAGTCGTCGGCCGTGGCATCCAGGAGGCGCCCCACGTTGCGGTGCGGCACGACGACGCCCTTGGGGCGCCCGGTGGAGCCCGACGTGTAGATGATGTACGCCGGATCGTCCGGCCCCACCGTGCCGGGCTCCTCCCACGCGCCCTGTCCGGCGGCGAGTTCCCGCAGGCGCGGCAGGGTCACGGTGGCGTGGTCGGCGAAGGCGTTGCCGTCGTCCTTGCCGTCGTCCTCGACCACCACCAGGGACAGGCCCGCGTCGTCGGCGGTGTAGGCCAGGCGGTCGGCCGGATAGGTGGGGTCCAGCGGTACGTAGGCGGCGCCCGCCGTCATCACCGCGAGGAGCACCGACACCAGCTGTGCCGAACGGTCCAGGCACACCCCGACGCGGTCGCCCGGGCGCACACCGAGCCCTCGCAGAGCGGCCGCGAACCGGTCGCTCCTGTCGACGAGTTCGCGGTACGTCCAGGTGTGCTCGCCCTGCGGGTCTCTCAGGGCGACGGCGTCCGGGGTCTGCTCGGCGCGGTCCCGGACCAGCTGGTCGATGCGGCGCGGCCCGCTGTCCGCGGCGCGCGGGGTGCGGCCGAGATCCAGGATGCGGGCTCGCTCGGCCGGCTCGTGCAACGCGACGTCGGCCAGCGGGAGATTCTGGTCCCCGCACAGCAACTGGTGTGCCACTACGGCGAGTTGCTGCTCCAAGTCTGTCGGCAGCTGGTCCGCGGGCGCTCCGGGCAGGGTCCAGCAGTGCACCTGCGGGGTGCCGTCCGTGTCGGAGGCGGTGACCCGCACGGTGACCGGGTGGCGGGCGTCCAGCGCGGGCAGCCGCCGCACCGCGGGCACCGCCCGCGGCCGCAGGTCCACATCGAGGGCGAGCCGCGGCCCGCCGCCGTCCTGGGCACCGGTTTGCTCCGCCTGCTCGCGCACCCAGGCCCGGTAGGCGGACACCGGCTGGTCCTCGTCCAACGCGGCCACGCGGAGCGAGACGCGGCGCACCCCGTCGGTGGTGTGGACGGCGACGTCCAGGATGACCGGCTCGTCCTGCGCCCGCGTCCTGGCGGCGATCAGGAGCAGAGCCGCCGCCAGGTCCGCGGCCGTGGCCATGGCCCCGCCCGCTCCGAGCCCCGGGACCGGCACCTCCCGGCACCCGGGGTCCGAAGGGGTTCCCGAGCGGGCCAGGGGCCGCGCCGGGCCGAGGGCGGCCAGCGCGGCGCGGTCCAGGCGGTCGGGGCCGTCGTCGCCGGGGCCGGTCACGGCCACCAGATCCCGTACCCCGTCGGCGTATTCGAGCAGGGTGAGCCGGACACCTTCGCCCCCGTGACGGCCGTGCAGCTCGCGGGTGCGGCGGCGCAGGGCAGCGGGGCTGTCCGAGGGGGCGGGCACCGGCTCGGCCCACAGGCGCAACCGGCCGGGGCCGGGCCACGGGGCGCCGGCGAGCGCGGCGCGGCAGTCCTCGGCCGAGTATCCGGGGGCGACCGCGTACACGGCGGCGTGCCGGGCGGCGACCGAAGGGGAGTTGGACGACACGGGCGTCTCCTGACCGGTCCGGGTCAACGGGCGCTGTAGCCGGCGTCGACGGTGATCACACCGCCGGTGGAGTGACGGGACTCCTCGGAGGCGAGCCACAGGGCGGCCCCCGCCACATCGTCCGCCTCCACCAGCGTGTTCATGGGCATCTGCGTGATGAACTCGGCTTCGTGGTCGGCCGGTTCGATCCCGATGCTGCGGCCGATCTCCACCAGCATCCGGCCCTCCCACTCCTCGCCGTCGCGCACCGAGCCGGGGCAGACCGCGTTCACCCGCACCCGGTACGGCGCGTAGTCGAGGGCGGCGGCCTTCGTCAGGCCGACCAGGCCGTGCTTGGACGCCACGTAGCCGGCGAAGTTTCGGTACCCCACCAGACCGGCGGTGGAGGCGATGTTGACGATGGAGCCGGAGCGGGCCGCCACCATCGACGCCCCCGCGGCCTTCAGCATCCGCCAGGCGCCGTTGAGGTTGACGTCGATCATCACCGCCCACTCGTCCTCGGTGACCTCGTGCACGATCCGGCCCGAAGGACCCGCGATCCCCGCGTTGTTGACCAGCACGTCCAGCGAACCGAAGCGGTCCACGGCATCGGCCACCACCCGCTCGCAGGCCGCCGCGTCCCGCACGTCGGCGCGTGCGGTGAGCACGGCGGCCCCCTGCTCGCGGCACAGCCGGGCGGTGTGGTCGAGCTGGCTCGGGGTGGCCGCGGGGTAGGGGACGTGCGGGAGGTCGGCGGCGATGTCGACCAGGACCAGGTCGGCGCCCTGCGCGGCGAACGCCGTGGCGCAGGCACGCCCGACGCCCCGCCCGGCGCCGGTGACGATCGCGGTCCGGCCCGTGAGCCGTCCGCTCATGACGGCGTCCCGGCGCCGAGGAGCTGCCCGGCGAGCAGGTCGAGCAGCGCGGGCCACTCCTCCACCAGATACATATGGGCACCGGTGAGCTCCGCGACGGTCACCGTGCCGGTGGTGACCCGCTCCCACTCGGTGAGGTCGTCGGCCGACACCAGCCGGTCGGCGTCGCCGCGTACCGCGAGGACCGGCACGTCGAGGGGCTCACGCTCGACGTACGTGTAGTTCTCGTGCATCGCGACGTCGGTGCGCAGTGGCGGCAGCACCAGATCGCGCAACTCCGGCTCGTCCAGGGCCGGGTGGCGGTATCCGGCGATCGTGTGGATACCTGCGATGAACTCGTCGTCGGCCAGGCCGGTGATCCGCCCGCGGCGCAGTGTGCCCGGCCACGTCGCGCCGGAGGCCACCAGCGTCAGCCCGTCCCGCTCCGCGGCGAGCGCGCGCGTCGCCTCGTAGGCGAGCAGCGCGCCGAAGCTGTGTCCGAGGACGGCGACCTTGTCGAAACCGGCCGTCGCGGACCGCAGGGCGGGCAGGACCGCGTCCATCAGGGCGCCGAGCTCGGTGCACTCGGGCTCGGCGAACCGCTTCTCCCGGCCGGGCAGTTCGACCGGGAGCACCGTAAGGCCCTCGCGCTGCCCCAGCCACGGGTGGAAGAAGCTCGCTCCCGCACCGGCGGGTGCGAAGCACAGAACCGCCGCACTCAACATGTCTCTCCAAAATCCGTGGTCCGCTGGGTGGTGTGGATCGGACGGCGGTCGCTCAGGCGGGCGCCTGTTCCTCGTCGGCCGTCATCCGCTGCAGTACGGCCCAGGTGACCGCCTCGAGCGTGAAGTCGGCGTACAGGTCGCGCACCGTCATCTCGACGCCGAACTCGTCCCGCAGCCTGGCCGCGAGCCGCACCGCGAGCAGTGACTGGCCGCCCAGGTCGAAGAAGTTGTCGTGCACGCCGACGCGTTCCGCGCCGAGGAGCGCCGACCAGATCCCGGCGACCTCCTCCTCGAGCGGGGTGCGGGGCGCGACGTACTCGGTCGCGGCGGGAGCTTCGCCGTGCGCGGCGCCGCCGCGCACCGCGGGGATCTCCCCGTCGGGGACGGCGGTTGCCAGCAGCTGCGACAGGGGCTCGTCGGGCCGCTCGCAAGCCGCCTCCAGGATGGCGGTGAAGTGGCGGGCGACGCGGTCGGCGGTCGCGGCGTCGTACAGGCCGGTGCGGTACTCGAGGGCGGCCGTGCAGCCGCCGCCGGCGTCGGGGCGTACCTCGAGCACCAGGTCCGACTTGGCGGTCGACGTGTCGGCGGGGATCAGTTCGAAGTCGATGCCGGCGCTGCGCCAGTGGCTCGGCCGCGTGTTCTGCAGCACCAGCATCACCTGCGAACGCAGACCCTCGGCGCCAGGGCCGCCGTGCCCGCGCAGCACCTCGACGGCCTGCTCGAAGGGCAGCTCCTCGCGGTCGAAGGCGTCCAGGCAGGTGTCGCGGGTCCGGCCCACCAGCGCGGCAAAGCCCTCAGTGCCGGACACCTGAGTGCGCAGCAGCAGCGGATTGACGAAGTAGCCGATCAGCCCCTCCAGTTCGGGGCGGCCGCGGCCGGCCATGGGGGAGACGACCGTGATGTCCTCCTGCCCGCAGTAGCGTGCGAGCAGCGCGTCGAGTCCGGCGAGCAGCACCATGAACAGCGTGGCCCGCTCGGCGCGGGCAAGATCCTCGAGGCGAGCCGTGAGCGCGGCGGGCAGGGTGAAGTGGTGCACGGCGGCGTGCCCGGAAGCGTCGGCGTCCCGCTCCCGGTCGGCGGGCAGCGCGAGCGGCTCGGCGCCCGCCAGGGTCCGCGTCCAGTGCCCGGTCAGCTCATCGAGGGCGGCGCCGCTGAGCGCGTCACGCTGCCACACCGCGAAGTCGGCGTACTGGATGGGCAGTTCTTCCCACAGGGGCTCCACCCCGGCCAGTTCGGCGGCATACGCGTGGGACAGCTCCTGCAGCAGGATCGCCGAGGACGCCCCGTCGGTGACGATGTGGTGCAGCGCCAGGAGCGCGATGTGGTGCTCCGGTCCGAGCCGCAGCAGCTCCAGGCGCAGCAGCGGCCCGCCGCGCAGGTCGAAGGGCGCGAACAGCACCTTGTCGGCGTAACGCCGGAAGTCGTCGGGCCCGGCGTCGAGCACCGGGACCCGCAGTTCGCGCTCCGGCCGTATCACCTGCACCGGGTCATCGCCGTCCAGGGCGAAGACCGTGCGCAGCACCTCGTGCCGCGCCACCACCGCGTTCAGCGCCCGCTCCAGCGCCGCGCTGTCCAGCGGCCCGCGCAGCCGTACCGCCGCAGTGATGTTGTACGCAGCACGGTCGGGGTCCACCTGATGCTGCAGCCACAGGCTCTGCTGGGCGAACGAGGTCACCACCGTCAGCGAATCGTCGGCCGTCATCGTCACCCTCCCTGTCCGACTGCTCGGGCAGCCCTTACCGGGATGGTCGGTCGGCCCGGACGCGTGCGGCAGTCAGGCAATGTCCTGACTGCCGCACCGGCGTGCGGGCCTGTTGCATCCAAAGACCGCTCGCGGGGCCTCACCTGGGCGACGCGTGCCGATGCGATCCGTCCGCACCGCCGCCGGGGCCCTGTCCCCGGCCGCCCACCGAAAGGGGCTCGACCTCGTGTCCGAGACCACCACGGCCGCCGCGCAGACGCGGACGGTGACCGCCGCCGTCACAGGCCTGTCGGGATGGGGCGGCCATCTGCTGACCGCACCCGAGGTGCGCCGGCTCACCGGCACCGGCCCTCAGGACTGGGCGCGCTTCGCCCGCCACTGGGACGACCTCACCCTCGACACCTTCATGAAGGACGGGGGCACCTACCGCTACCGGCGCTACGGGCACTTCCGCCTCGACGCCCGCACCGGCGAGCTGACCGCGCAGCCCCATGCCCCCTACTTCCAGGACAGCGCCCTCAACCCGCTCAACGGCGGCATGCAGCGCAGCTTCGACCCGCTCACCGAGGCGTTCCTCGCCGACCCTCTGACGGCCGCCGTCGTGCACCTGCTCGGCGACGTGTTCTCCCGGGCCGAAGGCGTCCGGCTCTGGGATGTCAAGCTGCACCCGTTCCGGATCGTGACCAGCCCCGACCAGACCGGCAGGCCCGCCCCTCAGGGCCGCCACCGCGACGGCGGGGCCTACGTCACCTCGCTCCTGGTCAACCGCACCAACGTCAGTGGCGGCGAGAGCTCCCTCTACGACGACGACGGCAACCAACTGTTCGCGGTCACCCTCGGCGAACCCGGCGACCAGCTCCTGGTCGACGACCGCAAGGTGCTGCACGACGTGACACCCCTGGCCCCCGTCGACCCGGCCCGCCCCAGCCACCGCGACGTACTGATCGTCGACTTCGACCCCGTCCCGGCCGACGTGGAGGGACAGCGATGACCGAGACCCTGCCCGCCGACGCCTCCGCCCTGCAGCGCGCCGTGGCAGAGCTCAGCCCCGAGCGGCGCGCCCTGCTCGCCCGCCACCTGGCCCGCGGCAGGGCCGGCTCCGGCATCTCGGTCACGGCTCTGCCGCGCACCGGGGAAACCCAGCGCTACGTGGCATCCCCCGGCCAGCAGCAGCTCTTCTACCAGTACCAGCTCGACCCGTCCGCGGTGAACTACCTGCTGCCGATCGCGGTGCGGCTGCGCGGCGACCTGGACACCCAAGCGCTGGAGCGGGCCCTCGCCGCGGTCGTCGCCCGCCACGAGGCGCTGCGCACCCGCTTCGCGACCGACCCCGAACACGGCGTGGTGCAGGTCGTCGGCACCCCCGACGAGGTGCGCGTCGTGCTCGGACGCGGCCGGGCCCGCGCCGACGAGGTGCCCGCACTCCTCGACCGGATCGCCCGGCGCCCCTTCGACCTGTCCGCCGCGCCGCTGCTGCGCGCCAAGCTGTGGCAGCTCACCGACGACCCTGAGGCCCCCGACGGCCGCTCCTGGCTGCTGACCCTGTGCGTCCACCACATCGTCGTGGACGGCTGGTCGCTCGGCGTCCTCGTCGACGAACTCACCGAGGGGTACGCGGCCCAGCTCGCCGGGCGCCCCGCGAACCTGCCCGAACTCGCCGTGCAGTACCCGGACTTCGCGGCCGCCCATCACACATGGCTGGCCGGTGACGAGGCCGCACGGCAGATCGCCCACTGGCGCGAACAGCTCGACGGGGTGCTCCCCCTGGAACTCGCGGGCGACCGGCCCCGCCCGGCCAGGCCGACGTTCTCCGGCGCCGCCGTCCGCATCGACCTGGACGCCCAGCTCGTCGAGCGGGCCGACCGGCTCGGCCGCACCGAGAAGGCGACCCCGTTCATGGTGCTGCTCGCCGCGTACGCCGTGGTGCTGCACCGCTGGTCGGCCGCGCGGGACCTGGTCATCGGCACCGCCGTCGCCGGCCGCACCCGGCCCGAGTCGGAGCCGCTCATCGGCTTCTTCGTCAACACCCTCCCGCTGCGCGTGCCCGTCGACGGCGCCGCCTCCTTCCGCGAGCTGCTGCGCGCCACCCGCGACAGCAGCCTCGACGGCTTCGCCCACCAGGACGTGCCCTTCCCGCGGATCGTGCGCGAGGTCGGCGGCGAACGCACCAGCGGCCGCTCGGCTTTGGTGCGCGCCCTGTTCGCGCTGCGCAACGTCCCCCTGCGCCATCTGGAACTGGCCGGCGTGCGCGCCGAGACGCTCAACCTGCCCAAGACCGGGTCCGACATCGACCTGTCCCTGGAGTTCTCGCCCGCCGAGCACGGCGGGGGCCTGACCGGCTGGCTGTCGTACTCCTTCGACCTGTTCGACCAGGACACCGCCGAACGCATCGCCCGCGCCGTCCACCAGGTCCTCACCGCCGCGATCGCCTCCGACGGCGACACGGCCGTACGCGACCTGCCGGTCCTGACCGAGGAGGAGCACACCACGCTGGCCCGGCACTGGTCGGGCCGCGACGCGTCCGCCCCGGGCGGCGACGGCCTCCTCGACGCCTTCCACGCCCACGCGCTCGCCACCCCCGACGCCACCGCGGTCGTCGCCGACGTCCCGCCCCCCGCCACCGGGCACCGTCTCACCTACCGGGAACTGGACGAGCGGGCCGGCCGGCTGGCCCACCTGCTGCGGGCCCGCGGCATAGGCCCCGAGGACCGGGTGGCGCTGCTGCTGCCGCGCGGCCTCGACCTGTTGGTCTGCCTCCTCGCCGTGCTCAAGGCGGGAGCCGTCCTCGTACCGCTGGAGAGTGAGCACCCGGCGGGGCGCCTGGCCGGGATCGTCGCCGACGCCACGCCGTGCCTGGCCCTCACTGACACCCGGCTCGCGGCCCGGCTGCCCGAGGGCACGCCGGTACTCATCGTGGAGGACCTGCCCGCCCTCACCGCGCACCACCCGGCAACCGGGCCCGACGTGCCGGAACTGCCCGGCATCGGCGCGTATGTCCTCTACACCTCCGGCTCCACCGGCGCCCCCAAGGGTGTGCTCATCACCCGTGCGGGACTGGCCAACCGGCTGGCCGGCATGTGCGCGGACCTCGGCCTGGGCGCCGACGAGCGCGTGCTGCACAAGACCC
Source organism: Streptomyces sp. NBC_01445 (assembly GCF_035918235.1). NCBI lineage: Bacteria > Bacillati > Actinomycetota > Actinomycetes > Kitasatosporales > Streptomycetaceae > Streptomyces > Streptomyces sp. NBC_01445. Next base: position 775,918 of record NZ_CP109486.1, on the reverse strand, counting down.
CGTTGAGCGCCGACACCTCGATGTGGGAACTCCTGGTCGCGCTCCGTTCGGGCGGCCGCGTGGTGCTCGCCGCCCCGGGCCTGGGCACCGACGTCGACTACCTGTACTCCGTGCTCGCCCGGCACTCCGTCACCACCTGCTTCTTCGTGCCCTCGGCGCTGCGCCCCGCCATCGGCCTCGGCGGGCTGCCCCGCGCGGCCGCCGCCCTCAGGCTGGTGATCAGCGCCGGCGAGGAGCTGCCGGCCGACCTCGCCGACCAACTCCTCCTCCAGGTACCGCACATCCGCCTGGTGAACTCCTACGGGCCGACCGAGACCACCATCAACATCGCCGAGCACACCGTCACCGCGCCCGCCGCATCCCCCGTGCCCATCGGACGGCCCGTGCCGGGCGGCGACCTCTACGTCCTGGACGGCGCCGGCCGCGTGCAGCCCGTCGGCGTTCCCGGCGAACTCCACGCGGGCGGCGTCCAGGTGGCGCGCGGTTACCTCGGCCGCCCCGCCCAGACCGCCGAGGTCTACGTCCCGCACCCCTTCGTCCCCGGCGCCCGCGTCTACCGCACCGGTGACCGGGCCCGCTGGCGCCCCGACGGGACCCTGGAGTTCCTCGGCCGCACCGACCACCAGGTCAAGATCCGCGGCTTCCGCGTCGAACCCGCCGAGGTGGAGACCGTGCTGCGCGCCCACCCCCAGGTCTCCGACGCCCTCGTCCTGGCCGCCGAGGCCCCGGACGGCGGCGCCCGCCTGATCAGCTATGTGACCGTGGCGCCCGGGCAGAGCGCGCCGGACACCCCGGCCCTGCGCACGCATCTGCGCGCGGCGCTGCCCTCGCCGATGGTCCCGGATGTCTTCGTCGCGCTCGACGCCTTCCCGCTCACCCCGTACGGCAAGATCGACCGGGCCTCACTGCCCCGGCCGGGCCGGGCCCCGGCAAAGGAGCGCCGGGCGCCCGCGGACGACCTGCAGCACGTGCTGGCCGGTGTCTGGGAGCAGACCCTGGAGATCACCGACGTCTCGGTCGACGACGACTTCTTCGAACGCGGCGGCCACTCGGTGCTCGCCACCATCGTCGTCTCCAGCATCCGTGAACTGTTCCGGCTCGAACTCCCCCTGCACTTCTTCGTCGAGGCACCCACCGTCGCCACCCTCGCCACGCTGATGCGCGCCGAGGGAGCCGAGGCAGGCATCGACGTGGACCGGGTGGCCGCCCTCGTGCGGCAGGTGCAGAGCATGTCGCACAACGAGGTGCAGCAGAAGCTGGAGGGCTGACCCGTGGCGCCGCGCACGCCGCGCTTCGCATACGGGTACGGGCGCCTGTGGGCGGCGACCGCCGCCTCCGGATTCGGCGACGGCACGCGCACCGCCGCCCTCGCCGTCTACGCGGCCACCCTCACCCACGACCCGTTCGCGGTCGCGCTGGTGGCGATGGCGGGAAAGCTGCCGTGGACCTGCGTGGGGCCGTTCGCCGGCGCCCTGGTGGACCGCCTCGACCGGTGGCGCACCCTGTGGATCTGCGATGTCGCCCGGGTCCTGGTCACCGGTGCGCTGGTCCTGCTGATCCTCACCGACCGGGCCGGGATCACCGCCCTCGCCGTCGTCTCGTTCCTGCTCACCTCGATCACGACGCTCGCCGAGAACCTGTCGCAGGCCGTCGTCCCCGACGTGGCCGGCGGCGGCTCCCTGGATTCCGCCAACAGCCGCCTGATGGGCGGTCAGCTGGTGAGCAGCGAGTTCCTGGGAGCGCCGCTGGGCACCGCCCTGTTCGCGTTCGGCCGGCCGGTGCCGTTCGCCGTGGACACCCTGTCCTTCGCCGTCTCCGCGGTCCTGGTGTTCAGCATCCGGCTGTCGGGCGCCCGCCCCGCGCCGGCCGCGGCGGGCAGGCTGACCGCGCGCGCCGTGGTGTCCGAGACCGCCGACGGTATCCGCTGGCTGTGGCGCCACCGAGTGCTGCGCACCGTGTGCGTACTGGTCGGCGCGCTCAACTTCGCCGTGGTCGCGGTCCTGAGCATCGCCGTCCTGTACGCGCTGAACGTGCTGCACATCAGCCAGCGCGCCTACGGCCTGCTCCTGGCCGTCCTCGCCGTGGGCGGCCTGGCCGGGGTGCTGCTCGCCCCCCTCGTCACCCGGGCCATCGGCCGCGCCCGCACGCTCCAACTGGCCTTCGCACTGTGCCCGTTGCCGTTCCTGATCGCCGGACTCACCTCGCTCCCGCTGCTCGCCGCCGGCGCCCTGGCCTTCGTCGGCGCCGCCATCTCACTGGCGACCGTGGTGACCACCTCGCTGCGGCAGTCGCTGGTGCCCGGCGAGCTGTTCGGCCGGGTCAACGGCGGCTACCGGTTCGTCGTCAACGGAGTGTCTCCGCTCGGCGGCGTGGCCGGCGGCGCGCTCGCCGAAGCCGCGGGGCTGCGCGCCCCGTTCCTGTTCGCGGCCGCCCTGCTCGCCGCGGCCACCGTGACGGCGCTGCTGCGGCTGTCCCCGGCCGCCCTCGACGCGGCGGGGGACGACAGGCCCGCCCCGCGGACCGGACAGGCCGTGGCGGCCGAACGGACCGAGGCACCGGAACGGACCTGAGCACACCGACGACAAGGAAGCAGCTGACCGATGGCCGACACCCGTACCACCCCCGCGGACCTCACCGCCGCGGAGGAACCGCGGCCACCCGCACCGGGCCCGCCCCGCCCGTCACCGGCGATGCGGGCCCTCACCCGCCTCCTGGTGCCGGTGCTCGCCCTGGCCGTCGCTCTCCTCGGCGTGCTCTGGACGAGCCTGACACCCGCCCCGGCGCCGGCGTCGGCGCCGGCGGGCTCCTTCTCCGCCGCGCGCGCCTACCCGCACGTGGCGGCCGTGGCGGGCGGCCCGCACGCCACCGGCACCGCGGCCCACGACCGCGCACGCGACGAAGTGATCCGCCGCCTGCGCGAGTTGGGGCTCGGCGTACGCATCGAGCCGGGCACCAGCAGCGACACGGGCAACGGCGCGGCCGTGGCCGCCTGGACACAGAACATCAGCGCCACCGTGCACGGCACCCACCCCAGCGGCAGGGTGCTGATCGTCGCCCACTACGACTCTGCGGAGAACAGCCACGGCGCCTCCGACGACGGCATCGGCCTCGCCACCGCGCTGGAGGTGGCCCGCGCCCTGAAGACGGGTCCGGCCCCCCGCAACGACGTCACCTTCCTGATCACCGACGGCGAGGAGCCCGGCCTGCTGGGGGCCCGCGCCTTCGTAGCCCGCGACACGACACCGGCGGCCTCCACCGTGGTCCTCAACCTGGAGGCGCGGGGCACCTCGGGACGGGCGGTCATGTTCGAGACGGGAACCGGGAACGCCGCCGTGGTCCCCGCGCTCGACGACCGGGTCCCGGTGGCCACCTCGCTGTCCGACGAGGTGTACCGGATGCTGCCCAACGACACCGACTTCACCGTGCTGCGCGAGGCCGGCATGACCGGCATGAACTTCGCCGTGATCGGCACCTCCGCGAACTACCACACCCCCCAGGACGACCTCGCCCACTTCAGCCGGGCGAGCCTGCAGGACATGGGCGACACCGTCCTGGCCGCGGCCCGCCGGCTGGGCGGCGCCGACCTGAGCGGCACGTCGCACGCGGGCGGGGCCACGTACTTCACCCTGGGGCCGGTCCTCGTCCGCTACCCGATGGGCCTGGTGCTGCCCGGCGCGCTCCTCGCCGTGGCCGCCCTCGGCGCCGCCGGGTGGTACGCGCGCCGGCGCGGAGCCGTCCGGGCCCGAAAGGCCGCGCTGAGCGCAGCCTCACTGCCGCTCGCCCTGCTGGGCGCGGCGGCGGCGGTCAGCGCGGTGTGGCCCGTCGCGACCTGGCTCAGGCCGCAGTGGACCGGGTTCGCGCTGGGCAGTCCTTACACGGCAGGACCGCTGCACCTGACCGCCGCACTCCTGACCGCAACTGCCCTGTGGGTCTGGGCGGTTGTCATGCGCCGCCGGGTCAGTGCCCTGGAGGCGGGCGCCGCGGTCACCGCCTGGCTGACCCTGTGCACCCTGCTGAGCGCCGTCTGGCTGCCGGGCGCCTCGTACCTGTTCCTGTGGCCCGCGCTCACCGGGGCGGCGGGCCTCGCGGCCGCGGCCCGCATCGCCCCCGGCTCGCCATGGCGCGGCGCGCTGGCCACGGCGCCCCTGGTGCCGTGCGCCGCCCTGATGGTGCCGGTGGGCGCGCTCCTCTTCGACACGGTGCCCATCGCCTTCGCCGCCGCCCCGGCGCTCCTGCTCGCCCTCGCGCTCGCCACCGCACTGCCCGCGGTGCCCGCCAAGACCCGCCGCCGCTCGCTCGTCACAGGCACCGGCCTCGGCACGGCAGCCGCCCTCGCCGCGCTGGGCGCGGCCCTGTTCGCCGGTGCGCCCACCGCCTCCCGCCCCGCGCAGGTCAGCCTCCTCTACGCGCTGGACGCCGACACCGGCAAGGCCCGCTGGGCCTCCAGCGGAGCGGGAAACTCCGCCTGGCTCGACCACTACGTCGGAGGCACCACGGCGTCCCTGGAGAGCACCTTCCCGTCCCTCGACCAGCCGTCCCGCTGGCACACCGGGCCCGCGCCCGCCGCGACCGTCGCCGTCCCCGAGGTGAAGGTCGTCTCCACCACCCGCACGGGCGACGTCCGCCGCATCACCGTGTCCGTGCGCGCCACGGACGCGAGGGCCGCGGAGATCGGCCTGTACGCAGACGCCGGCGGCGCAGCCGTGGTGCGCGCCGAGGTGGCCGGACAGTCCGTCCCCGGCGGGACCAACCGGCCCTTCGCGAGCGACGGCTGGCGCTGGGGCCTGCTCCTCGCCGCCCCGCCCACCGGGCCCGGCACCCGGGTGGAACTGACACTCCGCGGAACGCAGCCGCTGACGCTGCGCGCCGTCACCCGGACCCCGGGGCTGCCCGGGGGCACGCTGAGCGTCCCGCGCCCGGCCGACGTGACCTGGTCCGCGGACAACTCGGGACTCACGCTGGTCTCCCGCCGCTACGTGCTGTGAATGCTCTCTCCCTGAGGGGAGGGGATTCCTGGCTCAGGCTGCCGGGCGGAACTGCGTTCCGTCCGCTCCTATACCCTCGGCGCCGGCAGGGGTCAGACCTGCCCTGTTGAGCATCACGCGGGCGGAGTTCTTGTCTGTGGGTGAGACGGCTCCGCAGGCTGTGCAGGTGTACGTGCGTTCACCCAGCGGCAGGGCGTGCTTGGCTCTCGCTCCGCACTGTCCGCAGTCCATCGTGGTGTACGCGGGATGGACGAGGTGGACGATGCGCCCGCATTTGCGGGCCATCTCCACCAGGGCCTGCTTCGTGGCGCCGATGGCAGCGTCCGCGGCCTTCCTCGCCATGCTCGACCTGGCGAGGAACTTCGGCTTGAAGCGGCCGCCGACCGCAGGTGGGTGAACGAGCGGACCATGTCCTGGATGACCGGCTACCGCCGACTCAACCACCGCTACGAACGCCCTCTCCAGGTGACGACGCCCTTTTCAAGGCAGGCGTCGCAGGCTCGAATCCTGCTGGGGGCATAAAGGAAGAGGCCCCGGACCAATCTTGGTCCGGGGCCTCTGTGTCCGCGTGGCAGCCGACGGGCGGCAGCACACCGCGGCAGGCGAGACCTTCGCGGCGTCAGCCGACGCAGTTCGGGACGGGGATGTTGCTGCCGGCGCAGTTGGTGGGCAGGTTACCCCTGACTCGGGAGGCGGTCAGAGTGACGCTGCCGCCGCTGTTGAGGATGCCGCCGGGGGCGAGGGCGGCCGTGTTGTTGTTGACGTTGCTGGACGTGATGCTCGTGGTGCCGCCGCCGACGTTGGCGACGCCTCCGGCTCGGTTCCCAGGAGCGTGGTTCACATTGACGTCAGTGCTGGTGATTCGCAGCACGCCGTCGTTGGCCAAGCCACCTCCGACACCGTTGGTGGCCGTGTTGTCGGTGATGCGGCTGTTGACGATGGTCATATCTCCGTCGTTGGCGACGCCGCCGCCGTTCACGTTGGCGGTGTTGTGCACGATGGAGGTGTTCACGATCCGGGTGACGGTCCCCGAACCGCCGCCGATTCCACCCGAGAAGTTGGCGCGGTTGTCGCGGATGTCGCTGCCGTTCACGGTCAGTCTGCCGCGGTTCGCGATGCCGCCGCCGAAGTCGGGCGCGTCACCGTTGGTGATGGTGGTGTTCGTGAGCGTGAGGTTTCCACTGGGGGCGACGGAGAGAATGCCGAAGCTGCCTGCCCCGGGGTCGCGGGTGATGGTGCTGTTCCGGCCGACGATGGTGATCGTCGTCTGGATGGCCGGCAGCGGCGTGAGGAGCGAGTAGGTACAGCCCCGTGCCAGCACCAGGCTGTCGCCCGCTGAGGCGTTGGCGATGGCGGTGGACAGGGCACTCGCACTGCACGGGACGTTCGCCTGTGCCGATGCGGGAGTGGCGGTGGCGACGACCGTCGCGATGGCTCCGACACACATCGCCTGCGCAACGAGTGCCGACGGCTTACGACTGAACATGAAGAGGTGGCTCCTTCGGAAGTCCCGGGTCCGCATAGTGCTGCCGGCACCGAAGGCACGGCGCCGTATCTCGGGGAGTGGTGTTGAGGTTGCCCCTGTCGACGCGCGGCGGTTACGTGACGGAGGCGGATGTCGCTCGGACGGTGTAGCCGTTTCCGTCCGACGGCCGACAGGAGGCATCCGGGGCTCACCCGTGCAGCTCAACCCGGCGCCCCGCGCAGTGACCCGTGCCCACGTTCTCACCGTCGAGGTGGTCCGGCGCAACCCCGCCGACGAGGGCACAGGCTTCGTCCCGCAACGGAAACGGTGGGCGGTCGAGCAGGTCAACGGCACCCTCATGTTGCACCGGCGCCTCGCCCGCGACTACGACCACCGGCCCGACAACGCCACCTCCCGCGTCTACTGGGCCTCCACCGCCGACATGCTCCGCCGCCTCACCAGTCCCAGCCCCGCCTGGCGGGACGAGATGGAGCCGGCCGCGTGAACGTCTCCGAACTCCTGCGACTGCTGCAGGCCGAGCACGATGAGAGCGTCGCCCGTGCCGACCATCTGCGCGGGCAGATCGAGCAGTTCACCGCCGCCCTCGCCGAGGCCGAGGCCCGCCCGGCCCCGAACCGGCCTCCGCAGAACCCGCCACCGTCTGCCGGCGCATCGTGACCGCGTTCAACGAGCACCCTGGGAAGGTGTTCCGCGTCCGCGATCTGCACGAGCACCTCGGCCCGCCCACCGACGAGCCCTCGATCAACGTCACCGCTCACGCCTGGGACGACCCGTCCACCAAGGACTCCTCGAACAACCAGCACGCGGAATATCGGAAACGGACTTTACGCCCTCTCAGATCGCGTGGCGCTGCAGGCCGACCTCTCTCCGCCGAACACACGGAAGCCCCCTTGCGTATGCGCGAGGAGCGCACGCCCGCACCCCGAGTCCGCCACCATCACCCGCACCAGCGATCGAGGGAACGCACGTTCACCAAAATGCTCCCTGGGGCACCACGCGCCCCGATCTGAAGCGGCGACGCTCCGCGTCGCGCACCCAGGACGCGATTCCTCCCCGGCGTGAATGCCGGCGCATCCTCGCGAGAGCCAGGTGAAGGAGTACGTGCGCGGGCTCGCCCGCGATGCGGCTGACAGGGCCGGAGCCGACAAGTCCCCCACGCAAGACGCTCGGCCGGGAGACCCAGCCGAGCGTCTGTGTTTTTCTGGCGAGACGTCACAGACCCTCGGGGATCCGCTCGTTGACGATGACCTGCTCGATGCTCTGGCGGGACCGGATCAGGTCGAAGCTGCCGTCGGCGCGGCGCAGCACCTCGGCGGCCTCGGGGTAGGAGTTGAAGTTCTTCATCGACATCGAGGAGCAGTAGCTGCCCGCCCGCTCGATGACGACGTAGTCGCCGATCTCCGTGCGGCCGAGCGGCACCGGCGCCAGCTCCTCCTGCTTCGCGGTGAGCACGTCACCGGCGATGCAGCAGTGGCCGACCACGTTGAACTCCTCGCGGTCGTCGGCCGCGCGCTCGGTGCCGCCCGTGGCGGGGACCGACACGATCGGGTGCTGGACGCCGTAGTAGGAAGGGCGCGCGATCTCGGTCAGACCACTGTTGATCTTGAGGAAGGAGTTGCCCTCCGCGCCGGTGTCCGCCTTGTCGATGACCTTGGTGACCAGCGAGCCGGCCAGCGCCGTCAGATAGGTGCCGGGCTCCACCTCGGTGTGCAGCCGGCGGCCGGTCTCCTCGGCGAACTGCTTGAGCTCGTCGGCGACGACGCGGGCCCACTCGGTGTGGTCGTAGACCGGGTCGCTCTGCAGGGCCGAGACCCGGTAGCCGCCGCCGAGGTCCAGGGTGTGCACGTCCTGGAAGTCGCGGGCGAACGACAGCATGGTGCGTACCGCGTCGACGAGGATGTCCCAGTGGTGGCCGGAGCCGATGTGCGACTGGAGCCGCACCAGGCGCAGCCCGTACTGCTCGACGATCTGCTTGACCTCGGGCAGCTGCTCGTGCCAGATGCCGAAACTCGACTGCGGGCCACCGCTGTTGAGGCGGCCGACCAGGCCCGAGCCGAAGCCCGGGTTGATGCGGATCGCGACGGCACCGCCCGGGTAGGCGCGGCCGTACTCCTCGAGCTGGTGCAGGGAGCCCGCGTCGAACTGCAGTCCCTGGTCGATGAGGTCGCGCAGGTTCTCGTCGAAGACCGCCTCCTGCGCGGTCATCGAGATGCGCCCCGGCTCGACCCCGGCGAGCACCGCGCGGCGCGCCTCCCACACCGAGCTCGCGTCGAAGGAGAACCCCTCCCGGTCGAAGAGCCGGATGATCGCCTGGCCGGGGCACGCCTTGAGGGAGTAGCGCACCGTCAGGCCGAAGGCGTTGGGGAGGGTGGACATCGTCTTCGACGAGGCGCGCACGGTGGCCTCGTCGTACACGAACACCGGCGTGCCGAACTCCTCGGCGACGGTGCGCACGTCGTCCGCTGCAAGAAACTTCAACTGCTCCACTGCGACCTCACTCATGTCGGGTCTCATTCCTCGAAGGTGGTTCAGGCAGGTGTCAGGGGGTCACGTCCACGGCGTGCTGCCGGGGCCGGTACGGGGGGTGGGCTCGGCCACGATGCGGCTGCGGGTGCGCAGCCGGCCGGCGAATCCCTGCGGGTCGGCGGTCATCAATTCGTCGTGCAGGAGCCGCAGTTGGTGATGCGGGGCGCCGGGCCACAGGTGGTGGACGGTGTGGTAGCCGTCGCTGTGCGGATGGATGAGCCGGCGCTGGAGCGGGCCGATGTTGGTGATGGTGGAGTCGAAGACGGTGTCCGCGTCGTGGTAGCTGTGCTCGCTGGACTCCCCGATGAACCGCAGCACGGGCAGGACGAGCGCGAACCCGGTCAGCCACACCCCGGCGGCCACCGCGGCCGCGGCGGCGCCCCACAGGAGAGCCGCGGGGAGCGACACGACCAGCAGTGCCCAGCCCACCGGCAGCAGCAGCGCCGGCAGGTCCGTGGACGTGGACCGGTACCAGCCGCGTTGGTGGGCGGCGATCCGCACCAGCAGGGAACGGGCGTAGCCCACCCGGCTCGTGCGGTCCAGGCCGGTGATGTCCAGCTCCGCGTAGCGCTGCAGGTCGGGGTCGTCGTCGGTGCCGAGCCTGCTGTGGTGCACCAGGTGCTCGGCCCGGTAGCGGGCGATGCGGATACCGGTGGGCAGGCCCGCCAGGACCGTTGCGCACCTGTCGTTGGCGCGACGGTGGTGGCGGCTCCAGTTGAAGTGGCTGGCCTCGTGGACCAGGCACTCCAGCGCCCGTATCTGGCGTCCCGTGAGGATCAGTGCGGTCAGAGTCATGAGTACGCCGGCCGCGGCCGGTGCGGGCGCCGACCACCAGCCCGGCCAGGATGCCGCCAGTATCGCGGCGATCAGCACGAGTTGGTCCGCGACGGCGACCGCCGCCGTGGTGGCGAGGCGCGTGTGATGGGCCGCGCGCAGGACGGGGCGCAGCGCGGCGGGGGACTGGTAGCCGCGCGCGTAGGGGCGGCTCGCGGGCTCGGGAGTCGCCGCCGGGCGGTCTCTCGGGGACAAGGGGGCGGTCTGCGTCATGACGTACTCCAGGAGGACTCGGCGGATCAGCCGGCCGGGGCCGAGAAGAGCATCCGGATCTGGGTGTTGCGGTAACCGGCGCGTTCGAAGGCCGCCGCCATGGGCGCGTTGCCCGTGTCCGTGGTGGCGGTGATCAGTTCGGCGCCGCGCTCCGCGTGGCTGCGGGTGATCTCGGCGAGCAGCACGTCGACGTAGCCCCGGCCGCGCAGTTCGGGAACCACGCCCAGATAGCCGACGTTCGGGTTGTACGGGGTGGCCGAGGGGATCGCGAACCCGGCGACGGCTCCGTCGGGCGTGCGCGCGAGGCGCCACCAGGCGCGCTCGCCGGGGCACCCGAGGTAGAAGTCCAGTTCCTTGCGGGCCGTGGCCGAGGGCCCGTGCGCCGCGAGGTGCTGACGGGTCTCGGCGTCCAGGCTGCCCTCGGCGACCCGGCGGAAGGCGTCGAGGAACTCCTCGTCGGGCGCCTCCTCGAAGGTGAGCCGCCCCGACTCGGCCGGCACCCCGGTCCCGGGCGTCCACTCCAGGCGCAGCCGTTCCACCTCGTGGGTGAGACCGGCCGCGAGGGCCGCTTCGCGCCGCCAGGCCAGCGCGGCCGACACCGCGGGGTCGTCACGCCAGCCGTTGGACAGCGTCAGGTTGTACAGCGGCGGCTGCGCGGCGCCCGCCTGGCCGAACGCCTTGTGCCCGGCCCGCAGCAGATCGGCCGCGAGGCCCGCCCTGTCGGCCACCGAGGGCGCCACGTGCAGACAGTCCAGGGCCACCGGGTGCTCGCTCGCGGCCTGGCCCCACCACAGCGCCCGCGCCACGATGTCGCCGTCCGCCTCGGCGATCCACGACCACTGCGGCCGGTACATCCCCTCGGCGAGTTCGGCCCGGTAGCGGTCGGCCGGAATCCAGCTGATCGGCTCCTCGACAATGAAGTCGGTGACGCGGGCGAGGTCGGCGTCGGTGGTGGGGCGCAGCAGCATGGTTCCTCCGGTGGTGCGAATGGTGCGGTGACGGCCCGCGGCAGCCGTCATCGGCCGGCCGGCAGCTCGGTGTGCAGGTCGGACATGGCGACGAGGATGCGGCGGTCCCCGCGGAACGGCTCCCGGGCGTGCGTGGCGAGGTGGTTGTCCACCACGAGCACGTCGCCGCGCCGCCATGTGAACGACACGGCGGCCTCCCGGTACAGGGATCGGATCAGCTCGGCGACCTCGTTCTCGATCGGCGCGCCGTCCCCGTAGTACGCGTTGCGCGGCAGGCCCTCCTCGCCGTACTCCTCGACGAGGATCTCGGCGACCTCCGGCTCCACGTTGGACAGATGGAACAGATGGGCGTGGTTGAACCAGACCGTCTCGCCGGTCCGCGGATGCCTCGCCACCGCCTGGCGCACCGCGGTGGTGCGCAGCTCGTCGTCACCGGTCCACTCGAACGTGGTGTCCGACTGCCGGCAGTACGCCTCCACCTCGGCCCGGTCGGTGGTCTGGAACGCCACCTGCCAGGACTCGTTGAGGTCCGGGCCGTAGTTGCGCACGTACCGCACTCCGTGCCGTGTGAAGCGCTCCCGGACCTCGGCCGGGATCAGGGGGAACACCCGGCGCTCGCTGGCCACCGGTGTGGCGCCGCCCTCCGGCGACGGCAGATCGCCGAAGAAGTACAGCAGGCCCGGCCAGTTGTGGGAGTACGACATCTCGTGGTGGAACGGAATCCACTGGTCCTCGCCCAGCTCCGTCGAGGTGAACACCTTGTCGGCGACCTCGGTGCGGGTCGCGGCACGCTCCAGATATCCGAGCAGGTCCGGCGAGAACGCGCGGGCGGCCCGCCCGAACTCCTGCGGGTCCGGTACGTCGAAGCCGCGCAGCAGCAGCGCGCCGCAGCGGTCGAGGCCCGCCCGCAGCTCCTCCTTGCGGCCGGCCACCCACCGCGGCAGGTCGAGGCCCGGCTCACGCGCCTCGATCTCCAGCAGGAACGGCTCCTCGTGCAGCGGCCGGACCGTGACCGTGCCGTCCTCCAGCGCGGGGGTCAGGTCGGTGAGCGTCATGCGGGCACCTCGCCGGCGTCGATGGCGTCGGCCATGGCGGTCAGGATGCGCCGGGGGCCGACGAAGGGCTCGCGGGCGTGTGCGACCAGCATGTTCTCCACGACGAGCACGTCGCCGGGCTGCCAGTCGAAGCCCGTGGTCTCGGCCGCGTAGGCCTCCCGCAGCTCCGCGAGCGTCTCGCTCTCGATCGGGGATCCGTCCCCGTAGTACGTGTTGTAGGGCAGGTCCTCCTCGTCGAGGGCCTCCAGGAGACCGGCGCTGACCTCCGGGTCGAGCGACGTCACGTGGAAGAACAGCGCGTGGTTGAACCAGCTGCGCTCCCCGGTGACCGGATGCCTGCGCACCGCGGGCCTGACCTGCACGGTCCGCAGATGGTCCTCGTCCACCCACTCGGGCGTGATGTCGGCACGCGCACAGTAGGCGGCGACGTCCTCCACCCGGTCCGTCTGGAACGCCTCCTGCCACCGCAGGCTGATGCCCGGCAGGTAGTTGCGGACGTATCGCACTCCCAGGCGCTCGAACCTGTCCACCGTCTCCGGGCGCAGGCGCGCCAGGATCCGGCGGGAGTCCGCGAGCGGTGTGCGGCCGCCCTCGGTAGCCGCCCGCTCACAGAAGAAGACGATGCGTGTCGGCCACTTGGCCGTGTACGACTGCTCGTTGTGGAGCAGGATCGGCTGGTCCGCCGGGTACTCGGTGGACGTGTAGACGCCGTCGGACACCTGGCTGCGCGGCGACGACCGCTCGCCGTAGGCGAGCACCTGCGGCGACAGGGCGTCCATCACGGCCCGGAAGTCCTGCGCGCCGCGCACGTCGAAGCCGCGCAGCAGCACCGCCCCGGCCTTGCGTGCCAGTGCGTCGACCTCGTCCCGATGGGCGCTCACCCAGGCAGGTAGCGCCCCCCCGGGGCTCTCGCAGCGCACCAGCGCGGGCAGCGAACGGCCCTCCCACACCGGGCTCACGGCCACGGCGTCGTGCACCTCAATGGTCATGCTCAGTCTCCCTCACGATGGGTGGCGGCCGGTCAGCGGCGCTGCGCGCCGCGGTCGATCCTGGGGATCGGGGCCGGTCCGGCCGGCTTCCCGTCCGCGGCCGCAAGCTTCGCCTCGATCGCCTCGGCGAGGCCCGCGAGCGTCGGCGCCTTGAAGAACTGGCCGATCTGCAGCCCCACCCCGAACTCCTTGCGGATGCGGGAGATCGCCCGGATCGCGAGCAGTGAGTGCCCGCCCAGGTCGAAGAACGAGTCCGTCAGACCGATCCGCTCCACCTCGAGCAGCTCCGTGCACAGCGCGGCGAGGCGGACCTGCACATCAGTGACCGGCGCCGCGAACTCTCCCTGCGCGCCCGGACGTTCGCCCGAGGGCTGCGGAAGCGCCGCCACGTCGATCTTGCCGTGCGCACCGGTCGGCCACTGCCTCAGCACGAAGAGCTGCGCCGGGACCATCACCTCGGGCACCCGCTCGCGCAGGAACTCACGCAGCTCCTCCGTCAGTTCCTCCGCGTTCGCGGCGTCCGACGTCACGTACCCGGTCAGACACGGTGCCGCGCCGGTGCGCTGCACGGTGACGTGGCTGCCCGACACCTGCGGGTGGGCGCGCAGCACCGCCGCGACCTCCGCTGGCTCGACCCGGTTGCCCCGGATCTTGACCTGGTCGTCGGTCCGGCCGAGGAACTCCACCGAGCCGCCCGCAAGGAGGCGCGCCCGGTCCCCGGTTGCGTACAGGCGCTGCCCGTGCGCGAACGGATGCGGCCCGAACCGCTCGGCGGTCAGCGCGGCACGGCCCACGTAGCCGCGGGCCACCTGCACCCCGCCGACGTACAACTCGCCTGCGACGCCCACGGGTTGGGGCCGCATCGACGCGTCGAGGACATACACCTCGGCACCGGGCACCGGCCGGCCGATCGGCACCCGGTGCGGGACGGGCCCCGAGACCCGCCCGGAGGTGACGTCGATGACGGTCTCGGTCGGTCCGTACTGGTTGACGAACTCGGCGTGCCCGAACCGGTCGAGGATCCTTTCCGCGAGCGGGGCCGGCAGTTCCTCGCCGCCGCTGAGCAGCAGGCGCAGCGAGGGATGCGCACCGGCCGGGGCGTTCGCGAACTCCTCGAGCAAGGACGGCACGAAGTGGCAGACACTCACCCCGTGGCGGTCGATCAGCTCGCGCAGATACTCCAGGTCGCGGTGGCCGCCCACTCGGCTCGACACCACGGTGGCGCCGGTGACGAGCGGCAGCAGCAGCTCCCACACCGCGACGTCGAAGCCCAGCGGCGCCTTGCACAGCACCCGGTCACCCGCACCCACGGAGAACTGCCGCTCCATGCCCATGAGGCGATTGACCAGGCCGGCACGGGTGGTGAGCACGCCCTTGGGGCGGCCCGACGTGCCGGACGTGAACAGCAGATGCGCACCGGCGTCCGGGGCCGTCGCGACGGCCGGCGGGCGGTGCCCGGGGTGGCCCGCGACCTCTTCGCCCGTGACGTCCACGACGTCCAGGCCGGGCAGCAGATCCGTCGACCCGGCACCGGAAAGCACCAGTCGGGGCGCTCCGTCCTCGACCAGCTGGGCGAGACGGGCGGGCGGATAGCCGGGGTCGAGCGGCAGCACCACCGCCGCCGCCTTCAGCACGCCGAGCACGGCGGCCGCGAGCGCGCCGCCCCCCGGGAGCAGCACACCCACCCGGTCCTCGGCGCCGACACCGCGCGCCGTCAGCAGGTGCGCGACCCGGTTGGCGAGCACGTCGAGTTGGCCGTACGTCAGCTGCCCGTCGTCGGCCTCGACCACCGCCACCGCGTCGGGGTGGGCGTCGACCTGCGCGGCGAACCGCTCCGGCACCCAGGGGCCGGTGAGGGCACCTCGGGCAGCGCCCGACAGGTCGCGCACGATGTGTTCGCGCGCCTGCGGGGCCAGCATGTCCAGCTCGTCCAGCGGGCTGTCCGGTGCGGCCGCCACCGAGGCGATGAGCGTCTCGAAAGCCGATGCCAGGTTTTTCGCCGTGGCCCGGTCGAACAGTTCCGTGGAGTACTCGAGGCGGCCGCTCAGCCCGCCCTGCCCGTCCGGCGCCAGTTGCACCGACAGGTCGCAGCGCACCGTGCCGATGAGCGCGGGCAGCGCTTCGCTCATGAGGCCCGGCATCGTCAGATCGGGGGCGGGCGTGTTGTGCAGCGCCAGCCAGTGCCGGGCGATCGCCGTCTGCCCGGAGGCGTCGCGCCCCGACTGCAGCTCCGCCACGATCCGCTCGAACGGCACGTCCTGATGGGCGTACGCCTGGGTGCACACCTCACGGGTGCGGAGCAGCAGCGTACGGAAGGTGTCGCCGTCCTCGATGCGGACCCGCAGCGGCAGCGTGTTCACGAAGAACCCGACGACGCTCTCCAGCTCGGCGCGCGTGCGCCCGGCCACCGGAGTGCCCACCACCACGTCGCGCCGGTCCGCGAAGCGGCCGAGCACACTCGCCCACACCGCGGTCAGCGCCATGAACAGGGTCGACTGGCCACTGTCGGTCAGCGCTCGCAATGACTGCGTCAGCGGCCCGTCCAACGCGAGCGGCACGGTGTCACCCACGTAGCTGCGCTCCGCGGGCCGCGGCCGGTCGCTGGGCACCTCGGTCGCCTCTACTCCGCTCAACTGGTCACTCCAGTAGGCGAGTTGATCGGCGATGATGCCCTGCTCCAGCCAGCCGCGCTGCCAGGAGGCGAAATCGGCGTACTGCAGGGGAAGTTCGGCAAGAGAAGGCTCGGCGCCCTGTACCAATGCCGAGTACAGCTCGCTCATCTCGCCCATCAGCAGGCCGAGCGACCAGCCGTCGACGGCGATGTGATGCACGGACAGGACGAGCACCCACTCCGGCTCCGCCGCGTCGGTGATCTCCAGGAGCACGGCCCGCAGCAGTGGGGGCGCGGACAGGTCGAAGCCCTCCGCGGCCGCCTCGCGCACCCGGTCGGCCACCTCGCCGGACGCGGCACCCCGGACCGGCAGCTCTACCTGGACCGTCCCGGCCGGCCGGATGCGCTGCTCGACACCGTCGCCGTCCTCCACCACACCGGTGCGCAGCACCTCGTGCCGGTCCACGAGCAGCGCGATCGAGCGGCGCAGCACCTCCACGTCGAGCGCACCGCGCAGCCTGAGCGCCCCGGAACCGACGTACATCGGTGAACCCGGACGCAGCTTGTCCACGAAGTACAGCCGCTCCTGCCCGAACGACAGCGGCGCGCGGGACAGGTCACCGGTGCGCCGCGTCACCTTGCCGGCGACCCGGTCGATACCGTCCGCGTCCAGCAGCTGATCGAGCAACTTCCGCTGCTCGGCGGAGAGTTGAGCGCCCTGGGAGAGCTGGGTCTGCATTGAGTCCTCCAGATGTCGATGAGGCGCCGACGGCCTCAGCTGCGGCCCGCCTGCGCCATCGCGCGCCGCAGGCTCAGCGGCCGCATGTCCGTCCACACCTCGTCGATCCGGGCCAGGCACACCTCGCGCGTGCCTGTGGTGCCTTCGGCACTCCATCCGGGCGGCAACTCGGCGTCGGCGCGCCAGATCGAGTACTGCTGCTCGTCGTTGACGACCACCGCGTACGCGATGTCGGCACTGTCCCGATCGCTCATCTGCTTCCTCCGTGGTGATGGAACCGTGGTGATGTGTCCGTGGTGATGGATCCGTGGTGATGGAGAGGCCACGTCCACGACCGCCCCTCCCGTGTCCGGACCGTCCCAACCTGGACCATCCGGCCCTTCCTGTGGTGTCAGGAGATCTCCCGACCCGCCGTCCGCCGGCCGTCCACGAGCAACCGCCCGCGCCGAACGGCCCCGCTCAGGAGCCCGCGGCCACGCCGAGCCGGTCAGAACGCCCCACCATGGCGGCCACCTCGGCCCGCGACTGAACCTGCAGCTTCTGGAATATCCGGCCCAGATACGTCTCCACGGTCTTGTGGCTCAGCTCCAGAACGCGGGCTATCTGCTGGTTGGTACGGCCCCCGCTCACCAGGAGCGCCACCTCACTCTCGCGCCGGCTCAGTCCCTCCAGGGCCACCGCCGCCGCGTCCGCCGGCTGCCGCTGGCCGGGCAGTACGGCGACGCCCGCCCCCGAAGCCGTCTCCCTGCGCAGCCGCAGCGCCCGCTCCCGCAGGTGCTCGCTCTCCGTCGCCGCGGCGACGGTCTCGGCACACGCGGCGTGCCGGGCGGCTCCCGCCCCGTCACCGGTGTGCAGCTGGAGCGCGCTGAGCGCCATCGCGAACAGCGGGACGTGGTCGATGAGCCGGCGGGTCTCGGCGATCCGCAGTCCGCGCTCGTAGTGGCCGCACGCGGCTGAGGGCCTCCCCAGCGCCGCCTCGGCGGTCGCCAGCCAGTACAGGCCCTCGAGCTGCTCGGCGACCTCACCGTCCGGTGCCGTATCCAGCAACTGGCGTGCCGTCAGTGCCCGTTGATCGGCCCGCTCCTGCTCCCCGCCCCGGCAGGCCGCGACGGCCAGCTGCGCCAGCAGCCTGCCCCGCAGCGCCCCCGTCGCCCCCTGGGGCATCCCCGGCTCGCCCCCACCGGGCCGCGGCGGCACCGGGCGGCGGGCGTGCAGCGCCAGCTCGATCAACGCGTGCCGCACCACGTCCCGCAGCCCCTCTTCCCCCGGCTCCAACTCGGCCAGCAGGGACTCCAGTTCGTCCTGCGCGCGGTCGGTGTGCCCGAGGAGCCGGTGCGCATGCGCCCGCCACCGCACCCGCTCCACCCGCAGCCCTGCCTCGACCCCGCCCTGCCCGAACGGCCCCAGCGTGGCGAGCGACTCGGTGAGCCGGCCCGCCAGAGCCAGCGCCTTGCCGAACAGCAGCCGATCGCGCGGCTCCAGGTCACCGCCCGCCCGCGACGCCAGCGCCGCCCTGATCCAGGAGACGGACTGGGCCGGGTCCTGCCACAGCAGCCGTGCCGCCGCGTCCCACAGCACCCGCGCACCGCTCTCGTCCCGCAGCGCCGCGCCGCGCTCCAGATGCCTGGCCATGTGCGCCGACGGGTAGCCGGGCCGCGCGAGGATCCGCGCGGCCTGCGCGTGCGCGCCGAGCAGCCAGCCCCGGCCCGCCGACTGGTAGGCGGCGACCCGCAGCAGCGGATTGGCGAACCGCAGCTGCCAGGGCAGCTCGTCCGGCCGCAGCAGTTCCTCATGGATCAGCTCGTCGAGAGCACGCCACAGCGCCGCGTCGTCGACGTGCGCGATCTCCTTGAGATCGTCGGCCGCGTACGGCTCGTGCAGCACCGCGGCGGCCCGCACCACCTGCCAGCCCTCGGCGCTCAGCGCACGGAAGTCACGCAGCACATCGGCGAGCAGATCCGCCGGCAACGGCGGAGTCCACGCACCCGTGAGCCCCGGCACCTGACGCAGCGTGGCGAAGGCCCGCAGCAGCCCCGGGCTGCCGCCGGACTCCACCAGCAGCGTCTCGCAGTGCACCCGGCTCAGATCGTCCGGCAGCAGCGCGATGGCCTCCTGCTCCGTAAGCGGCGCGGGCCGCACCCGCAGACACCCGCCCCGGGAGGCGCACCGCGCAAGGAGCCCGTTCAGCACACGATCGCCCGGACGCCCCCGATGGGCGACCGCGATCACGACCGGCCCCGCGACCGGCTGCTCCAGCAGCTGCCCGAGCAGTTCCAGCGAATCGGCGTCCATCCAGTGCACGTCGTCCAGGGCCAGCAACAGCGGTCCGTCGGCGACGAGCATCTCCAGCAGGGCACGCATGGCACGGCAGATCCGGTACGTGTCCACGGACGTGGCCCGCGGCGCGTCCGGGGAGAGCGCCGGGAACAGCGCGGCGAGCTGTGCCGCGTGATCCCGGCCGCGCCCGCCGAGCCGATCGGGATCCAGGTGCTCCACCAGCTCCTCGAGAGCCTCCACGAACACCCCGAACGGTGCCCGGGACCGGGCCGGCGACGCCGCACCGGCCGCGACCGTCCAGCCCCGGCCCGCCAGGGCCGCGGACAGCCCGTCCAGCACGGTCGACTTGCCCGCCCACCGGTCGGCGACGACCTCCACGACCCGCGGCCCGCCGCCCACTTCGAAGCCGTCCGGACAGAGCACGGGGACGATCTCCCCGGCGCTGCGCACCGAGAGCAGCGGGGCACCGGTCGTGGGCGAGGTCGACGATCGCGAGCTGAATTCCATGAGGACCGCTTCCAGGGGCTGTGCACCGAGGAGAAGGGCGCCCGCCGGGAACGAGGACGCCGAACACGAGAAGAAGTCGAGGGACGTGCACCTGACTGACCCGGGACCCTAGCCGCGCCCCGCCCCCCACACCGGAGTCCTCAGGCGGCTCTCAAGGGGCCCTGTGCCGGGAGTGCAGCGGCCGCGCCCCACCCGGCGCGCCGATCGCCCGACGGGCCCGGCGAATCCCCCCAACGGCCCTGCTGCGCAAGCCTGTTGAACCTCGCGCCAGTCACCGCACGAACGCATTCAGTGAAGCCTCCAGACGGGCCAGCTCCCCGCTGCCCGGCGCCAGCACCCGCAGCCCCCGCACCCGCCCCGGCTCGTCGTCGACGAGCAGCCGTGTCGCGATCCCGTCGGCCAGCAGGTGCGCGTGAAGCCGCTCGGGGCGCTCGTCGTAGACGAACCGGTAGTGCACCGGAACGCCGGTGACCACCGCGTCCCCGAAGCAGCGGACCAGAACGGCCTCCAGACGACGGGCGTCCTCCCGCGCCCCCTCCAACGCCGAGGCGATCCAGGCGGTGTCCTGCAACGCCGCACACGCCACGTGCGCGTCGTACGCCGACAAAGGCCACTCGGGCAGCCGTCGCGCCACGCGCTCGCGCAGCACGTCATCGTGCGTCCACAGCACTCCCGTACGCGTACCGGCGATCCCCAACGGCTTGCCGGGCGAGGCGAGCACGGCGAGATTGCGGTGGGGCAGTGTCATCGCCGACTGCCGCCGGTCGCCCATGTAGTCGACATACGCCTCGTCGACCACCAGCGTGCAGCGCGGATGCCGGGACAGCAGCTCCGCGAGAACGTCGCGCGGCACGGTCAGGCCCAGCGGATTGTTGGGGTTCGAGAACACCACGTAGGCGTAGTGGCGCATCGCCGCGTCCAGACGCCGCACCCGCGAGTCCACGCAGTCGCGCTCGTCCGGGGCCGGCGGCAGATGACGGGCCCACCGCCGAATGGTGCCCGTGTAGTCGGGAGTCAGGGCCGCCGACCGCCCGGCCGGAAGGAGCGACGCAAGAACCGACAGGGGCTCACTGATTCCCCGCGTCACCGCCAACTGCCGTGCGTCCACGCCCAGATACGCGGCATACGTCGTACGGAAGCGGTCGTCGGCACCGTACGGATGGACCGTCAGGGAGGACGGGTCGAAGGCGGCGGCGGCCGCCAGCGCGAGCGGCGAGGGGCCGGAGCGGGTCACACACGTACTCAGATCCAGCACCTCCCCGTGCCCGGCCGGGAGGTACCGCAGATCCCCGCCCGAGTGCGCGGACGCCTCGGCGAACGTGAGCGTGGTCAAGAGGTCCTCCTGAGACGGATCCGGGTGCACGGACTGCGGGCCGTCCCACCTGCTGGACCGGGGGTCCACGGGCGGCCGTGCCGCTGAGCCCGCGACGGGGCACCCGGAGCGTTTCACGCACGGCTTGAATTCCACTCGTGAGCCGCCCGCGCGGGCCGTCCCCGACTGCCTGACCGGAGCCCGACGCCCCAACTCCCACACCCTGCAAGGCCATTCTGGGAATCCGGTGGAACCCGGCTCGAGCCACGACACCCCCACGCCACCGTTCGGCAATACTGCCCGCCATGACACTGGACGACCTGCTGCTCCCCGACACCCCCGTCTGCACGGCCGCCACCGACGTGGCCCGCGCCTACTGCTCGCCCGCCCTCCTGAACCACTGCGTCCGGTCATACATCTGGGCGGCCGTCCACGGGGCCGAGCAGGACATCGCCTTCGACCCCGAACTCCTCTACGTCGGGGCCATGTTCCACGACATCGCCCTGGTCCCGGAGTTCGACAGCCACACGGTCCCCTTCGACGACGCCAGCGCCCACGTGGCCCGCGTCTTCGCCGCCGGCGCGGGCTGGTCCGAGTCCCGACGCGAGCGCCTCGCGGAGGTCGTCATCAGCCACATGCTCGACGAGGTCGACGTGACGAAGGACCCCGAGGGCCATCTCCTGGAACGCTCCACGAGCCTCGACATCTCCGGACGTCACATGGACGACTTCTCCGCCGCTTTCAAAGCCCAGGTCCTGGCCCGCCACCCGCGCGCCGGCATCGCGGAGGAGTTCCTCGCCTGCTTCCGCGATCAGGCCGAACGCAAGCCCGGCAGCTCACCCGCCACCGCCCTGCGCAACGGCATCGCCGAACGGATCCTCACCAACAGCCTCGACTGAACCCGCCAACGGGGGCGGGGGGCACCACCAGTACGCGGGGCACCCGCGATGACGAGCCCCTGCCCCAGCATGCCGAGGCGATGCTCACCCGCGCCGCCATCACCCTCATGACCCGACGCCTCACCCGCGCGCCTCTCTACCCGGCAGCCTCACAACCCCGGCCGACGACCGCAGTTCAGGAAGCCTGACCACAACACCTATTGCAGTGCTGCTCCTGCGGGTTGGCTCGCTCGCGGGGTTTCACCCTCCGTGGGCCGGCCCGCTCTTCGGGCGGGGGGAGAAGGACCTCTGTCGGCCGACCAGCAGAAGTCCCGTCTCGGCCCCTGCCCCTGGCCCCAGGCCAGGAGAGGCTCAGAGCCCTCGGCAGTTGCCCCGGGGGACGGCCCTGGCCGGGGCGGCTCAGCCCAGGTAGAAGTCCCTGCGGGCGGCCACGAACGCCTCGATCGACATGGCGGGGGTGCCCGTCACGCGCTCGACGCCGTCGGCCGTGCGGTCGTAACGGTTGTCCCGGTGGAGCCGGGCCATGGTGGCGACGTGCTGTGCGAGGTGCGGCGACATCCCCAGCTTCGGGAGCTGGGCCTCCCACCGGTCCGGCGGCAGGTCGACATAAGACACCGGACGATTCAGCGCCCGCGAGAACTCCGCCGCCAGCTCCGTCATGTCGACCGAGCGCGGCCCGGTCAGTTCGTAGACCTGCCCGATGTGCGGAGCCGGGTCGCGGAGCACGGTGGCGATGGTCCGGGCGACGTCGTCTACGGCGACCGGCGAGGTACGTCCGGTGCCGAACGGCAACGCGATGGTGCCGCTCGCCTGGATCGACCGCGCCGCGATCGTGGTGAACAGCGGGTTGTCGAGGAACGCCGTCGGTCGGACGTGCACCACGGGCAGGCCGGACCAGTCGAACATCTGCTCCGTCAGCCAGTGCAGCCGCTGCTGGTGCGACTCCTCGGCGCTGGTGGCGGTCATCTGGGACACCGTCATCTGCGACAGGTCGACCAGGGCCTCCAGCTCCCCGTACTCCCGCGCCACGGAGGCCACCACGGTCGCCGCCAGCAGTTGGTCCGGCGACACACTTATCCCGAAGTGCATCCGCGCCACACCCTGCAGTGCGGCAGCCACCGTCTCGGGCCGGGTCAGGTCACCGATGACGACCTCCGCGCCGAGCGCCCGAAGCTCAGCCGCACGCTCGTCGTCACGACGGACCATGAAACGCACCGGCACATCCTGAGCACGCAAGTGCTCGAAGACCGTGCGGCCCACGCCGCCGGCACCGGGGATGAGAACAAGGTTGTCGGCAGTCATCAGTCGATCTCCTTCGGAGTAATGGAATATCTGAGTTGAGGTGTGATCAGAGCGTCAGAGGCTCTGGCAGTAATGCGTTGGCCCCGGTGATGTCACGGCTGATCCGGGTGGCGATTTCTCAGGGGTCTCCAGTGCTGTCAATGGTTCTGCGATTGCCGGGCGGAGGAGGTCGGCAACGGTCAACTACCCGGTCGTGAAACGATCGGGCTTGCTGCTCGAGTCATCACTGGCTGTGATGGGTTCGGCTGCGTCCAGGACTCACGCGATGAGGGTGAGTTCAGGGGCCGTTGACTGAGCCCCGCAGACCCACACCATCCAGCCGCGTTGGCGGATGTTGTGGGACGCGTTGTGGTCCGCGTGCTCAACGAAGCCGCAGACCTGGCACGCGAAGACGGCCTGGGAGGGCCTGTTTGCGCGTTCGGTGTGATGGCACTGGGAGCATTCCTGGCTGGTGTACGCCGGATCGACGTACACGACCGGCACCCCGGCCCGCTTCGCCTTGTAGGCGATGAACGAGCCGAGTTGCGCGAAGGGCCAGGAGTGGAGCGTGGTGCGTTGGGGCTTTCTCAGCCGTGCCCGCTCGCGGATGCCCGTGAGTGTCTCCAGGGCGATCCCGCGACCGGTGCGTTCAGCCTCCGCCACGATCCGCTTCGAAATCTTGTGGTTGATGTCCTTGGCGCGTCGGGCTTCCTTGCCCGCGTGCTTCTTCGCCCGCCGCTTGGCGGACTTGGTGTTCTTCTTCTGCAGCTTGGAGCGCAGCTTGCGGTCGCTTTCGCGCATGCGGTTGATCCGACGCCCGCAGTGGCGCTCGCCGTCGGAAGTGGCGGCGATGTTCACGATCCCCAGGTCGACGCCGAGGAACCCGGCCGGGTGGGTGTTCGGGGCGGCTTCGGGGATCTCGCAGGTCGCGATCAGGAACCACTTCCCGCCCTGGAACGCCAGGTCGGATTCACCCTGGCGGTGCGCAGCCAGGATCTCCAGCTGCTCGGCCTGCCCGGTGAACGCCACGCCCTTGAGCCGGCCGGCTGTGGTCCAGATGGACACCGTGCGTGCCTGGTGCTGCCAGGACAGCATCCGGTCGTCGTAAGGCTGCGCCGCCTGAGGCCGGAAGACCACCGGCTTGCCCAAGGCGCGAGTGTGACGCCTGGAACCGGGCCGCCCGTAGCGGCCGTTACGCAGGTTCGCCTTCAAGGTGGTGTAGGCATCGCAGGTCTTCTTGATGGCGTGCTGGGCGGCCTGCGCGCCAAGCCCCCACCGGAAGCGGATCTCGGCATAGGTGTGCTTGCGGAGCTCAAGCGGACGTCGCGCCTCGTTCTCGAAGGCGACGGACGCGGCCCAGGTGGCGGCCTCGTTGCAGGCGTGCAGGGTCGCCTCAAGTGCCGCCGCCTGTACGGGCGTCGGCAGCAGCTTCACCCGCACCACCAGCTTCACGATCAGCGAACCTATACACCCGGACGAAGACCCACCACACGTTCGCCCCACCTCATCCGAACGAGCGACACCTGCTCCGGCCCTGACCGCGCACACCGCCGTGGCCCGGCTCCGCCGGAACGCCCCGGGCCGCTGCGCGGCCGTGATGGCCTGCGGCACGTCACGGCGACGCTCCGCGTCGCACCCCGTGGATGCGATTCCTCCCGGGCGTGAACGCCCGGGGCTCCTCGCAAGAATCCGCTGAAGTCCGTACTGGCCTCACTCGGGCGGGCGTACTCCTTCGAGTGCCGTCTCGGCTGTCCGCTGGGTCAGCCCCTCCGCCTGCGAGGAGCCCGGCCGCAGCATCTGGCGGGCCCGCCGGCTCCGGCGTCGGCCCGTCCGTGGTCCTCAAGACGTCCATGAGGAGGGCGTCTTTGCCTGGCCACCGCCGGTGGACGGTTGCCGTGCCGAACGCAGGCTCACTGGTCACCGCCGGTGGCCGCGGTGACCTCCCTGCCCGGCAGGAAGACCAGCACGACGACCGCGCCGACCAGGGCGACGGCTGCCGACCCTGCCGCGGTGATGTGCATGGCATGGATGAAGGCGTCGTGCGCGGGCCGCACCAGCGCACTGCCGGCCGGTCCCAGCTTCTCGGCGACGGCCAGGGTTGCCTGAACGGATTCACCTGCGGCGTGGCGGTCGGCGGCGGGCAGCGCGCCCAGGTGGCCGTCGATGCCGTTGCGGTAGGTGGTGGACAGCAGCGACCCCAGCACGGCGACCCCGATGGCCCCACCGACCTGCCGGAAGGTGTTGTTGACCGCGGATCCGGAGCCGGCCTTCTCCCGCGGCAGCGACGACATGATCATGACGGTGGCGGGCGGCATCACATGGGCCATCCCCGTACCCATCAGGAAGAACAGCACCTCCAGCACCCAGATGGGGGTGGCCTGGTCGAGCAGCAGGAAGCCGGTGAAGGCCACGGCGGTCAGGGCGAGGCCGCCGGCGCATACGGCTCGGGCGCCGAAGCGGTCGACGACCAGCCGGGCCCTCGGGGCGAAGAACATCTGGGAGAGGGCCAGCGGCAGGACGAGCAGACCGGACTGCAGGACGCTGTAGCCGCGCACGCTCTGGTTGTAGAAGACGCTGAAGAATGTGACGCCCATGAGGGCGAAGAAGACCAGGCCGATGGCGGCAACGGACGCGGAGAACCGCCGGTTGCGGAAGTACGTGACGTCAAGGGCCGGATGGTCGCTGTGGGCCTCGTACACCACGAAGCCGGCGAGGACCGCCAGACCGCCGAGGATGGTCGCCCATGCCTCGGGCCGGGTGAAGTCGCCCAGCTGGCCGCCCTTGATGATGCCGTAGACCAGTACGGCCAGACCGACGATCGACAGCAGCACGCCGACCGCGTCGAGTCTGCTGGGCCGGGGGTCCTTGGAGTCGGGGACGATCGCCGCCATCGCGGCGATCGCGGCGACCACGATCGGTACGTTGACCAGGAAGACCGAGCCCCACCAGAAGTGCTCCAGCAGGACGCCGCCTGCGATGGGGCCGGCAGCGATGGCGAAACCGACCACACCTGTCCAGATGCCGATCGCCTTGGGCTGCTCCTCGCGCTCGAAGACGTTCATGATGATCGCGAGGGTGGCGGGCAGGATGAAGGCGCCGCCGAGGCCCATCACGGCGCGGAAGGTGATGAGCTGCCCGGAGGAGTCCGACAGCGCGGACAGCGCGGATCCCGCGCCGAACACCAGCATGCCGAAGAGCAGCACCTTCTTGCGGCCGAGCCGGTCACCGAGCAGGCCCGCGGTGAAGAGCAGTCCGGCGAAGACCAGTGTGTAGGAGTTGACCGCCCACTCCAGCTGGCTCTGGGTGGAGCCGAGTCCGGCGGGGGCCGGCTGGGCGATGGTCTTCATCGCCACGTTGAGTATCGAGTTGTCCAGCATCACCACCAGCAGGCTGAACGCGAGCACGGCCAGGATGGCCCAGCGACGGCGGTGGACCGCCTCGGAAACACGTCGTCGCTGGGCAGGAGGCACGGGCGGCGTGGACACCGTGGGCGTCGAGGACTCGGAGGGGGTGGGTGGCGATGCCACAGGGGGTCTCCAGTGCTGTCGGTGGTTCTGCGATTGCCGGGCGGAGGCCGTCGGCCTCGCACGGTGGGAGGCAGCGCAAGACCCTGCCTGACCTGCGGGGGGTCTCATCGACATGAAATAGATGTCGCAAGCAATCTAAATGGAGACTAGGATAGATGGCAAGTGACATCCAATTGAGGAGAGTGATTCCATGGGCCGCGTGTCCCAGGCGCAAGCACAGGAGAACCGGCAGCGCGTCGTAGCCACCGCCTCCCGGATGTTCCGCGAGAAAGGCACCGCGGTCAGCGTCGCCGACCTGATGAAGGCCGCCGGGCTCACCCATGGCGGGTTCCACAAGCAGTTCGCATCCAAGGACGACCTGGTCGACGAGGCCATCGCCCACGCCTTCGCCGAGCAGGCGGCACATGCGGCGGCGACGTTCGAGGAGCGAGCCGGGGAGCACGAGGCCGCCCGGCGGACGCTGATCGAGCAGTACCTCTCGGTCTGGCACCGCGATCACGCCGCGGAGGGCTGCCCCGTCTCCGGATTCGCCGCTGACCTGGGTCGCGAGCCCGACCAGGCCGCCCGCGCCCGCCACGTCTACATCAACGGGATACGCAACCGCGCCGCTCGGCTGGCCACCGGCGATGACGACGGCATGGCCCAGCTCTGCACCATGGTCGGCGCCCTCGCCCTCGCCCGAGCCACCCGGGGCGACCCGATCTCCGAAGAACTGCTGCAGGCCGCGCGCACTGCTCTCGCCGAGAGCGGTACCAAGCAGTCCGAACCGCAGCAGCGCATGGAATGACGAAGGCCGGCCGACGGGTAGTGGTCAGGCCATCGCCCACGTGGTCACCACCGAGCGCCCGCGGTGCGGGGCGCCGGGGGAGCCTCGCCGGCGCGTCGAGCGCACGATCGGCTGGACCATTCGCGCCCGCCGCAACGCAAGGGACTACGAACGCCTCCCGGCAGCACAGCGAAGCCCACTTGACCTGGTCACTCTTCACCCTCATGACCCGCCGTCTCGCCCGCAAAGGCCCGCGCACGGGCAGTTGGACAAGAAAGGCCCCCGCACGGGCAGTTGGACAAGAAAGGCCCGCGCACCGGCAGTTGGACAAGAAAGGTGCCCACACCGGCAGTTGGACAAGAAAGGCAAGTCCTGCAGCTGAGCCGTCAAAGCCGGCCAGGCCACTGTTCACCGCTCCGCGCGGCCATTCCCGGGCCGTGGCTCAGCCTGCTGCCCAGGCACCGCCAGGTGGAGACGATCAGCCGAAGCGGCGGAAGAGCTCCTCTAGGTATTCCTCCAGCCTGCTGGTGAGCAGGTCCGAAGTCAGGTCTTTGCGTCCCAGTTCCCGCCAGGGCACCGCGACCTTCTCGGCATCCGGCGCGAACGCGAGTGCATCCAGGACGCGCCAGTACAGGTGAGCGGCCGGGTCCTCACTCAACGTGCCCCCGGAAGCCAGATAGAGATCAGCCAGGCGCATGCCCTCCTGGGCGCCGTGCAGGAGAGCCAGGGCCGTGGAACAGTGCGCCACGTCCAGATCCGCCGGGCCCCAGGACGTCTCCACCCAGTCAACGACACCAGTGATCTCCAAACGGGCGCCCTGCCCGGTGAAGAGCACGTTGCCGGGGTGGAAATCCCGGTGCAGGAAGCAAGGCCGGTAGTCAGGGGGATCGCGCCGGATGATGTCCACAGCCCGCTGCCACAGGTCCAGCCGCTCGGTGGATTCGGGCAGCCGCACACGGTCGGGCGACGTCCAGGCCTGGTAAACGCGCGGCCGGGCCTCGACCGGGACGCGCACCTGGTGAATACCGACGAGTTGGCGGGCCAGCAGCTGGGTCCGCAGCCCCGCTTCCTCCTCACCCAACCGCACGCTGCCGGGCAGCAGCGACATCAGCAACGACGGGTGGTCGCAGTACACCGCCATCGCATCAACACCGTGGAACTCCGCCACCGGCACATCGGTCTCGTTGAGCAGACGCAGAATTTCCGCTTCGCGAGTGAGTAACCCCTTCGCATGCTGAACGAAGAATGGCTTCACGAACGACCTCAGCACCATCCACTGCGGCTCTCCCGTTCCGCCAGTGCGTAGACGCCGCATCTCCGAAGTCCATCCGCCACGCAGCCGCTCGGCAGCGTCGATGCGGCACCCTCCGCCTACACGCTTTTCCACCCAAGCCCGCGTGTCGGACCAGCCTCGGTCATCGACGTCCGCCCCGACGACGGCCACACCCTCGTTCGCATCCATGCGCACAACCTATCGATCACCGCAGGCCAGATCCCTGGGATCAAAAGCACGCACTCAGAGGGATTTTGGCTCTGCATTCGCCCCGTTCGGGCCGATATCCGCTTGCGGTTGGACGGGGCTGTTGGGGCTGATGTGTTCTGTGATGCAGGAACAGCGATGGCATGGGTGTCTTGGTCTGGCTGCTCCTGTTTCATTCCGAGGCGTCGTGTTGTGCGCCCTGCGCTTCGAGCGACGGTGACTGCGCCTGGGTGCGCCTGGGCCCGCCGGGTCGTGCGTGGGTAGCTCGGGATTGCGTTCGGGCTGTTAGGCGACGATCTCGCCCAACGGGCTGCGGCGATCCCGCGCAGGTCTCAGCGCGTCCCGACGTCGCGAGCTGTCCCGTCGGCAATGGCCTGGAGTTTGTCGGGGTTGGCGACGTTGTGGATGGCGGTGATGCGGCCGTTGGCGTCGAAGTCGAAGGTGACGGTGGCGATCACACGGCCCAGTCCGCTGAACACCATGCCCGGGCCGCCGTTGATCTCAACGAGTTCGGCTTTCATGTCGGCCGGCTCGACGCCCTGGTAGGCAACGGTGCCGATGGCCGCGAACCAAGCGGCCACCGTGGCCGCGCCCACAACCGGACGCATGGCCTGGCGGACCTTGCCGCCGCCGTCGGTCCACAGCGTGACGTCCGGGGACAACAGTTCCATCAGGGTGTTGATGTCACCACCGGTCGCTGCGGCGAAGAACCGCTCGGTCACCTCGCACTGCCGCGACCGGTCCGCGGCGAAACGCGGCCGCCGGGCCCGCACATGCTCACGAGCACGGTGCGCGGCCTGCCGTACTGCGACTTCGGAACGCTCCACCGCCTCCGCGATCTCGGCGTGGCTGAAGTCGAAGACTTCCTTCAGCACGAACACCGCGCGTTCGAGGGGGCTGAGCGTCTCCAGCACCACCAGCATGGCCATCGACACCGACTCGGCCTCCGTGACGGCCTCGGAGGCGTCCCCGCCGGTGAGTATGGGCTCCGGCAGCCACGGCCCCACGTAGGTCTCCCGCTTGTGCCGAGTGGAGCGCAGCCGTTCCAGTGCCAGGTTCGAGACGATCCGCGTCAGATACGCCCTGGGGTCGGCCACCTGCGAACGGTCCGCAGCGGACCACTTGATCCAGGCGTCCTGGACCACGTCCTCGGCGTCGGCCGCGGTGCCGAGGAGGCGGTAGGCCACGGAGAACAGCAGCTTGCGGTGCTCGTGGAAGGCCTGCTGGCCGGGGTGGGCGGTCGGGTCGGTCACCGGGCCTCCCGGACCCGGGTGGAGCGACCCCCGCGGGGCCAGAACGCGCCGGAGGCGGGCATCTTCTTCATGCGGCCGTAGGTCGGCCAAGGGGAGGCAGTCACCGTCTCCTTGTACCTGACCGCCATGCGTCCGGTCAGGCAGATTCGGCGCGGGCTGTCGTCGGGGTGGGTGAACTGCACCACCGCGTCGCCTCGCCCCAGGCTCACCGGCGTGTGGTAGTAACCGAAGCGGAACGGCTTGGGCTGCTTGCCCTTGAGTACACGCTCGATCGACAGCGCGGCGTGCACCCCGGTCGGCATGCCGCCCTGGCAGGTGCCGTGCATTACGCCGTAGCCCTGGCGGATCGCGGCCGCGTCACCGACTGCGTACACGTCAGGGTGGGACACCGACCGCAGCGCGGCGTCGGTGACGATGCGTCCGCGCTCATCGACGGCCAGCCCGGCGGCGGCCGCCAGCGGCGACACGCGCGTACCGCTCGTCCACAGGACCACGTCGGCGGCGATGCTCTCCCCACCCGCCAGTTCGACCGTGTCGGACAGCACCTTCACCACCTCGGTTCCGGCACGCACCCGGACGCCCAGCCGGTCGAGCGCGGCCTGCACGTACGCCTTGGCCTTGGGGTTCATGGTCGCTCCGGGCTCGGCCCGGCCCAGCAGTACGACGTTCAGCTCCGGGTGCCGCTCGGCGATCTCCGCAGCAGACTCGACGCCGGTCAGCCCGCTGCCGGAGACCACCACGGTGCCGCTGCCGAGACACCCAAGCCGGACGGCCAGCAACTCGGCGTCCTGCGCACTGCTCAGGGTGTACGCGTGGTCCTCGACACCCGGCACCGTGGACGTGTCGGCCACCCCGCCCAACCCGTATACCAGCGTGTCGTAGTGCAGCACCCGGTCGTCGTCGATCCGCACGGTCTTGGCGTCCGCGTCCACCGCCGTCACCCAGCCGCGCACGAACCGTGCCTCCGTGCCCTCCAGCAGTTCCGGGATGCTCAGCTCGGCGGGCCGCTGGCCGGTCGCCGTCAGGTGCAGACGCATCCGCTCGGTGAACCGCTCCTGCGCATTCACCACGGTCACCTGTACGTCCTCGCGCCCCTTGACCCGGGCCGCGAGCTGGATCGCGGCGGACATGCCCGCGTACCCCGCCCCCAGGATCACCACGTGGTGCGCGGTCGCCGTGCTGGTCTCGTGCCGTGCGCTCATCGTTCCGTCCTCCTCGCCTCGCTCACTGACGCCCACAAGATGGGAGCAGGCGGCTTGGACGTGACATGGGCCGGATGTGATGCGCGACACATCCCGAATAGGTGCAGAGAGCGAACCGGTCTACGAGTCGGTGAGTACGGCCAGGGTGTCGGCCTCGGCCCGGAACGCAGGGTCTTCGTGCAGACCCCGCACCTCATGGAGTCGCTCACCACCGCCTGCGAGAGGGCGGAACGCCGACGCTCCCGCTCAGCGGGCCCGAGTGACCGCAACCCCACCGGTCGGACCCACAACCGGAAGGAAGCGATCGACGCCCTCGCCGGCTCCGCCTGAACGGGTGCATGCGTTGTGCGTGGTGATTCCGGCGGCTGTACGAATGGTCTGGCCGGGGACGGGCCTGGTCAACGGCGCCCCAGCTCCAGCGGAGGTATGCCATGCGCACCGTCAAGCCCAGCCCGCAGGGCCCCGGCAAGCGTCACTCGAAGACGCGTGCGCGAAGGATGAGCATCGCCGCCTGCGCCGCGACAGCCGTGACAGCGGCGGTGCTCGTGGCGGCACCCGGGTCCCTGGGGGCTCCGGGCGCGCGCGCCTCGGCCGCCACGTCTCCGGCAGCAGCGAAGCCCTTGGCCGACTTGGCCTGCCAGGTGTTCGTCGAGCAGGACAACTTCTCGCATCCGCTCAACAAGAACGGCCGCATCACCTCCCCGAACGAGATCAAGGGCGCCACGGTGGGCTGCTCCTCACCGAACGGCAGGTTCGCCCGCGGTAACCGTGACCACAACCCCGTACTCCTGTCGAGCAGCTACACCTCAGTCGGCGCACCCTCGATGAACAAGGTCACCCTGCTCAACGGGAACTGCACCGCCTTCACGCAGAGCGCCCTGCTCAAGTTCACCTGGAACACCGGCGATGTGAGCATCGGCCAGCTCTACATCGACGGGAACGGGAAGTGGACCTCCAAGATCCTCAGCGGCCTGCTGAAGGGCGACAGCTTCACCCTGAGCGGCCCCGCGTTGAGCAGTACCGACTCCTACATCACCTACTTGGGATCGTGCAGCGTCGCCAACACCGGCGGTGAGATCGACGGCTTCATCTTCAACTCCTGGCTGCCCGGCGCAACCGGTTCGACGGGTCACGAGGTCGGTCTCACGTTTGCCCAAAAGTGACCGGTATCGGGTACCGGGGCGATGGCGAGTCGCACGGGCTTGCCGTGTTCAGGGCGGCCTCGCCATGGACGACGGCCGGAGCCTGTGCAGTCGAACCGTTGCAGTTCTCGGTGACGACCTGCGACGACTGTGCCGTCAGGCAGACGGGGGCAGGCCCATCCCGACATTGGAGAAGGTGACAGTGCCGTCCGAGTTGCTGCGAGTTCCCCACATCTGCAGGAAGTCGTACGGTAGGCAGCTTCGGAGCACGGGATCGTTGCCGGGGGAGCGGAGGAGGCAGTTGCCGCTGTTCTGGTTGACAACTGGGAGTGCCGCGTGGGTGGGGCCGCCGGCTGCGGTCCCACCCACGCGGTGCTGTCCCAGGTGACCTCCCGGGTTGTGACGTCAGCGCAGGCCGAAGGCCCGGGTGATCGTCTGCGAGACGGTGTTGCCCGCGTTGTCCCGGGCGCCGACCCGGAGGGTGGCGAAGCCGGCCGACCGCGGGGCGCGCAGGTTCGTCCGCCATCCGTCACCGCACCGGCTCAGGTCGGTCCGCTGCCAGGTCGCACCGTCGTCGTACGAGACCTCGACGGACGGCTTCGCGATGGCGGCAGTGGTGCCCGGCAGGTGCGAGGCGGTCACCGTCAGCCCGGCATGCCGGTCGGCCCGGCCGGACTTGTCGGTGTCCACGCCATAGTCGAGCTGGATCAGCGGCAGTGACACCGCCGACTGGCTGCTGGTGACCGCAGAGGTGAAGTTCCACTCGGTCAGCGTGTGCGTCGAGTACGGGTTGGCCCAGGCGCCACGGTTGTTGTCGAGGACCAGCCGGTAGGGCAGGCGCTCCGCACCGAGCCCGGGAACCTGCAGATACTCGGCGTTGCCCCAGTCGAGCTGCTGGTCGCCCTGGTAAAGCGACATCCAGTCCTTGACGTCGAAGTTCGCGCCGGCCTCGCCGACGTGGCCGGAGCCCGAGTCGCCCCAGCCGGGCGCGGTGACGTACATCGTGTCGAGGTAGCGCACGGGCTGGTAGTTCACCGGGCCCATGCGGGGCCGCTGGATCGGGCCGAACCAGCTGACCTTGCCGGTCTTGCGCGCCGAGTACTGCAGCGGGTCGATCGAGTGCTGCCCGGTCTCGCCCTGGATGAAGGCGTCGTCCAGCCACGTGGTGCCGGAGGTGACCCAGTCGGTGCGCTCGCCCTGGGCGGGCGCCGTGAGCTGGTTACCGACGGCCCAGCCCCGCCAGACGTCCGGACGGAACTCCATCGCCTTGCCCTGCCGGTAGTTCCGGAAGGAGACGTTCACCCGGCCGAGGTCCTTGGACTCCTCACGCCAGGTCGGGTCCGCCGGGACGGCGCCGGTCCAGTGGTGCACCACGTCGTAGACGTAGTCCGTCGTGGGGTGCGAGGTGACCTTCAGCGACACCGCGCCGTGCCGGAGCGAGCCGATCAGCTCCGCGCCCTGGTCGGCGGTGAGCGTCGCCACCGTCACCGGGGCCGGGCTCTGCGGGCTCCAGGGGTTCTCGTCCCAGGGCTGCAGGCGGCCGACGCCGTCGTTGACGACCAGCAGCAGCCGGGCGCCGGCGGCCGCGGCGGCCTCCGCCTGAGCCTTGATCCCTTCCGTGCCGGCGCCGCGCACCACGACGGCCTTGCCGCGCACGTTCTGCCGCGCGAGCTCCTCGGCCGTGCCGTCGCCGGCGAAGACCGCCGTCAGGTTCCGGCTACCGGCGGGCAGCGGCGTGGCCGCGCGCTTGACCAACGGGTCGTTGAAGGTCGTCGACTTCGTGCTCAAGGTCAGCGCCGGCTGCTCGAGGCGGAAGCGGGCGCCGGCCTCGAACTCGCCGTCGGTGACCTTCTTGCCGGTCGGGAGCGCCCAGATGCTGTCGTACGACGAGTTGGGCAGCATCGACGTCTCCACCAGGCTGTCGGTGAAGGACCGGTGGGCGTCCAGGCGCGGCGCGACGGCGGTGGTCTGCTGCGGCACGCGCGCCAGGATCCGGCGCGCCTTGCGGCCGTCCAGCGTGACGGTGCGGTCCTGGTCCAGCTTCACGTCGTTGAAAGCGAGCAGCACCATGCCGAGCGAGTTCGGGCCTTCGGCGCCCTGCACGTCCCCGGTGAGCCAGCCGCTGTAACTGCCGACGGGCAGCCGCGTCGTGCCGGTGCCGGACGCGTCGAGGTCCATCACCGTGAAGAGGTGCTCGGCGGTGAGGACGACCCGGCCCGCCAGCGGCTTGCCCGCACGGTCCTTCGCGACGACGGTCAGATTCTGCCGCTGGCCCTCTCGGGCCGCGCCGATCAAGGTCCGGGCGCGAACCGTCCCGGCGCCGTCCGTACCGGTGATCATGGCGCTGACCGACTGGTCGCCGCCCAGCTTGTCCAGAGCCGCGGTCAGAGTGACCGTGGCGGTGCCGTGCGCGGGCACGGTGACACGGTCCTCGGAGAGGCTGAACAACCCGGCCGGGACGGTGCCGTTGACCGCCAGGTCGAGGCTGACGGGAGCGTCGCCGACGTTGGTGTACGTCACCGTCTGGACGTCGGT
This sequence comes from Streptomyces sp. NBC_01445, assembly GCF_035918235.1. Classification (NCBI taxonomy): domain Bacteria; kingdom Bacillati; phylum Actinomycetota; class Actinomycetes; order Kitasatosporales; family Streptomycetaceae; genus Streptomyces; species Streptomyces sp. NBC_01445. The sequence goes on along the minus strand of NZ_CP109486.1, from coordinate 741,331 downwards.
CTCCCCGGGCTTCGGGGGCCACGTGTGGAAGCCGGAGTAGGCGGTCGTGGTGGCGAAGACCGTGGTGTGCACGGCCGCCGGCGCGTCGAGCCGGCCGGCGCCCGCCTGGTACGGGGTGTACGCCGGGGTTGCCTTGGCGCTGCTGACCAGCGCCTCCTTGAGCTGGGTGCCCGTCCAGTCGGGGTGCTCGGAGGCGAGGAGCGCGGCGACACCGGCGACGTGCGGCGTCGCCATCGACGTGCCGCTCATCGTGGTGTAGTAGCCGGAGCCGCGCTTGTAGTGCGAGCGCGCCGCGACGATGTCGACGCCGGGCGCGGTGATCTCCGGCTTCAGCCCGCCGTCGCCGTCACGCGGGCCCTGGCTGGAGAAGTCGGCGAGCGTGTCGGTGGAGTCGACGGCGCCGACGGTCAGCGCGGAGTCTGCGGCACCGGGGCTGCTGATGGAGTGCGGGCCGCCGTTGCCCGCCGCGATCACGAACAACGCGCCCGTGTCGTGGCTGAGTTCGTCAACGGCCTGGCTCATCGGGTCGGTCTTGTCACCGCCGCCGCCCAGGCTCATGCTGATGATCCTGGCCTTCTGGTCGCGGGCGGCCCACTCCATGCCCGCGATGATCCAGGATTCCTGGCCGCTGCCCTCGGAGTTGAGCACCTTGCCGACGGCCAGCCGGGCGCCGGAGGCGACACCCCGCTCCTTGCCGTCGGAGGCACTGCCCGTGCCGACGATGGTCGAGGCGACGTGCGTGCCGTGGCCGTTGTAGTCGGCGATGTCGTCCTCGCCGGGGACGAAGCTGACGCTGTCGGACACCTGCCCGACCAGGTCCGGGTGTTCGGTGTCCGCGCCGCTGTCGAGCATCGCGACCTTCACGCCCTGGCCGGTGTCGCCCTCCGCCCATACCTTCTGCGCACCGATCTGAGCGGTGGAGTCGGCCAGATCGGCCTTCACCCTGCCGTCGAGCCACACGTGGGCGACGCCGCCCGCGAAGGACGGCTTCGCGGACCGGGCCGCCGCGCCGGAACCCCCGGTGAGCGAGGACCAGAACTCCGGTGCCTGCTTGTGGTTCTGCGCGAGGGCCGCGCCCTGGATGCTGTCCAGGCGGCGGACGTCGGTCGAGCCGGCCATCTTCGTACGAGTGCGGGCCTTGGCGGCGGCTCCGGTGTAGCGCACGATCAGCGGCAGCCGGGAGCTGTGCGCGTCGTCATACCCCTCGGTGATCAGCCGCGTCACGTTGAAGAGCTGCTTGTCGAGTTTGCCGGCGCTCACGTACGGCAGGGCGGCGTCGGGGTAGACATAGGTGGCGCCGTCCACGACAGCGCGGTGGAAGCCGGTGGTGGCTCCGCTCGCGGCCTGGAAGGAGCGCACGACGGTGCCGTCGGCGGCGGTCCCGATGGTGACCTTGTCACCCGTGATCAAGGTGACGGTGTGCGTGCCGGTATCGCCGGGGGTTCGGTGTCCGGCGTCGTTGTGCGACACCTCACCGAATGAGTACGCGGACACAGCGGCAGTCGCCGGTATGACGCCGAGTGTCAGCGCGGCCACCACGGCGAGGGCGATCGGCCCGGGCCGGGGGATGGGAAGCTTGGGCAAGGAAGACTCCTGAGACGCGGCGAAGAGCGAAAGATCACTGGATCCTCCGGCCTCACCTGCCGTCGTTCAAGGGGTCGCACATGTCGCTCTTGTGCCATGTCACTGTTACGCCACGAGCAGACGGGGTCGTCGGCCACCGCGCGTCCGGGGGGCGGACCGCCCCATGAATTCGGCGTGTCGAGGGACGAGGCAACGGGCCTGTGGGGCATGGCACAGCGGAGCCCCCTCACCGGTGGCGAATTCGAGGGGTCGTTGCAACACTGCTGGTCAGCTGGCTAGGTCCAGTAGCTTAGCGAGGCGCTCGGCTGGGGTTTCCCAGCCGAGCGTTTTGCGTGGGCGGCTGTTGAGTTCGGTGGCCACGGCCGCCAGGTCCTCGGGCGTTTGGCTGCTCAGGTCGGTGCCCTTGGGGAAGTACTGCCGCAGCAGGCCGTTGGTGTTCTCGTTCGAACCGCGTTGCCAGGGGCTCGCCGGGTTGCAGAAGAAGACCGGGATGTTGGTGGCCACGGTGAAGTCCCGGTGGGCAGCCATCTCCGAGCCCTGGTCCCAGGTCAGAGAGCGCCAAAGGTGCGGCGGGAGATGCTGGACGGTTGTGGCCAACGCGTCCCGGGTGGCGGTGGCACTGTGGCCATGCGGAAGGTGCACGAGCATCACATATCGGGTGGCACGCTCGACCAGTGTGCCGATGGAGGACCGGCCGTCCTTGCCGATGATGAGGTCTCCCTCCCAGTGCCCGGGGACCGCGCGGTCTGCGGCCTCGGCCGGCCGGTCGCTGATCATCACCATGTTCCTGATCGGGCCGGCAACGCGCTTGTAGGCGTGTCGGTGAGGGCGGCGCATGGCCCGTCCGGTGCGTAGGGCGCGGGTCAGTTCCCGGCGAAGTTCTCCCCGGCCTTGGACGTAGAGGGCCTGGTAGATCGTTTCGTGGGTCACGTGCATCTCTGGCCGGTCGGGGAAGCGTGCCCGCAGAGCGTGGCAGATCTGCTCGGGGCTCCACCGCATCGTGAGGTGGTCCTGGATGAAGTCCCGCAGCTCAGGGTTCTGGCCAATCTTTCCCGGTTTCGGCCGCGCTCGACGTGCCTCGGCGCGGCGGTGGGCCTCGAAGGGCCGATAGGTCCAGCCGCCCCTGGGCATGGGGCGGCGGTTGCGTCGTATCTCCCGGCTGACCGTGGAGGGACTGCGTCCCAACTCCACGGCGATCTGCCGGACCGATGCCTTCTCGCGTATCCGGTCAGCGATGTGGATGCGCTCGGGCTCGGTCAGGTAGCGAGACGCCGGAGCCGGTTCCTCAACGATCCGAACAGGAGGAACCGGCCTCCGGCCCCCGGGCGGGGAGTGCCAGCCGTTGCGCCACCGCTTACCGGTGCGCAGGTTGATACCGATGATCCGCGCGGCTTCACGCGTGCTGTAGCCCTGCTCCATGAGCTGGAAGTATGCGGCCCGCTCCCGGACCAACCTCTTCCCGCCCGGCACCCGGTTCTTCCGGATCTCGAAGTCCATCGCACCCCTTCACTTGGGGTGTTGCGACGACCACTAGAACTGAAGGGTCGGGAGGGGGCTCCATCAACGCTCGGTCAGCGGGACGCAGGCGGGATGCTCTGGTCGTACTGGAAGACGTTGTGCGGGTCGTACTTCGCCTTGATCTCGCGCAGGCGGTCGAAGTTGTCCCTCCAGTAGGCGGTTTCCCAGCCCTGCATGCCGACGTTCGGCACGTTGACGTAGGCACCGTCCACGTAGGGGCGCAAGGCCTGGCTGAACTCGGCGATCCACGCTTGAGCCTGCGGGGTGAGCGGGTCGCAGATGCCCGGCTGGTCGGAACGGGTCCCCCAGCCGGCACCGGGTTCGGAGTAGAAGAGTGCGTCGCGATGCGGGAACGCCGTGCCGCCGCGGGGACTCCTTCTGACCGCCCCACCGAACGCCTGAGTGAAGAAGTTGCTGTCGTCCGTGGGCGCATGCTTCATGAACGAGCAGATCACGTCAATCGCTTTGCCCGGGAACGGCTTCCTGGTGAACTGGGAGTAGAACTTCCAGTTCGCGGGTTCGTTGGCGGTAGGAATCTGGAATCCCGAATACACCTCGCCCCAGTTGCCGACCTGCACCGACACCTGAGGACTACCGACCGACAGGATCGGGGCCAGTAGCTTCTTGGCCTCCGCAGGTGTCCCCTCCGCGAGGACCGCGAACAACAAGGTCTGATTGCGGTGGATTTCGACCTGCGTGCCAAGGCGGTCATCGGCGTGCAGCGCGGTGCGCTGCCAGGCATTGAAGACCCTACGCAAGTCACCGATGCCATCCCACGTGGCCTGCACATACGTAACGCTCTTCAGCGGAGCCACTTTGTAGGTGAGCGAGGTGACGATCCCGAAGTTGCCGTTACCCGCACCGCGCAGCGCCCACAACAAGTCCGAGTTATGGGTCAGATCGGCCTTGATCACCTTTGCGCACTCGCCACCTTCGGCCACGACGACCTCGGCGCCGATCAGGCTGTCGCACGCCATCCCCAGCCAGCGCGTCAGGAAGCCGAAGCCGCCACCGAGCGTCGCGCCGGCTAGGCCTACCGTGCCTTCGGTGCCTGTCGTCACCGCGAAGTTCCGCTTCGCGAGCGTGGTCACCGCTTCCAGCTGGTTGAGTCCGGCGCCGACCGTCGCGACACGAGCAGCGCTGTCGAGATGGACCGACTTCAGTTCGCTGATATCGATCACGAGGCCGCTGTCGACGTTCGACCAGCCCTCCAGGCTGTGGCGGCCGCTCCGGATCCGCAGCGCGACATCATTCTGCCGCGCCCAGGTCAGGGCGTTGACCACGTCCTGGGTGTTCTGAGCGAAGACGATGACCAGCGGATAGTGAGAGAAGAGTTGGTCCCATCCGAGGCGCGCATCCGTGTACCCAGGGTCGTGGGGACGGACGATGCGGCCGGTCAGCTTCGCCGGCGAACACTGCGCCCCGTGCGCCTCATTTACGGAAGTCTCCGTCACGACACTCGCACTAGGGGGCGCGGCTGCCGCGACGCCCGGCACGACGACTGCGCCGGCGCCGGCGACCGCAGAAGTCTTCAGCAGTCGGCGACGGGAAAAGTCGTTCATGATCCGTGTCCTCTCGACCACCCGCGGGTGCGAATCAGTCAATCAGGGATTATTTAGGCGAAGTGGACGGTAGCAAGGGTGATCGCGGGGGTCTCTTTCGACACGCTCGGCACCACTGCCAAGGTGCCTGACACCGCAGCTCCCGGCGTCGTGCATCGACTTCGCCGACGCTCCAGCAAGAGTTGTTCCGGAACGCGACGACCACCCTGGCCGGCCTGGGCGGCATACTCGCTGTCACGTCGGGCGTGGCGGCCACCCTGCAACCTCGGTTCGACGGGGCGCTGGTGGCGAGGCTTACTGACATCTATGTCTGACATCAACGCCAGCACCCGACGTCCGCGGCCCTCGTTCAAGGACATGCCTCCGGCGGGGGTCGGCCGGCACCGGGTGGGAGGCGGCGCCGTGCGCGAGTGGCGGCCGGTTCGTGGTGAGCGTGGTGGGCTCCCATCCCGTCCGCCGAGCCGAGCAGTCGCGGCCCATGGCGTCCAGGTCGTTCGTACAGTGGCGCGCTCCACCTGGACGCCATGAACCACGCCCGTTCCACGGTGTGTGGATCGACGGCGGACGGGATGGAAGCCGGGGCAGTGGTGGGCGAGGGACCGACTCTTCTGGCGGACGTCGCAAGGGCCTTGATGTTGTGTTAGCCGATGGCGTCTGACCTGTAGGAATGCCCAACTCGTCGCAGTTCCTCAGGCGAAGGGATTGCCGTGCCCGGGAAGCTGCCCGCCCGGCGGCAGGTATCGCAGCCGGCCCCTCTCGTCGGTCACCGGCGTGAACCCCGCGGCCGCCAGCCGGGCGGCGTACTTGGCTTTGTAGCGCCGGCCGGCGACGTTCAAGACGGGTATGAGGCACATCAGTAGGACCCAGACGATGCCGGCGACGACGAAGGAGGTGGTGTCCGCGCCGAGCGAGGCGGCGACTCCCACGACCATCACGGTGATGCCGAGACTCGCGATGATCAACCGTTGCTTGTCGGAGTACTCGGTGGTGAGGTCGAACGTGATGCGGGCCTTGAGGAGCTGGAACGCGTCGGGTACGAAGGGCGGCAACGCGCCCCCGTCAACGGCGTTGGGATATTGCGCCCAGTTCTGCGCGGCCCGCGCACGGGCCTGCGGGGCGGGGTCGGCCACGAGAGACATCACATACCCGTCGCCCCGCCGTACGTCGACGTACTGGTAACCGAACTGCTCGGCTACAACCCCGAGTCCGGCGATTTTGTCAATGGACGACATGCCACTGGTGACCTGAACTGGCTCCCCGGTCGCCATCTCACGCAGCATCTTGCGCACATCCTGTTTACCCACAGCCCCCCCTGTCACTGACAACGTTGGCACCCTTCCACACCAGCGCGACACAGGGGACAGGGACGGCGTAGCTTGGTGCGATTTTGACAGTCGCCCGAGGTCCGGCCCCCTTTCCAGCGACTCAGTGCGGACGCCGGTCGGTGGCCGGAAACGGGAGGCCGTCGGTAAGGATGGCGGCCAGGCGCTGCAAGCGCGAAGAGCGGGCCTGTTCAAGCGACCCATGGAGTACTTCGGTTGCACTGAACATCTAGATGTGTGCCGCGCAGCCATGGCCTACGGACACAGTGGCGATCCCTCCTTGTGAGTGTCCAACTGCGTGACAACGCCGACGCACAGCAGCGAACAAGCACGGCCGCCTGCGCACCATCAGAACAGCTGAGGGGCACATCAACCCAAGGCAGAGCCCTCACTCAAGTTGCTTCGGGAGCGGGCGGTCTTGAAATAGAGCCGGGCCCTCCTGAGCCTTTCATGATGAGCGGGCAGCGCAGAAGTGGCGCCCCCACATCGTGGGGTGCCCACGACGGCCGACAACTCCTCACCCAGTAGGCAGACACGGATGCCGGTCGGGACACGCAGCCACTCTGGGCCGAAGCCGATAGCAACCGCTTTGTACCAGTGGCAGGGCCCGCGAGCCAGGGCCGCCACGGTCTAGAAGAGTGTGAGCGCGTCGGCGGCTGCGCCGACCCGGAGCGGTCAGCGGAAGAGTTCAGGTTCTTACGAGTGAACCCAGCCGTTCCGCGCGTAGTGGCCGATGTGACAGCGGGAAGGCCATTCCACACCGGACAAACGATGGGCAGGAAGCATCCCTATGCCGAAGTTCCTCATCCAGGCCACCTACACGCCCGAGGGCACCAAGGGTCTGCTCAAGGAAGGCGCGAGTAGCCGTCGCGCCGCCGTCGACCATGTCGTCACCAACCTCGGCGGGCAGGTCGAGGCCATGTACTTCGCCTTTGGGGAGGACGACATCGTGCTTATCGTCGACTTCCCCGACCCGGTCTCCATGGCCGCCGTCAGCCTCACCGTCAAGGCCAGCGGAGCCCTCCACACCCGGGCCACCCCTCTCCTCACCCTCGATGAGATCGACGAGGCCGCCCGTCGGCAAGTCACCTTCCGCTCCCCTGGCATGTGAGCCCGGGACCCTTGGCCCCGGTACCGACCGCGCCGCCTACCGCCGTCCGTAACCGACCAGGCAGTGTCGCCTGACATCACCGTCCTCGGCAACCATGAAGAGCCCTGGCCTGTCCTGCGCGTCCCCTTCGAGGGTGGGCATACCGTTTACGTCGTCTATGCCAACTTCGAAGACGTGAACAACGTCGACTTCTTCGTCCGCCACCCGGAGTGGGGACGACTCGGTTACCTCGGCAAGTGCGGCGCTGACGAGGCAGGCCCCGGACTGTCCTGGAAGGAGCTCGACATACTCGCTGAGGCCGCACAGAACAGCAGTGAAGGTCTGGCCGATAGCTCACAGCGCCTTCTGCTCCTGCTTCCGATGCTCGGCGATGCCGACATGCCCCGAGAAGCCAGCCACATAGTGGCGCAAGCGCTGACCCGCTGCGGCATACGCTCTAGCGCAGCTGACGAGTTGGCTACAGTCCTGGTCGGCGACCAGGAGCCCGATAGTGAACCCTCCTGGACCGTGACTACCGACAGCCCGATCGCAGTATGTTCGTCGTCCTACAGCCCCCGCCAAATCCCGCTCGCCCTCGGTATCGCAACAAGCCAAGCCCAGGCCCTCGCAGACGCCCTCAACGGGCGCGAGTGACATCCGCGGCTGACATCAACGTCGAGGAACACCAGCGGTCCAGGGCAGCCAGACGTGACCGTTCCCTCCTCCGGTGAAGCGCCTCCAGGCGACCCGCGCTCGAACTCCTAAAGCGGGTGTCGCGCACCCGTTCCTGCAGGCGATGTCCAGTACCCGGTGGGCATTCACCCGGCGGGCATTGAACTCCTGCACGACACCAATGTGCGGACCCAGATCCCTGCGGTCGGAATCGAGCGGATCGTAGATCTCGGCCGGCCGCGGGTGTCTATGCGGCCGAAGGCATGTGGAGGACGCGGAAGGGGTGCCCTCCCCCAACTGCGGAAGGGCACCCCCAAGGACGGTCAGCGGTGGTCGTAGCGGTCGTGACCCCAGCGGCCGTCGCGGTGGTGACCCCAGCGGCCATCGCGGTGGTGGCCCCAGCGGCCGTCACGGTGGTGGCCCCAGCGGCCGTCGCGGTGGTGGCCCCAGCGGCCGTCACGGTGGTGGCCCCAGCGGCCGTCGTGGTCGCCGCCGCGCCTGTAGTCGTCTCCGTGGCCGTCGCCACGGTCGTGCGTGGCATGAGATGCCACCGGAGGCGCGGCGGCGGCGCTGGCGCCGGTGGCGCCGCCCACCAGGATGGCGCCCGCGACGCCCAGCGCGGCGACAAAACGGGAAACCTGCATTCCATGCTCCTTTCACGGCAGGTGCCTCATGCGCCTGCCTGGGTCGGACATATGCATGGTGGCGTCCGCAATGCGCCGTTACGTCCGACTCGCCATCAAAGGAGCCTTATATAGCGAAAAAACGTTGAATCAGGAACCGACGCCTGGCGTGTCGGCGTCACGCGCGCGCATGCGTGGGATCCTCGCCCACCAGGGTGAACTTGCGCCTCACGATCCCGCCGAGTCCGCGCTCCCCTACGACCCACCTCTCGCGAGTACCTCCACCAGCAGCAGCCCCCACCCCGATTCGTCCCGCAGCACCGGTCCGGCACATGCAGGCAGGCATCAGTGCCCGTGGACCAGCCGTGGACAGGCAGCCGTCGAGTACGCAGAAGCGTCCCTGTGACCAGCAGCGATGCCACAGACTCAAACCTCCCGAGCCATTTCGGGGCACGCGCAGATCGTGGCTGCTGCCGTCGCGGCCAAGTCAGGCCCGGAGCATCAGGACGAGCCCAGAGACCAATGCGAAGACGAGCACGAACAGACGCATCCTGCGTGCGTCCAGACGGTGGTGGACCAGGCGGCTGAGCCACGCGCCGGCGGCGATCGCGGGGAGCAGCGCGGCTGCCTGGCCGAGCTCAGTGACCTGCGCTTTCCCTGTCGCGAACAGCAATGCCAGGGAGGCGACTTCCCCGATGAGGAAGCACGCGGCGACCGTGGAGCGCAGTTCGGCGGGCGGCCGGTGCTGGTAGACCAGCGCGAGCGGAGGCCCGCCGACGCCGGTCGCGGTCTCGGTCAGACCGGTCACCGCGCCCGCGCCGACGTATGCGGCCCGCCCGGGCGTGAACGCGGGGACGGTCAGGCTCGCGACGGCCGCGAGCACAGTGGCACCGCCCACGAACAGGCCGAGACTGTGTTCCGGGATCAGCCAGAGCACCGCAAGACCGGCCGGGGTGGCGGCGAGCCGCGCCCCGGTGATCCAGCCCGCCCCGCGCAGGTCGAGCGAGGATCGTTCGCGCCAGGCGACGTACAGGTTGAGCGGGATCATCGAGGCGAGGACGAAGACCGGGACCAAGCCGGGATCGAGGATGCCGGCCACGGGCGCGACGATCAGAGCGAAGCCCAGTCCACTGCTGCCCTGGACGAACGCGGCGATGGCCACCGTCACGGCAAGGACCGCCAGTATCTGCGTACTCACAGCGTCGTCCTCCGCTCCTGTGACCGGATCAGCGCCCGTGCTGCCGTGGAGGTGGGGTGCGCCCTGGTGACGTTCGCCCTGGCGACGGCAGCGCGGGCCAGTTCGGCCGCCCGCCTCACCAGCTCGGACCCGTCCCAGCCGACCGGCCGGCCGTGCCACATACGCAGTCGCCCGGCGACGAAGACGGCGGCGATCTGGTCCCGGTTGCCGCGTCGCACGAGTTCCCACGGCAGGTCCCAGGAGAGCGCGAGCTCCGGAGTGTCGACGTCGACGAGAAGGAAGTCGGCCGCCATGCCCTGGGCGACGGTGCCGGTGCGGGCGCCCAGCCCAACGGCATCCGCCCCGCCCCGGTTGGCGCGCTCCAGCCACGTCCAGCCCGCACCGCACGACGAGTCACCGGTCGCCAGACCGTAGGCGAGGCGCTGCGCGAACTCGGCGGCCTCCGCGAGCCGGAAGCCGTCGCCGCGGGTGCCGTCGGTGCCGAGCCCGAAGCGGATGCCACGCTCGGCCATGGCGGTCGCGGGCGCGACCGCGTTGCCCTTCCACGCGCTGGCGACGGGGTTGTAGCTGACGGCGGTTCCTGTGTCGGCGAGCAGGGTCAGCTCGCGCGGCGTGAGCATCGTGGCGTGCGCGGCGAGCAGTTGGGGGCCGAGCGCGCCGACGCGGTGCAGGTGTTCGAGGGGCCGCAGCCCGTGTCGTACGAGGGAACGTTCCACGCCGGCGAGGTGCTCGTTGACATGAATCTGGACGACGGCCCCGGCCTCGGCGGCGAGGCGGGCGGTGGCATGCAGGGTGCGTTCGGTCGCCGCCTCGGGGATGGAGACGGTCAGGGACGGATGGACGAGCGGATCACCGTCGTAACGGGCGAGGTGCTTCTCGGCGTGCTCGACAACGACCGGGGGGTCCGTCGCGTCCTCGTCCGCGTCGTTGCAGACGAGTCCGAGGACGCAGCGGACTCCGGCGTCACGCGCGGCGGACGCGACCACGTCGACATCGACACCGGCGCGCGTGCCGGCGTCGGTGACGGTGGTGAATCCGCCGCGCAGCGCTTCGAGGGCGGCCAGCTTGGCCGCGGTGTAGGCCGATTCCTCGTCCAGCGCGCCTTCCAGCGGTACCCAGACCCGGCGGAAGATCTCGGAGGGCTCCCCGAAGGCGAGTGCGGAGCCGAAGCTCTGGGTGAGGTGGTGATGGGCGTCGACGAATCCCGGCATCAGCAGATGGCCGGGCAGCCGTACGGCCGGCAACTGCGGGTGCGCGCCCTCCAGTTCGTCCGCCGGTCCGACGGCTTCGAAGCGGCCGTCGTCGATCGTGACGGCCCAGCCGTCGGCGGGGCCTTCGGGCAGCAGGACCGCGTCCGGTACGAGAAGGAGCGGGCCTGGGCCGGCGAGGACATCGCGGTCGGATCGGTTCATCGTTTTTCCTTCGTGGATATCCCCGGCTTTAGCCGGGGGGAGGAAATGCAGCTCCCGCGTGAGCGGGGCAGGGAAAGCGGATTCGCCGCCAGGGCGGATCGGCGTACACCGAAACCGCTGGCGAGGGACACCGCAAAGAGCAAGAGGGCTCAACTGTCAGTCCTCCCAGGTAGGTTCCGATGCATGACGACAGAAGCGACCACGCAGGCGGCCGGCCATTGCCGGTACACCTACCGCGTGCGTCTGTCGGCGTCGGCCCGCACTGCGCTCGAAGCCGAGTGGGACCGGGCACGTTGGGTGTGGAATGAGTGCGTCGCCAAGTCCAAGGCCGTCCACGCGCACAACCGGGCGACCGGCGAGAAGACGACGTGTGGGCCGGTCCAGCTCGCGGCGATGCTGACCGAGGCCCGATCGCGCACGCCGTGGCTGGCCGATGGTGCCTGCGTTCCTCAGCAGCAGCTGATACGCGACTTCGGCAAGTCGCGCGCGAAGGCCCTCAAGGACATCAAGGCGCGGTTGCCGATGCGGCAGCGGGCCGGGATGCCGAAGTACAAGAAGAAGCGCGAAGCGCTGCCCACCCTCGAATACACCAAGCGAGGGTTCCGCCTCAAGGACGGCCGTCTGCATCTCGCCGGCCAAATCGTGGTGCGCCCGGTGTGGTCGTGCGAGCTGCCCGAACCGCCCTCGTCGGTGCGCGTGTACCGCGATGCGGTGGGGCACTGGTGGGCGTCCTTCGTCGTCCCCGCACAGACCGAGAAGCTGCCCGCAACCGGTCGCGTGATCGGCATCGACTGGGGCGTCAAGGAGACCGCGACCACCACATCCGACGACCACGACCTTCCCCATTCCCAGCACGGGCGGACAGCCGGGCAGAAACTTGCCCGCTATCAGCGGATGATGGCCCGGCGCCGCCCTGCGAAGGGACAGGCCGCATCGAAGGGATACTGCGAGGCAAAGCGGCAGAGGGCGAAACTGCACCGTAAGGTCGCGGCCCAGCGGCAGGACACCAGCCGCAAGTGGGCCAAGAAGGTCGTCCGCGACCACGACGCCTTGGCCATCGAGGACTTCAAGCCGAAGTTCCTCGCGAAGTCGACCATGGCCAGGAAAGCAGCAGATGCCGCGATCGGCGCCACCAAGGCGGCGCTTGTCGAGATGGCGAGGAAGCACGGCCGGACCATCCATGTGGTACACCCCGCGCACACCACGATGGACTGCGCGCAGTGCGGAGCGAGAACCAAGCACGCACTACCTCTTTCCGAACGAACGTATGCCTGCACCGCATGCGGAGCCGTCTCGCCGAGAGACAAGAACTCCGCCCGCGTGATGCTGGTCCGGGCTGGTCTTCCACCCGGCTAGTGCTGATCGTGTAAGACCTGCACCCCCGCCGGGGGGCAGGCGACGTGAGCTAGGAATCCCCCTCGCTTAGGAGGGGGAGGAGTCAACGGTCGCCTTCTGCGCGCGTGGTGGTCAGCCGGGCGGCGATGCCGGGCCTGACATGGTGGAAGAGGATGTTGAGCACGGCGGCGGTGAACGTGCCGACGGCGACGCCGCTTTCGAGGAGGATGCGGACGTTCGGCGGGAACGCTCCGTACACGCCAGGGACGAGTATGGGCAGCAGCCCCAGTGCGAGAGCGACGGCGCATATGAAGGTGCTGGTGTGCTTGTCGAGGTCGGAGCGGCCGAGCATCTGGATGCCGAGCACGGTGATGACGGCGAAGACGACCATGGCGGTGCCGCCGACGACGGCGGTCGGGATCACGCTGATCGCACGGGTGACGGGTGCGAGGAATCCGATGACGATGAGTACGACTCCGGCCGCGGCGGTGACGAACCGGCTGCGGACGCCGGTGACGCGGACGATGCCGATGTTCTCCCCGCTGGTGACCATGAGCGGCAGGCCGAAGAATCCGCCGAAGAGCGAGGTGAGCGCGTCACCGCGGACGGTCTTCGGCACGTCGGTCCGCTTGTCGATCTTCTTGCCGACGGCCTCGGCGTTGATGACGGTCTGGCCGGTGGCCTCGGCCATGGAGGCCACGCTGTAGAGCATCAGCGGCAGGGCGGCGACGAGGTTGAACTCGGGTGAGCCGAAAGGCATCAGGTGCGGCAGGTTCACCAGTGCGCCGCCCGTGGCACCTGCGCCGTCGATCGCGCCGACCGCGGCGGCGAGCGCGGTGCCGGCGAACAGGCCGAGCATGACGGCCAGTTGGCGCAGGATGCCGGTGAAGAGCAGGTAGAAGACGACGGTGAACCCGATCGTCGCCATGCCGAGACCGAGGTTGGTGGGATTCGCGAAGCCGGGCGAGCCGGGCTGTCCCGTGACGAGGACCGCGCCGACCTTCACCAGGTTGACGCCGACGATGACGATCATCGTGCCGATGACCAGGGCGGGAAAGTACGCGAGCAGCCGGGAGAAGACCGGCAGCACGACGAAGGAGAACACCGCCGTCAGGACCACCGCACCGGTGGCGATGCGCACGCCGTGCTGCTCGGCGATCGCGAGGAACAGGATGAGCGGAGCCCCGCCCGGCAGCATCACGAAGGGCAGCCGCGGCCCGAACTTCCAGGGCCCGAGCGACTGGATCAGCGATCCCACGCCGGACAGCACAAAAGCCGCCGAGAGCAGATCGACGGTGAGACCGGCGCTGAGCCCGAGGGTGGCGCTCATCAGGAAGATCGCCGAGATGGGGGTGGCGGCCATCACGAGGACGTGCTGGATCCCGAAGAGCAGGATCCGCCCCAGGGGACGCGACTCGTCCACGGGGTGCACGCCGAGTGGGGCACCTTTGCCGGCCGAGGACTCGGTGGTGTCGGGACGGGCACTCTCGGGATGGGGGCGCTCATCCGGGGCGACTGTCTGCGTGAGCTGGGAGTTGACGGCCTCGGAGGTCCCGGAAGCCCCGGAAGTGTCGAAGGACCCGGAGGCCTCGGAGATCTCGGAAGCGTCGGAGGTCTCGGAGGGGTGGGCTGTGGGCTCGCCTGCCGGATTCGTGGCCGCGGGACCGGAGGCCGGCGGTTGGCCGGCCGGTGGCCTGCTCTGGCGGGGACTGGACATGTTCGGGCTCCGTTCGGGCGTACGGCACGCTCGGATATCAGCCGCGATCCGGCCCTGGACGGAGAGCCAAATCGATTTGGCCAAATCGATTTGGCCGCCAGTATGAGAGCCCTCGGATCCACCGTCAAGGGTGGCGGCACCAAGGGGTTCCGGGCTCATGGAGAAATTGGAGGAGCGCTTCGCCGATGAGGTGGCCCGCACGGGCCGGTCCCGCTTCCGGTCCACCAGCGACATCGCTATGACCGCGTCGCTGCACCACCACTACGCCTATCTCACAGGCCGCGGCGTGCCGGGCACGTACAAGCTCCGCTACATCGACATGGGCAAGCCGGACCTGCCCGCGGCCCTTGATGAACTCCGGGTATCGGGCACTCGTACGACTTCTTCTGCCTCAACGACGTGAACACCGCGGAAGCCGACCGGCAGAACGTTGAGCCGGTTGTCCGCGCCTTCATGGAGTCCCGCTTTCCGTTCTTCAGCCGATGGGAACGGGCTGCCGGGATCTGACCGTCGGCTACTGCGGGATGCTGTTCACCTCAGGGTCAGGGACCAGGTGCCGCAGGTGAGAGGGCCAGCCTGCCGTCGGGTTCGATGCGGATTAGGGCTCCGTAGGCTGACAGGCGGCCTTCGAGGTTGAGGCGGTGCCGGATGCGTTTCAGCTCGTCCCACAGTCAGCGCGGGCCGCCCTGGTGCACAGTTGGGTGAGTCGAGGAAGGCGAGTGCGGTGGCGCGGGCCCACTAGCCGCCGGGGTGCAGCAGCCACACCGTGCGACTCACCGTCCTCGGCCTTGCGGTAGTCGATGCCGGGAATGGTCAACGACGATGACGTGCTGGGCCGCCTGCGCGCCGAACCTCCATCGGTCCTTGACCGCCGTGTAGGTGTGCTCGCGCAGGGCGAAGTTGCGTTTGATGTCCTTCTTGAACGCCAGGGACGACACCCAGGTCGCGGCCTCGTTACAGGCGTGCAGGGTTTCGTCAAGTGCCGCCGCCTGCACGGGCGTCGGCAGGAGTTTCACCTGCACGGTCAAATTCACGACCGTGACGCTCCTGTCGCCTGGCGTACCGGCATTCGAACAGTGCATATTCCTCACCGGGCGCTGGGGCCCGGTTTCTTGCGGGCGCTCCGCGCCCGTGCCGCGGCGATGCTCCGCATCGCCATCACCGTATGCGACTCCTCCCGGGGGTGACCCCCCGGGATTCCTCACAAGAGCCCGCTGACGAGCTACCAGAAGCTAGGCGACTTCCCGGACTTGGCCGAGGTTTCGCGATCCTCACTACGGTGGTGCTCGGCCTCGAGACGGCGTGCCGGCTGCTGCTGGCGTCGTTCTTCGCGGCGCTGGGTGCTGCCGGCCCGTCTCTTGCCCGCTGGGGCACGCGAACCCGGCCGCAGCCGGGCGGGTATCCGAGAACGTCCAGGCCCAGCCGTCCGTACCGCCTGCCAGCTGATTCCCTTACGGTTGGCCCGGGGAAGGGAGGTCGGCATGAGCGGAGGCCGACGAGTGTTGCGGCTGCTCGAAGGACTGTGCGCGGTCATCGCGGTCCTCTACGCGACGCTCTTGGTGTTGTTCACCAACTATGAAGCCCTGCCTGTCACTTACAGGAACGGCGATCTCACCTCGACGATCGCGATGTTCGCAGGAGCCTGCGTCGGATGGCTGGGCCTGCGCCTTGTGCGCTCACCGGGACGCCCCACCGTGGGGCTGCTCGTCGGTGGCGCGTGCGCCGTTGGTCTGGTGGCCGTGATGTGGTGGACGACCCGCCCCACGGTGGAAGAGCAGTACGTCACGCCCGCTCCTGGCACCGGGCGCTCCTGGGAGTCGCAGCCCCCCGACAGCACTCCGGACACAGCGCCCCCTCCAGCACCGCCAACCGCCGGTCCAGCACCGCCAACCGCCGGTCCAGCACCGCCAACCGCCGGGCCGTAACACGCGAGCGGGCTCTCGGCTGCGCACCGCGCGGCAGCCGAGAGCCCGCTCGCGATGCCAGGGGCCGCCGTCCGGAGCGAATGCGCTGCTGGGACAGCGGCCCTGCGAGTACGGGGGAGCAGCGGGCCAGGTGAGGGCGCGGGCGTCCCCCGAGCGCTGTCCGGTCCTTTCGCGGCTCGTGAACCAGTTGGGCTGTGGGTCCGGGGAAGTTCCCGGACGGGGCGTCAGGCGATCAGAGCAGATGTGCTGGTGCGTCGCGAGGGTGCCGGATCATCGTGGGCTCGGCGCGCGTGTTGGTGGTGCGGGATACGGGATGCGGCCTGGGGCGCTCCGGCGGCGAAGGTGCGTTCAAAGGCGCGGAAGGCGTCTTCCTGTTTCCACTGCACTGTGGCCTTGGCGCTGGAGGCGAGGAAGTGGGTGCACCGGTTGCCGGGGGTCGGGTCGCCGAGGCGGTCTCCGGCGCACTCGGGGACGGCCCGGTGGCCGTTGCGGTCGCGCCACAGGCTGCGGCCCTCCAGGAAGCCGTACTCCAGGGAGGTGCGGGCCAGATCCTTCAGCACCGGGTAGTCCAGCCGGTAGGTGAGTGCGGCTCGTTGGTACTCGCGGCTGATGTCGGTTCGCTCGACGCCTTGGTCGTCGGTGGCCAGGGCGACCGGAACGTGGTTCGCCCGGTACAGCGGGAAGGGGTGAGCCGGGCCCGTGACACCCAGGACCTGCGCGTTGCTGGTGAGCGGGACCTCCACAAGCACATGCCGGCGTGCCATCAGGCGCAGCAGTTCCCGGTAGTCGTCCTCGCGGCGGATGTCGACGCCGTGGCCGATGCGGTCGGAGCGGGCGGTGAGCACGGCGTCGCGGATGTGGAAGCGCAGGTCCTCGGGCTTGACCAGGCCGGGTACGAGTTCTCCCGCGTGCAGGGTGAGGGGAACGTCGGGGTACACACCGCGCAGGTAGTTCAGCATGCGCATGTGGAGGCGGTAGTCGGCGACCGACACCGGATTCTCTTCGGGGCCCACGAGGTTCAGCGAGACGAAGCGGGGGTCGCGCCGGGCCAGTTCCACGCCGAGCAGCATCTGGGCGAAGACCAGCTCGGGCGGTCCGCCCCGGTCGACCTGGGCGATGAACCGTACTGGCAGTGCGCACCCGGCGTCGGGGTGGTCGGTGTCGCAGTGCGCGGCGGTACGGAACTCCTCGATCATCGAGTCCGTCTCGCTCTTCGCCTCTTGGACGACGGCGTCCATGCCGCCGTCGGCCAGCATCATGTCGCGCATCAGGGCCAGGCCACTGTGGTACCCGACCTTGGTGGCAAGGGCGTCGGCGGCGTACCAGGCGGGCGTCCACATGGTCTCGAGGTAGAACTGGTGCTGCTTCGCGGCCGAGGTGGCCGCCTGGGCCAGCAGCCGTCCGGGATGGAGTCCGCTGACCGCGCCGAACTTTCCGAAGGTGGCGAAGAAGTGGTCGTGACTGCTCTCGCCCTGGTTGGGCGTGAAGTCCTGCATGGACCAGGCTCGGATGACCTGACTCCGGAAGGCGGGGTCGGTGAGGGTGTCGGCCGCGGGGCGGGTGTTTTCCGTGCAGGGCGGCGCGCTCGCGGTGAGGGTGGTCGTGTCGATGCAGTATTCGGCCTCGACGGCGATGCGCAGCAGCAGTTCGGTGGTCGCCGCGCCCGAAAGGTGATTGTGGAGGTCTGCGCCCTTGGGCAGGGCCCTGAAGAAGGCGGCCAGCTTTTCGGGGCGGTCGCGTACGCCTCGCAGGTATGCCGAGACGCGCGCCTCGGCGTGCGTGGGTCCGCTGGTGTCGTCCTCCGCGGCGGCCTGAGCCGGCTGAGTGGATGTCAGGGCGAGTACCAGTGCGGCACTCAGGACCGGCGCGAGCCGGGCGCTGCGGCGCGGCGCGAAGGACGGGACGGAGGGAAGCATGCCTTGCATCTTCTGGCAACCGGAGCGAGGGGCAAATGCCCGACATGCCACATGTCACCCGGGCGCCGCAAGTGATGCCGTCGACCGGCCTCTCGCCGGGAGCGTCGGGCCGTGAAGTCAAGGCCGACCGGGTCGGGCACGCCGTCGGCCGCGGTCCGAGTCGGCGACCACCGTTCGGGCTTCGGCCGGCAGGGCACCACGCCTAGGGCACGCATGAGCTGACGCACCAGCTCCAGGCCGGCGCTCACGCCCCCGCGGGCCGGCTGGGCGTGCACGGGCCGACAGCCCTACGTGCTGTCACGTGGACGTCAGGTCCGCTTCAGGCAGCAAGCGGTGCAGGCCCCCTCGTCCCCACCTGCGAGTGATCTCGTCACTCGTCCGGTCGGCACGGTGCCGCACATGACTGTGTCCGAGTGCGGAGATACCGGACCGCACTCACGCTGGGACCCTCGGAGTCGTAACCAACGGTGAGGGCCATGATCGTAACGATGGTGTCAATGCCAGAGGTGACCGTCACCCGTACGGACATGGCTGAGGCACGTGAGCGGCTCGCCGCGGCCCGCTTTCTGATCGTCGACGTCGAGCTGCCGGAAGAAGCGCCGGCAGATGGCGAGTCTGTGGCCCGTCAGCTCGGTCTGGAGGCTGACGACCTGGACTGGCTCGGCAGGAAGGACGAGCCTGCGCGGGCCGATTTCCTGGGGCACAAGGCCGGCTTCGTCGTCCCCGTGATCCACGACGACCAGGTCGCTTACATCCACGCGCTGGTGACCGAGCAGTTCCTGGTCACCGTTCACCACGGCCGGGCGGGCCTGGCGTCGAACATCTCCGCGCAGCTCCGGCACGAGAGGCCCCCCGACATCGTGGCCGTGCTCTTCCTGCTGCTCCAGGAGGCGCTGGCGACCTTCCGCCGGGCCGCCGTGCAGGACCTGCTGCTGGTGGAGGAACTCGAGGACGACATGTTCCAGGAACGGCGCCCCGAGCAGATCTACCGCCTGTCAATGCTGCGACGGCGCTCCGCCCTCCTGCACCACTCGCTGCTTCCCTACCTTCAGGTGGTGGACGAGGTCTTCACCCGCCGGATGCTGAACCCCAGCTTCCCGGAGGAGCGGCAAAGACTCGCCCAGGAGTTCAGCCACGCGGCGAGGCTGGTCCTGGCGAATATCGAGTCCCTCCAGGATGCCTCCCGTCGTGCTTTCGCCAGCTACTCCTCCCTCGCCGCGGGCGAGCAGAACGGCGTGATCAACCGGCTGGCCATCGTGTCGACGATCTTCCTGCCGCTGACGTTCCTGAGCGGATTCTTCGGTATGAACTTCACCTACCTGACCGACGAACTGGAGAGCAAGGTCGTCTTCTGGCTGCTCGCCGTGGGGCTTCAGGTGGCCGTCCTGTTCGTGGCCTTCTACGTACTGCACCGCACCCGCATCTGGCGGCGGCTGCGGGACGAGGACTAGGACAAGGACTGGGACCGTGCGGCCGCTCGTGTGGCCACCTTGCTCCCGTGTTGTTGATGTGGACATGAACGGGGTGATCTGAGCGATGCCGAGGGGGAGCGGCTGCAGCCCTTCTTGTCTGTCAGCAACGGGCGTTGGGGCCGCTTGCGGAATCGCCGACAGGCAATCGACGGGATATTGCACCGGGTGAGGACCGAGGTCCACTGGCGTGATCTGCCGGAACGGTTCAGGACGCGGAAGACCGGCCGGCGGCGTCGGAACCGTCCTCGGCCGGCCACCGCGTACACCGACGCGCCCTTCACCGGGGGCTCTTCGCCCGGCCGTACTAACGCCACACCCCGATACGCATGCTGGTGGCGGCGTCGCCAGTGGGACCAATCGAGCCGGTGGGCCGTGCTGTGGACGGGCCAGCCTTCTCACCGGGCGGGGGCAGGGTCAGTCAGTCGAGGTCGATCGTGAAGCGCCTCTTGCCCGTCCCGATCGTGTCGGCGTGGACCGAGCCACGAGCCCGGTCGAATTTCCCGGTGCCGCCGGTGATCGCGTTGTCGAACGAGGGGGGAGGGAGCGTCGGGAGGCCGTCGGTGAGGATGCCGAAGACCATCCCCTGCACGGTGAGCTGGCCGCCCGGGAGGTTGTAGGTCACGACGCACTCCTCCGCTCCGCCGTTCTTTTCGGCCAGGGTCGTGGTGCAGGTGCCGTTGGTCTCGCCGACCTGCTTTTTGTCGTCCTTGTCGAAGAGGATCGAGCGGAAGACGGTCCGATCGCCCTGGGCGGGGGCGCCGCCGGGGTTGACGGGGAAGCGGGTCTGTTGCGCGAGGTGGCCGATGACTGTGATGACACGGTCCCTGCCCTTGGCGTGGGCGGAATCGGTGTCCGTGGCGGCGGCCGCGACAGGGGCGGTGGCGAGGAGGGTGACCAGCGCAGTGGCGGTGCCGAGGCAGGCTGCTCTGATGGGGCGCATTGTGTGGCTCCTGATGTTGATGCTCATGGATGGTCAGGTGGCGCATTCATAACCTCGGCTCTGCCGCTGCCCGGAACGTCCCGGCGCGACCCACCGGAAGATCCGACCAGTCGGACCAACTCGGCACGAAAGAACGACACCGTCTGTGTCAGCAACCCTGGCTTCGAGCACTGCACCTGAGCCAGCACGACCTGCGGCTGGAAGGAGATCAGCTAAGGGTTGTCCCGTAAACGATCTTCGCTGAGCCGGGGACACGGATGCCCGAGGGCCAGTGGTTCGCTCAGCCCGCCAGAGAGAGGTTGTGCAGGCGCGCGATGCCGAGCATCACTTGGTGCACAGCATCGCCCTTGAGGCGCGGTCGCGCAGGGTCTTCCACCTTTGTGCGGGCGACGACGTGTTCAACGCGTGCGCGAACTCGCTTGTGCGAGTGGTTGTGTTCCTGCTTCCAGTCCGGGAGTTCGGCCTGACCTTTCGCGCGGCGATGCGGCATCACCAGACCGGTGCCGGGATATCCGCCGTCCGCGATGGTCATCGTCGCGTCTACGGCGTCCTTCGCGCCGGACTCGCCTCACGCCTTGCAGCCGTTGCGGGTGCCGGGCAGCGGCCGGCCGACCAGAACGACGAGACGGGTGTCGGCGTCGATGACGACCTGGTGGTTGGTCGAGTAGCGGTGGTTCTTCGACCGCTCGGCCACCGTGTGGTCGCGGGTGGGTACGAGGGTGCAGTCCGCGATGAGCAAGCACGGTGTCCTTCGTGAACCGCTTGCGTGGCTGGAGCGCGAGCTTGGGGCCGAGGCGATCGATGATCCGGTCGACAGTCGACTTGGAGACGCCGAAGAGCGGGGCGAGCTGGCGCAGCGTCAAGTTCGTGCGCCAGCAAGCCGTGACCAGCAGAACGAACCCGGTCCTCCAGGGGCAGACTTCACGGACGTCCCCGCCGCGCCTCATCCCGCGGTCTCGCGGCGCACTAAGGTCACCAACTTGCCGAAGCAGAGCGGGCTCAGCCCGGTGAACGGGGCTATCCAGGACGGCTTCGACACCGTGATCACACCAGTCACACCAAGATCATCTCGCCCGTGGCCAGGCGTCACGGGACAGCTCTACGACGTAGTCGGGTATTGGAGATCGGGGCCAGGAGTGTGTGGAGGATCCGAGGTGCTGACAGGTAGCTGGGTTCGGCCGCTGGTGAACACCGGACCTCCGCCAGTACCTCCGCGCATATCCTCCGGACATGGTTGATCATCACTCGGTCGACGTGGCAGGCATCCGGCTGGCCTATCAGGTGTCGGGTCCGCTGGACGGTGCCCCGCTCGTCCTGGTGCATGCGTTGGGCGAGGACGCCACCGACTGGGACATGGTGGCACCTGCCCTCGCCCGCAGCCGACGGGTTTACGCTCTCGATCTTCGCGGTCACGGCCAAAGCGATTGGCCAGGGAAGTACTCCCTCGAACTCATGCAGACCGATGTGCTCCGGTTCCTGGAGGCACTGGGGCTTGGCCGGGTGGACCTGATTGGGCACTCCATGGGTGGGATCGTGGCCTACCTGCTCGCGGAGGAGCATCCGCAGCGGGTGAGTCGGCTCGTCCTGGAGGACGTTCCGGTTCCGCGTCCCCGGGAGCCGACCACACCGACCCGGCCGGACGGCGACCTGGCCTTCGACTGGGAGATGGTGCTGGCCGTCAGGAGGCAGATCGACCTGCCTGACCCGAGGTGGCTGGAGCGGCTCAGCCAGATCACAGCCGAGACTCTCGTTGTGGCCGGCGGTCCACGCAGCCATGTCCCCCAGGACGGCATCGCCGAGCTGGCCCGCCGCATCCCCGGGGGACACATGGTCACCATCCCGGTCGGACACCTGATCCACCATGCAGCGCCCAAGGCGTTCGCCGAGGCGGTTTCGGCGTTCCTCTTGTCGGACGAGGACCCCGACCCCGCCCGTCAACCATGAGGGCGATGTCACAGGCCGTGACGTGAAGGAGGCCGCGCGGGTTCTTCGAGTGTGACCAAGAACTGGGCCCGTGCGGCCTTGTCCCATCCTGCCTTCACCGGCCTCTCCCGTGCACAACTCGGCGCTCTGATCGAGGAGTTGGCCGCACCGTGGCAGGTGCGACGTGAGTCCACGCTGCGTGACCGCCGTGGTGGTGAGCGCCGTGGTGGTGAGCGCCGCCGGCAGGCCGGGGCCGGGCGCAAGTACGAACTGGTGTTTACCGACCGGGTTGCTGGTCATGCTGGTCCATCTGCGCACCCAGCTCCCGCACGCCGCGCCCGCGGAACTGTACGGGGTGGCCCGCTCCACAATCACCGAGGCCATTGGGGAACTCCGGCCGCTGCTCGGCGACCGAGGTTTCGGAGCAGCAGGGCGCCATTGCGTGGCTACGTGAGCTGGGCGGCAGCGAGGTCGATGAGAACGTGTTGTCCGCCATGGTGGCGCAGATGCGAGAGGTCATCGAAGTCGCGGCGACCAGCACGCGGAAGGCCCGCCGCGATCGTCAGCGCCGCGCACTGCCGCACCGCACCGCACCGCCATGAGGGAGCGGGCGGAGCTCCGCGTCAGCCCCGGCCGAGGACGCAGAACTCGTTGCCCTCAGGGTCAGCCAGGACGACCCAGGAGACGTCACCCTGACCCACGTCGGCCCGTGTCGCGCCGAGACCTTCGAGCCGGGTGACCTCCCTCGCCTGATCCTCGACAGGGTTGGACATCACGTCGAGATGGATGCGGTTCGATACGACGTTGTCGTCCGGCGTGCGGCGGAACTCCAGGTACGGTCCGACGCCCTTGACGGAGCGCAGCAGGGCGCGGTCGTCGGTCAGTTCGTGGACGGTCCAGTCGACTGCCTCGCCCCAGAACCGGACCATGGCCCGTGGGTCGGCGCAGTCGACGACCACGGCGGCTATCGGCCCGGTGTCCCGGTAGAGCTCTCGGGGCTCCAGAACGCTGAACACGTTGCCTTCCGGGTCGGCCATCACCGTCCACGGCACTTCGCCCTGGCCCACATCGGCGGTCGTCGCCCCGAGCTCCTTCAGGCGTGCGACCAACTCCGCCTGATGGGCGTCGGAAGTGGTGGCGAGCTCGATGTGCACGCGGTACTTCACCGTCTCCGGGTCCGGGACGCGGACCAGGTCGACGCAGACGGCGGATGGGTCCGGCCAGTCGAAGCCCTCGGGTTCCAGGTTGGTGACTCCGGGCCCTTCGCTGGAAACACCCCAGCCGAGCACCTCCGCCCAGAACCGGCCAAGCGCCGAGTCGTCCCGGGCCTTGAAGTTCACCTGAACAAGTTGCAGCGTCATGCCGCATACCCTAAGGGTTGCCCTGTGACGACCATCCGTCGTTGCTGATGTCCATGCTGCCCGGCAGCAGGCGGAAGTTGAGTAACTCGGTGAAGGTGAACCCGACGATGCTCGCGCCGTGCGTATCAACGTAGTTGGACTCGATGTCGGCGTCCGTGCGGTGCCGTAGTAGGCCCTCGATCACCGTCGCAACCTCGGACGACGAGCAGGACCTGAGCTGGGAGTAGATGTAGATGTTCTTCCGCTCGACGTGCCAGTAGATCATCACGTCGTTGCCGTCGTTGCCGTCGTAGCGGGCGTGGTACTCGGTCATGAAGTTCGAGGACCAGGAGCAGAGCTTCTTCGAGTCCGAGGCGCACTCGTTCCCCATGGCCCCACCACGCGGTGCCGCGGGCGGCGAAAGTGGCGGACGAGCTTCGTCACCGCGGCGCGGAGGTTGCGACGGTGATGAAGTGCCGGCGCACGTGCCGCAGCGCGGCTTCGCTCTCGCCGTGCTCCCCGGTCGCCACGATGCCGCGGATGCCTATGTGCGTGCCCAGGGCGAAGAGGGCCAGCAGGTGTCTGAGCCAGGACACCGGGGCCTCAACGCCATGGTCCTGTGGAACGCCCGCTACCTGGACGCCGCTGTCGCCCAGCTCCGCGCCGAGGGAAACGGCATCAAGGACGAGGATGTAGCCCGGCTCTCTCCGCTCAAGGACCGGCACGTCAACTTCCTGGGCCGCTGTCTGTTCAGCACCCTGGCCAGTGGCCGCGGCCAGGGACTGCGCCCCCTCCGGGACCCGGATGCCGCCGAGGAGGACGCCGCGTACTGATCACTCGGCTGGCTGGAGGATGAGGCAGGTGGTGGTGGCGTGGGCGATGAGCTTGCCGTTGTCGTCCACCACCTTGCCTTCAGCGGTGGCGGTGCGGCGACCGGCGTGAATGACGGTGCCGCTGGCGGTGAGTTTCTGGCCGTTGACGTGGGAGGCGCGGATGTAGTTGACCTTGAGTTCGAGGGTGGTGTAGCCGACCCCGGCGGGCAGGGTGGTGTGGACGGCACAACCCATGACCGAGTCGAGGAGGGTGGCGGCGATGCCGCCGTGGACGGTGCCGAGGGGGTTGGTGAAGTCGGGACGGGTCTTGAGGGACATGACGACGCGCCCATGATCGACATCGTCGACGCGCATGCCGATCAGGCGGCGTATGGAGGGGATGTCGTCGCTGTTCGTGCTCTGCACCCAGCGCATCAGTTCCAGGCCGGTCAAGGCGGCGGGGTCGGTGGTCGTCATGGTCGTGGTCTCCTTGATGGGCTGGAGCGCTGCGGGGGTGCGGCGGTCGGGTTTCGAAGGGCGGGTCAGGCGAGCGGGCTGTCCGTGTCGCGCAGGGCGGCCAGGGCGGGCGCGTACATCCGGGCCTTGATGGTGGCCAGGGTGTCGCCGGCCTTGCCCGCGTTGGTGCGGGCGAGTTCCACGGCGGTGGTGCGGACGGCGTCCTCGGCGACGGCCTGGTCGACGATGCCGGCGGCTGCCGCATCGGTGCCGCCGTAGCGGCCGCCGGTGAGCATGGCCTCGTGTGCGGTCTGCGGGGCGAGGCGGGCCTGGATGAGGGCGGCCATGCCGCGAGTGAAGGGAATGTTGATGTCGACCTCGGGCAGGCACCAGAAACCGCGGTCGGTGCGCATCACCCGGAAGTCGTGGGCGAGGGTGAGCATCGCTCCGGCGGCGAAGGCGTGTCCCTGGACGGCGGCCACGGTGATCACGGGCAAGGAGAGCAGGCGGGCGAAGACCCGCTGGACGGAGACGACGTAGTCCTGGTGCTGCTCGGCGTGGGCGGAGAGCCAGTCCAGGTCCAGTCCGTTGGAGTAGAACTTGCCGGTTGCGACGGTGACCAGGGCGCGCGGTCCCTCGGCCTTCTCTACTTCGTCCAGGGCGGTGTCGAAGGCGGCGATCCAGTCGGGGTGGAAGCGGTTCTCCCCATCGCCGAGATCGAGGATGAAGACGTCGTCGTGGCGTTCCAGCGTGGGCATGGCGGCTCCTTTGAAATGGGTCGGTCGGTGCGGTCGGCGTTGCGACGGGTCACGGACGGGTACCGTCGCCGGTTTCGGGCCGGTCGGAGAGGGCCTGGACGAGCAGTTCGTGGATCTCGGCGGCCGCGTCCTCCATCGGGGCGGTGCTCTGCTGGGCCCGGCACAGCACCACAGCGCCCTCCTCCGCGGCCACGATCAGGGCGGCCAGGCGGCGGCTGCGCTCCTCGGACAGGCCATGCCCCCGCAGGAGGGCGGTGAACGCCTTCTGCCAGCGGGCGAAGGCCTGGCCTGCGGAGCGGGCGAGCTGGGGTGCGTCGTCGTTGGTCTCCACGGCCACCGCGACGATCGGGCAACCGGACCGGAAACCGCTGTCCTCCACCTGGCTGCGCCAGCGGGCGAAGAAATCGTCCACCGCTCGGACCGGGTCTTCGGCCTGCGCGAGGGTCTCGATCATGCCGGTCACCAGGTCCCCGCCGAGGGCAACCGCCTCCTCGACCATCTGGGTCCGACCGCCGGGGAAGTGGTGGTAGACCGAGCCGCGCGGGGCACCGCTGTCCGCCAGCACCCGGTCGACGGTGGTCGCGCTCGCGCCGTGCACGCGCAGCAAGGTCATCGTGGAGCGCAGCATGCGCTCACGGCTGTCACTCCTGCGGGGACTCATCGCGCCTCTTTCCTCGCCCTCCGTGCCGCCGCTGATCTGCGGGAAGACGACTCAGATCGCGTTGACGTGGTCTTTGGTCCTGTCGGCGGACCGGCCGAAAAGCGTTCTATGGTTTATAGCATAGAACATATAAAAGTGAGGCTGGGTGCTCGGCCCCCGCTCACCCAGAACACGGGACCTTCCACGAGATCCCGGCCCGGCTTGGCGGATGCAGGACAACAACACCGTCTATGTCAGCAACCCTGGCTTCGAGCACTGCACCAGCGCCGGCACGACCTGCGGCTGGAAGAAGATCAGCCAGGACCCCGGGGGTCTGCCCCCGGGAGGAATCGCATCCGGTGATGGCGATGCGAGGCATCGACGCGGCAACGGGTCGCGGAGCGCCCGCAAGAAACCGGGCGGGTGTGTGCGGTGAGGAATGTGCGCTGTTCGAATGCCGGTACGTCAGCCGGCAGGCAACGTCGCGGTCGTGAAGTTGACCGCGCAGGTGAGACTCCTGCCAACGCCCCACCAGGCAGCGGCACTTGAGGAGCCCTGCATGCCTGCACGAGGGGATCCTGGTGATGCGCCGCGGAAGTTCCGCCGCACTGCCGAAGAGGAGGCCTCTGCCGCCGACCAGCGATGATGGCGTGAGGCACGGTGTTCAGCGGATTCTTGCGAGGAGCCCCGGGCGTTCACGCCCGGGAGGAATCGCAGCCACGGGGTGCGACGCGGAGCGTCGCCGTGATGTGCCGTAGGCGATGACGGCTGCGGAGCGGCCGGGAGGCGTTCCGGCGGAGCCGGGCCACGGCGGTGTGCGCGGGCAGGGCTGGGGCGGGTGTCGCTCGTTGGGGTGGGGCGGGGGCGAACGTGTGGTGGGTCTTCGGCCGGGTGTGTAGGTTCGCTGCTCGTGAAGCTGGTGGTGCGGGTGAAGCTGCTGCCGACGCCCGTACAGGCGGCGGCACTTGAGGCGACCCTGCACGCCTGCAACGAGGCCGCCACCTGGGCCGCGTCCGTCGCATTCGAGAAGGAAGCGCGACGTCCGCTTGAGCTCCGCAAGCACACCTATGCCGAGATCCGGGAGCGGTGGCATCTGGGCGCGCAGGCCGCCCAGCACGCCATCAAGAAGACCTGCGACGCCTACACCACCTTGAAGGCGAACCTGCGTAACGGCCGCTACGGGCGGCCCGGCACGAGCGTCACGCCCGCGCCTCGGGCAAACCGGTGGCCTTCCGGCCCCAGGCGGCTCAGCCGTACGACGACCGGATGCTGTCCTGGCAGCACCAGGCACGCACGGTATCGATCTGGACCACGGCCGGACGGCTGAAGAATGTGCCCTTTACCGGGCAGGCCGAGCAGCTGGAGGTCCTGGCCGCGCACCGCAGGGGTGAGTCCGACCTGGTGTGCCAGGGCGGGAAATGGTTCTTGATCGCGACCTGCGAGATCCCCGAAGCCGCCCCGAACACCCACCCGGTCGGGTTCCTCGGGGTGGACCTGGGGATCGCGAACATCGCGGTCACCTCCGACGGGGGACGACATTGCGGTCGCCGGATCAACCGCAAGCGGGAACAGGACCGCAAGCTGCGGTCCAAGCTGCAGAAGAAGAACACCAAGTCCGCCAAGCGGCGGGCGAAGAAGCACGCGGGCAAGGAAGCCCGGCGGAACAAGGACATCAACCACAAGATTTCGAAGCGGATCGTGGCGGAGGCTGAACGCACCGGTCGCGGGATCGCCCTGGAGACACTCACGGGCATCCGCGAGCGGGCACGGCTGAGAAAGCCCCAACGCACCACGCTCCACTCCTGGCCCTTCGCCCAACTCGGCTCCTTCATCGCCTACAAGGCGAAGCGGGCCGGGGTGCCGGTCGTGCACGTCGATCCGGCCTACACCAGCCAGGAATGCTCGAAGTGCCATCACACCGAACGCGCGAACCGGCCCGCCCAGGCCCGCTTCGCGTGCCGGGTCTGCGGATTCGTTGAGCACGCAGACCACAACGCGTCCCACAACATCCGCCAACGCGGCTGGATGGTGTGGGTCTGCGGGGCTCAGTCAACGGCCCCTGAACTCACCCTCATCGCGTGAGAACTGGACGCAGCCGAACCCATCACAGCCAGTGATGACTCGAGCAGCAAACCCGGTCGTTCCACGACCGGGCAGTTGACACAACTGACAGAGCGTCCGTCGCGAAGCCATAAGGTTCGAGCATGGAATTCGTACTGCTGTCCGCTGTCCTTGTCCTCGTTGCCCTGCTCTCTCTGTCGTCCCCGTCGGGGAAGATCGTGAGTGTCGAGCGACGGCTTGCCCGTCTGGAGCAGAAAGTGGATCTGCTGATCAGCCACCTCGGTGTGGAGGTGCCGCAGATACCCGGCATGGAGCGGGTGCACGAACTCATCCGGCAGGGCAAGAAGATCGAGGCCATCAAGGTGTACCGACAGCTCACCGGCGAAGGGCTCAAGGAGTCCAAGGACGCTGTGGAGCGGATGAGCTGACCAGCAGTGGCGCCCGCCGCCTCTAAGTTCCGCCGATGGGCGCCGTCTCGTTGACCGGGCGCGGTGCTTGATCCTGACGATCGGTGTGTGTTGGAGGAGCGGGTACGTGCTCACACCACCGAGGGGCGACCCCGCCAGACTGAGGGCGAGAGCGCCGTCGCTGTGAAGGAACCGTGCCATGCCTGCTGACTCCGTCCTGCAGATCAAGGTCACCCTGGCCGACATCCGCCCGCCGATCTGGCGACGGCTGCAGGTTCCGGCCGACCTCACACTCGACCGCCTGCACCTGGTGATCCAGAGGGCGATGGGCTGGGAGAACTATCACATGCACCTCTTTGAGACCCCGGTCGGCGACTACGGGCGCCGTGACAGCGAGCTCGGCCACCGCGACGAACGCAAGGTCCCGCTCTACGCGGTGGCGCCCGCCGTCGGGGACAAGATCAGCTACACCTATGACTTCGGTGACGGCTGGGGGCACCGCATCGAGGTGGAGAAGGCCCTGCCCAGGGAACCGGGAACGGCCTACCCCCGATGCCTGACCGGCCGCCGGGCCTGCCCGCCCGAGGACTGCGGCGGCCCGTGGGGCTACGCGAACTTCATCGAGGCCATCACCGACCCCGGGCACGAGGAGCACGACGAACTCCTGGAATGGGTCGGCGGCACCTTCGACCCTGTCCAGTTCGACGTCGAGGACATCAACAAACGCCTTACCGCTCGATAGCCATCGGCGGAACTTCTGCGGCGCAGCATTAGAGACCCATTCGTGGGCTCTCGCACCAATCGATCCATCGTCTTAGGTCCGGGTGGTTGACCTCCGGCCGGCTCTTGCCGACGAAGCCCGGACGATCACCCGCGGGTTCGGGGACACCGTCACCGACGGCGTCGCGGTGTCCCCGCGAAGCCGCCCCAGCAACAGCTCCACCGCGTCGGACGCCGCCTTGTCCAGGTGCAGGTCGACCGCCGTCAGAGGCGGTTCACACGTACGGGCGCGCAGGCCGTCGTAGCGGGTGACGACCATGACGCCGTCCGGTACGGTCCGTCCGCTGTCCCGGATTGCCCGGACCGCGCCCACCGCGAAGGCATCGACCAGCGCGCAGACCGCGTCGACGTCCGGGTGCTCGGCGAGCAGTTCGGCGCACCGCTCGTACCCCGCCTGCTCACCGCCCGACTCCGGGGCCCTCGCCACGATCGGCGTCCAGCCGTGTCGCGCGGCCACGCGCTCGTACGCGGTGAGCGCATCGATGGATGAACGCCGCGAACCGGAGCCCACGATCAGCGCCGGCCTCACCGCACCCTGCTCGTGCAGGTGCGCCAGCAGCAGTTCCACCACCAGTTCACCGCGCAGGTCGACGTAGGGCGCGTCCTCCTCGGCAGACACGGGCCTGCCGAGTGTCACGTACGGCAGCCCGCGTTCACGCAGTTGTGCGATCGCGGCATCATCGACTTCCGGCTCGACCACGATGGCCCCGTCGATGTCGACGGAGTACAGCGCGGAACGCGACTGCACGGGGGGTACGAGGACGAGTGCGTAGTCGTGAAGGAGTGCGCTCTCCGCGGCCGCCGCCGCGACCTCCATGTAGAAGCCGAGCCGGGACGGCCCGCCCGCCACCGCGAACGGCATCGAGGAGGCCAGCGCAATGGCCTTGGCTTGTCCACGCCGCAGTCGCTGCGCCCGAAGGTTGGGGCGGTAGCCCAGCTCCGCCGCGACCTGCCTGACGCGCTCCCGGGTCCGGGGGTCGACCTTGCCGAGGCCGTTCAGGGCGTGCGACACGGTCGTGCGCGAAACGCCGGCGACGCGTGCGACATCGGCGATCGTCGGCGGCCTCGGGCCGGGGGCGGAAGTAGCCATCTGCGCAAGGACTCCTCGCTGGCGTGCACGGTGGACAGTTCCATCTTCGCCGACGCATCCCGGGCCGGGGATCGAGTCAGGGTCGCACGTCCCCAAATGGACTTTCCGTTGCGGGGGACTCCTCCCGTCACAACTCAGCAGTGGAAATCCAGAGGGCCTCCTGGGCGAACGAGGGGCCTTCTGCCCGTTGGTCCGCCGCTCGGGACAGCCTCCGGCGTGAGTAATCCATGTAGGAGGCTCTGCCGGTAGGTGCGGGATCGGGCTGGCGCGGGTCTCTCGGTGGCCAGTCCCTGGATCGCAGTAGGGTCCGTGCCGGGGAAGGGGGGATCGTATGGAGCGGGCCCGAGTCCTGCTGCTGGACGCGGCTCCTGGCGAGTTGCTTGGTCGGGAGCTGGAGCGTCTGCTCGGCCACGGGCTGGCCGTCACGCTGAATCTCCGGCGGGTGGCCGATCACGCCGGGGCGCGGGCTGCCTGGGCCGGCCGGGTGGACTTCACCGACTTCGACGCCTTCGACGAGTCCGCGCTGCTCGCCGAGACCGTCCGGGATGGACTCGGCTACCACGCGGTCAAGTCCCGTGCCGGTGTGCCGCTGCGCGCCGCGTTCCTCGCGGCGGCGACCGACGCCATGCTGGCCAACCGGCTCCGCGTGGTCGGGCGGGCCGGGGCGGGTACCGATCACGTCGAGTTGGAAGCCGCCGCCCGTCACGGGGTCGCGGTCACTCATACCCCGGGGTCCAACGCGAACGCGGTCGCAGAGTTCCCCCTGGCCCAGCTACTCGCCCTGACCCGACATCTCCCGGCACACAACGAGGCCTCGCACGACGGTAGTTGGCGCGCATCGGCCGTACCGGCGGTGGAGCTGTCGGAGCTGACCCTGGGCATCGTCGGGGTGGGTCGGATCGGCCTAGCACTGGCCGAGCGGGCGACGGCCCTGGGCATGGAAGTCCAGGCCTTCTCACGGGGTCCGGCCGAGGCGTCGGTGCCCCGGGCCCGCTCTCTCGCGGCACTGCTGGCGACCAGTGACGTGGTCTCCCTGCACCTGCCGCTCACTTCGCAGACCCGAGGGCTGATCGGGCGGGCGGAGCTCGATCTGATGCGTCCGGGGTCGATCCTGCTGAATACCGCCCGGGGCGGGATCGTTGACGAGCAGGTGCTGGCCGAGGCGCTGCGCGACCCCGCGCACCCGCTCGTGGCGGCCGCCATCGACACCTTCGAGCACGAGCACGCCGCCTTCGCCTCGCCGCTCGTCGGTCTGCCGAACGCCCTGCTGACCCCGCATGTGGCCGGGATGACCAGGAGCGCCATGGCCAGGGCGGCCCTTCGCTGCGCGGACCACATCGCGGCCCTGCTTGCCGACCGCCCGGACGGCGTACCCGTGGTGACAGCGTGACGGTCGCCGTCAACGCGATGAGGCCCGCCGTCCCACATAGTCGGGCGACCGACAGCCCGTCTGTACCCGCCGCGTGGGTCATCGGATGCGGGGGGGGCTTCGTGGGCGGGTGTCCCAGCGGTAGCGGGGCCAGGCGCCGCGGATCAGGCAGCGGACGGTGATGATGGCGCTGGCCAGGGCGATGAAGAACTCGATGGGAGCTCTTCGTCGCTCGGTGCAGCGGCGGAGCTTGCCGAAGTTGTTCATCCAGGAGTTCGTACGTTCGATCACCCAGCATCCGCCTGTCTGGATCGGGGTTTTCGCGCCGCGCTCGGCGATTTGGTCGGTGATCCCGCGGGCCTTCAGGTCGAGGTGAACCATGCTGCGTAGTCGTACCCGGCGTCCAGGCTCAGCCGCGGATGCTCGGGCAGCGGCCCCAGAGAAGCTTCCAGATCGGCGAATTGGTCGAGAGTGGCGGGCAGTAGCGTGTGGTCGCGGGTGGTGGCCGGCGCTGGGTCGGTGACGAGCGGTATGCCCGGTCATAGCAGGCGAGTACAAGCAGCCTCAGGGTCTCCATCACCCCAGCTGCGATCCGCTCGTCCCGGCGGCGGCGCAAGGTGGTCGCCGAGCACAGATGGTCGGCCACCCGCTTGTATCCGCGCCCGAAGACCAGGACCTGCAACAGGCGGTCGAAGACCACCTGGTCACTGATGCGCGGGTTGTGGCGACCCCACGGATGGCGATCCTGACGCTCAGGCAGCAGCGCGAGGCACTGGTCGCGTGTCGGATCCAGAATGCGTGACGGGACGGCCGGCACGGATCCCCCCTGTGATCACGAAGCGTAGAGAATTCATGATCGGGCGAACCGTGCCTTTGCAGTTACGCTCACTCAGTTTTCGGCACCTACTGGCGGACGCCCTAAATGCATGAATTTTGCGTGTCCGCTACCGGAAGCTCAGATTTTCCTCAGGAGTCCCGCAATGGCCTTGTTGTGTAATGCGGTGCACTGCAAGATCAGGCCTGCGATCGGGGGGATCGCCGCAGGTGGTCCGCCCCTGGTCTGACCGGGAGGGGAACTTTGATGCGCCTTACAAGAGCGGCGTCGCTGCTGCTTGTGCCGACCTTTGCGATAGCCGCGCTGGGTACAGCAGGCCCGGCTTTCGCGGAGGATCCGGCGCCCGAACCTGTGGTCGTGCAGACGGAGCCTCCGGCGGAGCCCGAGGAGGGGGACCTCGACGAGGAGGGCGCCGGCGAGCTCACTGCCAAGTTCGGCAACTCGTGCGCGACCACTACCCCAGCCCACACCGTTATCCACGCCAAGGACGGGGTGTACCGCCTGAAGAGCAATGGCTACAGCCAGTACCACGCCAACTGCACCAAGGGCGTTAAGACCAACGCGACGCTCTACTCGCCGCGCAATGTTGGTTGGTACATCTGGGAGACGAAGGCATAGTGTCCCGCCAGTTCCTCGCAGGACTGAGCCTTCTGTCAGCAGCCATGTTGCCGCTGATAGCAGCTTGCTCGTCTGATCACTCAGATGATGGCGGCTCCACAAGGTCTGCGAAGCCCAGCGCATCGGCCGCCCACAGTACTTCGGTACCCGCCACGCCTGACCAGCCCCCGGTGAAAGTTCCGCCGGAGTTGGACCAGGACGAGACTCTCGCCGCTCGCCAAGAAGAGACTCGCGGGAGCCGCATCTTCCCCTTCAAGAAGGGCCAGAAGGGGGACGCCCTCATCATCGCTGTGCGATGCCAAGGAAAAGGGGAGTTGAAGGTCTCCGTGAAGACCGTCCACGCCGCATTTCCCCTGGCATGCGTCGATGGTGAAGCGAGCACCGCCTACAACATGGTCAACATGTCAGGGACGGACAAGGAGGGCACGGTTGCCGTCGTTGCGCCCTCAACGGTGCACTGGTCCATGACGATTGGGCGCGGCGAGCCGCCGAAGGAAGAGCGGTAAGGCAACCCACAGCGTGTTGCCCAGCCTCAGCATGGAGTGAGTGCCAGGCACGGTCACCGCCTGGTTCCAGATCCCGGGATCGGGCGGTGACCGTTTGTTTCGCTCCGTCCCTCCGGCACCCCGAGCGCCGCGTCCGTACGTGGTCTCCTGCCTCGGGAGCCGTGTCACTCTGTCGGCAGCGTCTTCACTGGAGCCTATCCGGTGGACTCTTCTCCCAGCTTTCTCCCAAACGATCGCTGCGACTGAGGGCGCATGCGCGCTGACCTGCGCGCATATAGAGAAATGGACGGGGCGCTGGCCACCGTATAGCTAGGGATCTTCAACGGCTGAGGTTACGGCGGTTGGAAGCCGAGGTCGGTCTCGGCGATGAGGCCGTCGCTGAGGCGGGGCCGGTACTGCATCTGTTTGAGCCGGGTCCTCACCGGCGCAGTGAGCTGGTCGAGGCTGTGTTTGGTGAGGTTGGCCAGTGAGCGCTTCAGGTGCGACCACACGCCTTCGACTGAGTTGAAATCGTGAACTCGGCTTCATGGGCCGGTAGTTGCTAGACGGTCAGCCATGATCGGGCGTCGATCAGCTTCCGCATGGTGCGGCTGACGTGTGTGTTCAGGATGCCCCTATCTTGTGTCAAGCCTGCCAAGACCAGACAGCGGCACGTCTGGGAGCGTCTGCAGCGTTCGGCTCCGGCGAGGTTGGGAACCAGTGCTCGGGGATCCGCGCTCACTGACGGCGGTGCGGCGAAGACGAGCCGGTCCAAGGCGGGCCCGGATCCGACGCAGTGGCTGCCGCCGTTCGCCGGCGGCCGCTGTGCGTACGTGACCGACTGGGTGGCGACGAAATTACGCTGGCAACTCGCCTCGGACCAGGCCGAGAAGGCCTCCCTGGAGTGGGCAGGGCTTCGGCGTAGTCGGATGGTGTCCGGTTCATGACGGTCTGTCGGGTGGGAAGCCCTCGGAGTAAGACAGTGTCGGTGTGTGGTCTCAGCCCCGGATCCCGAACTGGAGAAGAGGTACCACCCGTCACGAACGGGGACGTGCATCTGCTGGATCCGCTGGCCGTGTGAGACATCCCTCTCCCGGCCTCGTGGCGCTGGCGGCCTGGGGAGGTTGACCATGTAGTCATGACCTCCTCGCCTCGCCCGCCGCACGCCGGTGGCCGACCGGATCCGATAGGCGGGACTGCCGCGCTCGGTGGAGAGTCCGCTCCCGCCCGCGGGTACCTGCTGGACAACGCGCGCGCCGAGGCGGGCGAGCGATTCGTTTGGCTGGCCGAGCTGTTCGACGGTGTGACGCGCGGGCACTTCGATCGGCTGGGGGTCAGGGCCGGCTCGCGCTGCTGGGAAGTGGGGGCCGGTGGCCCCAGTGTCCCGGAGGCGCTCGCGGCGGCCGTCGGTCCGACCGGGCACGTGCTGTCCACGGACATCGACCCGTCGTGGCTGAAGGCAGGCGACGGGTACGAGGTGCGCCGGCACGACGTCGCCGCTGATCCGCCCCCGGAGCCGGGGACGTTCGATCTGGTGCACGCCCGGCTCGTGCTGGTCCATGTACCC
This sequence comes from Streptomyces sp. NBC_01445, assembly GCF_035918235.1. Lineage (NCBI taxonomy): Bacteria > Bacillati > Actinomycetota > Actinomycetes > Kitasatosporales > Streptomycetaceae > Streptomyces > Streptomyces sp. NBC_01445. The sequence continues at coordinate 705,904 of NZ_CP109486.1, read as the reverse complement.
GACCGGGCTCGCGCGTTGGCCACGATGGCGGCAGCGCTACGGCCCGGCGGCTGGCTGCTGGTCGAGGACGCCGATACCGCTCTGCAGCCACTGGCATGCCTGGACGACAGCGGCCCTGCGCAGCGGCGGGCCAACCGGCTGCGCGACGCGGTCCGGGAGCTGCTGGCGCGCCGCGGCGCGGACCTGCGCTACGGCCGGACACTGCCGCGGGCATTGCGTGAGGCCGGCTTGGTGGATGTCGCCGCGGCGGGCTCATTCCCGGTCGGCGGGCCGGCCTGCGACCGGCTGGAGGCGGCGACCATCCGGCACGTGCGCGGCGAGCTGCTCGCGGCCGGCCTGGCCGACGACGCCGAGATCGACGCGCACCTGGCCGCCATCCACGCGGGCACACTCGACCTGACACTCGCGCCGCTCATCTCGGCCTGGGGACGCCGTCCAGCCGAGGACCCTCCGGCACTCGGTTAGGTGCGGATCCAGGCGTTGTCCGACCTGCCCACAGCACTCTTCGACGGGCAGCTCGCGCAGGTGCGCGCCGCGCGTCACCGGAGCCGGGGCCAGCCCGCGCACGGCTTCGAAGATCATGGAGTTCTCGACACCCCGTGATCCGAGTGGAAGACCGTGCCTGCCGACGCATCATCCCCGATCGTAGATAGCCGACCGGTCGTATAGTTGCCGTATGGGCAGGACCAGTGACGCCAGGGAGAAGGTCCTCGCGGCCGGGCGGTCGCTCTTCGAGGCGCGTGGTTACTCGGCGCTGGGAGTGGCCGAGATCTGCAAGGCGGCCGGCGTGCCGAAGGGCAGCTTCTACTACTTCTTCGAATCGAAGGAAGCGCTCGCGCTGGCCGTTGTCGACGAGCACTGGGCGGACCAGCGGCGGGAGTGGACGCGCGTCCTGAGCGGCGCCGGCGAACCGCTGAAGCGGCTGCGGCAGTTGTTCGCGCAGACGGAGGCCGGGCTGCGTACCGGACAGCAGGACTGCGGCACCGTGCCGGGCTGTCTGTTCGGCAACCTCAGTCTGGAGATGAGTAACCGGACCGAGGCCGTCCGCACACGACTGCAGGAGATCTTCGACGACCAGGTCGAGATGGTCGACGCGGTCGTCACCGAGGCCCTCGACCGCGGGGACGTCACCGTGACCGACACCCGGGAGGCGGCGCGGTCCGTCGTCGCCCAGCTGGAGGGCCAGGTGATGTTCGCGAAGCTCTACAACAACACCGGGCGGCTGAACTCCCTTTGGGCCAACTCCCTGGCCCTGCTCGGGGCCCGCGCCGCCTGATCAGCGACCGGGGTCGTTCGGGTGGGACTCCAGCGGCGTCACGGCAAAACTCATCCATGGGCTCAGCGGCAGGGTGCCGAGCACCTTCTCGTGGAGTTCCGCCTCGTCGGCGGCGCACCAGACGCCGACGCTGCGCAGCTCGCCCACCGGGCGCCACAGCCTCGCCAGGTGGCCGATGGCGGCCAGTTCCCGGGCGCGTACGGCCTCGGCGGCGCGGCGCCGGTCGACCTCGTCCTGGCTGGTGCCGTCGGGGATGGTCGTGGTGATCTCGACCAGGAACTCCTGCATGCTCTCGCTCCGTTCGGGCCCGCCCCGCCGGACGGCGGAGCGCCGGGCTTCCCTGCCCCCAGCCTTGTCCGCTGCGGGCGCGGGACGCCACGACAGGTTGCCTTCCTGCTGAGAGATACGGCCTCCCAGCCCGCGTAGCATGACGAGCGTGGAGCTACGCCAGTTGAGGTACTTCGTCGCGGTCGCCGAGGAGCTGAACTTCGGCCGCGCCGCCGAGCGCCTCCTCATCGCCGGGCCCTCCCTCTCCCAACAGATCAAGGCCCTCGAACGCGACCTCGGCGTACGACTCTTCGACCGCGACCGCCGCTCGGTGTCCCTCACCCCGGCCGGCGCCGCCCTGCTCCCGCACACCCGGGCGCTGCTGGAGCGGGCCGACGACCTTCAGCTCAGGGCCGGCCGGCTGGCGGGCTCGGAAGCGGTCCGGCTCGGCTACGTCAACTGGCTCCCCGCGGACCTGACCACGCGCACCGCCGGGGTCGCCCGGCTGCACGTCGACGCCTGGATCGCGCCCTCCCACACCCAGGCCGCTCGCGTCGCCGACGGCAGCCTGGACCTCGCCGTGTGCTGGGTACGCGACGAGGAGCTGAAACGGCATGGCCTGCGCGCCCGCCTCCTCGGCGCCGACCGGCTCTACGCCGTGGCCACGGGCGCCGACACGGCAGACGTGCGCGCCCAGGACACCGCCGTCCTCCTCGACGACGACACCACTTCCTGGTCGTCCTGGAACGTCTACGCCGAGCAGCTGTGCCACGACACCGGGGCCCACGCGGTGCGCATCTGCGACGGCGGCATCACCGGCCCCGCCTTCTTCGACCACGTCCGCCGCAGCCGCCGGCCGGTCGTCAACTCGCCCAAGGGGCAGACCACCGCACTGCCGTCCGATCTGGTGCGGCGCGAGGTCGTCGCGCCGACGGTGCACTGGACCTGGTCGCTGGTGTGGCGCGAGGGCGAGACGCGTAGCGCGGTGCTCGCCGTCGTCGACGCGCTCTGCGCCGGCGTCGACGACCTCGGACTTCGCTCCCCGGACGCCTGGCTGCCCGAAGGGGACCCGCACCGCTGACGTGCGCTGGGAGACCGGGCCTCTCAGCAATGAGGATTCCGGTCCTGGCAAAAGACCCTCTGACCTTTGACTTCGTCTTTGCGGGACGCCTAGCTTTCCGAATAGGCGACCGGTCGGCTAGTAGCCGGCCGGGAGCACCTCAGCCACTACTCGGAGAAGGCCGTCATGAGCTCTCAGAACCAGAAGGTCGCGATCGTCACCGGAGCCTCACAGGGCATCGGAGCCGGCCTCGTCGAGGCCTACCGCAAGCTGGGCCACGCCGTCGTCGCCACCTCACGCACCATCGCGCCCGCCGACGACGCGGACATCCTCACCGTCCAGGGCGACATCGCCGACCCGGCCACCGCCGAACGCGTGGTCGCCGCCGCAGTGGAGCGGTTCGGCCGGATCGACACCCTGGTCAACAACGCGGGCGTCTTCGTCGCCAAGCCTTTCACCGACCACACGGCCGACGACTACGCGACCGTCACCGGCGTGAACCTGGCCGGGTTCTTCCGGATCTCCCAGCTGGTCGTTCCGCACATGCTGGCCCAGGGCGGCGGCCACATCGTCAACGTCACTACCAGCCTGGTCGACAACGCGGACTCCCGCGTCCCCTCCGTCCTGGCCTCGCTGACCAAGGGCGGCCTGCAGTCCGCCACCAAGTCCCTCGCCATCGAGTACGCCACCCGCGGCATCCGCGTCAACGCCGTGTCGCCCGGCACCATCCGGACCCCGATGCACCCGGAGGAGACCCACCAGAGCCTCGCCGCCCTGCACCCGGTCGGCCGGATGGGCGAGGTGGACGACATCGTCGACGCCGTGGTCTTCCTCGAGACGGCTCCCTTCGTCACCGGCGAGATCCTGCACGTCGACGGCGGTATGAGCGCCGGACACTGATCCCCGGCTCCGTCCGACACCTCGGCTCCGCTCCATTCGACGGGAGAAACTCGATGAGCACCACGACGAACACCACGACGGACGACGCGGCGATCCTGCGCGGCGTCCTCGCCCCCTGGAAGGCGGCCGTCGACGCGCACGACCCGCAGCGGGTCGCCTCCCTCTACACCGAGGACGCGATCTTCCAGGGCCTGCACCCGTACACCGTCGGGCACCGGGGCATCGCCGAGTACTACGACTCCCAACCCCTGGGCATGACTGCCGAGTACCGGATTCTCGAAACCCGGCGGTTGGCCCACGACCTGGTACTCGGTTACCTGGACGCCGAGTTCTCGTTCACCGACCGGACCCCGGTTGCCGTCAAGCTCGCGATTGTGGTGCGCCGGGTGGCGGACGGCTGGTCCATCGTCCACTACCAGGTGTCCCGCCTGGACTAAGGACTCCCAACAAAAGTGGTGGGTTTGACCTGGTCAGAGGTCGGTGTCATGCACGATGCCGCCCGGGAGCGGGACGCGGCCAACCGCGTAATCACATGCGATAAACCCGGTGACGTCGGCGATCATCCCCGGGATACTGGCCGCCCATGGATGAGGTCAAAGTCGTCGTCGCCCATTCCGAGCGCGCGACTCTGCGCGTCGGCGACGTGTTCTTGAAGGTGGACGCCGATCAGGCGCGCATCGACGCCGAGGTCCAGGCGATGTCCCTCGCGCCGGTCCCGACCCCGGAGGTCCTGTGGCGCAAGCCGCCCGTGCTCGCGATCGCCGCACTCCCGGGGACGACGCTTGGGCGCCTCGGCGGGCCGTCGACCGGGTCGCCGGCGGCGTGGGCCGCGGCGGGTGCCGCCATCCGGAAGCTGCACGAAGCGCCCCTGCCGCCCCTGCCGGGCCGGGCCGGCCGGAGCGTCGTCGCGCTGGCGGCGGAACTCGACGACGAGTGCGAGTTGCTCGTGACGAACGGCGTCCTGCCCGCCGACGTGGTCACCCGCAACCGCCAGGTCGCCGAGGCCGCGCTCCGGCCGTGGACTCCGGCGTTCACGCACGGAGACCTGCAGATCGCGCACGTCTTCGTCGACGGCGACGAGGTCACAGGCATCATCGACTGGTCCGAGGCGGGCCAGGGTGACCCCCTGTACGACCTCGCCACCTTCACGCTCGGACACGAGGAGCACCTCGACGACGTCATCGCCGGCTATGGCACCGACATCGACCTCGACGTGATCCACGCGTGGTGGTCGTTGCGAAGCCTGCTGGCGGTTCGCTGGCTGATCGAGCACGGCTTCGACCCCTCCGCGCCGGGCTGTGAGATCGACGTGCTGAGATCCCGTATGTGAGGCTGCGCGGGCCCGACTGCTACCTATGCGTTCTGACGCATCGAGCAGGCCATCCCCTGAGGCGACCGCCCGCCGTTGCTCTCAACAAAGTGCGGTGCGCAGTCGTCGCCGGCAGATGACGGCGCAGCCAAGGGTGACGAACGCGTGGTGGATGTCGTCGCGGATCTCCCAGCGGATACGCAGGCGGCGGAACCAGTGCAGCAGCGCGATCGCTCCTTCCACGACCCAGCGGTACACGCCCAGGCCGGAGCAGTGCCCCGTGCCGCGCCGGGCGATGTGTGAGGTGATCTGGAACCGGCGGACCTCGTCCCGGTAGACCTCGTGGTCACAGCCGCGGTCGGCGTACAGGCGCTCGGCGCGGCGCAGTGGCAGGCCGCGCCTACCGCGGATCGGCGGGACGGCCTGGATCAGCGGGATCAGTTGGGTGACGTCGTTGCGGCAGCCGCCGGTGGTGACTGCCGCGAGCGGGATGCCGTGCGCCTCGACGATGGCCACCGCGTGTTGTGGCACGCCAGCTGGCCACTCTGAGCGTCGCAGATGGCCGGCCCGACGAACCCGCTGCCGGTCAGCAGCTGATCGGGGGGTTACCGGAAGCGACTCGGCAGAAGTCCGACCCGAGTCCGCCGTCGACGGTGCCGGCGTTCGGGCCGACGAAGATGGAGTCGCCATCGGCGGCGCCGAGGATCCTGCCGTTCGCCGTGGTACCGGCGTTGGCCATGATGAAGTCGCCGCCGGCGCCGCCGTCGACGGTACCGGCAACGATGCCGTTGATGACGATGTAGTCGCTGCCGCCCAAGCCGCTGACGCTATCGCCCGAGGCAAGGGCGCCGCAGCTGATGTTGTCGGAGCCGGCAGTACCACTGACGGTCGTACCGGACACGGGACGGCCGTTGACCGTACATGAAGTCAGGGCTTGTGCCGGCGTTGCGGTCAGGGCGAGGGGAGCGGCCACGAGGGTGGCGGCGCACAGCGTACGCATCACGTGTCTGATCATGTAATGAGTGGCTCACGATGATTTCATGATCGCAATGCTGGGCCATCGGTGACCCTACCGTTCGAGGCAGTTTGCCACCCGGACAGGCCGCCGGAGCTGACGGTCGATCGACGACGCCATGACCCTCGGCTGCGCCCACCCGATGGGTCCGCTCGCGCTGGCCGACCTCATCGGGCTCGATACCGTCCAGACGATCACCGAGTCGATGCACGCCGAGTTCAAGGAGCCGCGGTACTCGCCCGCGCCGCTGCTGCTGCGCGTGGTCGAGGCGGGGCTGCCTGCCGCGTTGATCGGGATTGCCTCGCAACCGGACGACACCGCCGACCGCATCGGCCCCAGGGCGTAAACCCGTGGGCCGATGCCCGCGCGAGTGATCAATCGGTGGGCCGATGCTGCGCGAGAGGGGCACATGACAGCGTTCCACTCGTGCCCACGGACCGGCCGTCGCGGCACGAGTGACGATCCGTCACCACGGGAGGGCCCATGACCACCACGCCGCTCATCAACCGCAAGCGCATGACGCGCCGCCACATGCTGGGAGCCGCGCTGGCAGCCGGGGCCGCCGTGCCTCTTGCCGCCGTCGCCGGCCCCGCGTGGGCGGACCCGGCCGCGGCCGCCCACGCCTCGACGCGACTCAGGCTGCCCGCGCCGACCGGGCCGCACCCGGTGGGCACGGTCCAGCTGCACCTCGTCGACCGGTCGCGGCCGGACGACATCGCGGGCCCCGGGCACTTTCGCGAGCTGATGGCCACCGTCTGGTACCCCGCCCGGGACGTCGAGCGGTATCCGGTGGCGCCTTGGATGCCGGCCGGCGCACTTCAGGCGTTCCTCGCCGACGCGGGGTTCAGCGCTCTGGCCTCCCGGGGGCCGCTCACTGCCGGCCACGTGGGCGCTCCGGTGCGGCGGTCGGGCCGACGACTGCCCGTCGTCGTGTTCTCGCACGGCGCGCACAGCCACCAGGGCGACCACACCGTCATGGTCCAAGAGCTCGCCAGCCACGGATACGCGGCTGTGACGGTGGCCCACCAGTACGACACGTACACCGAGTTCCCCGACGGTCGGATCGCCGTCCCGCTCCACGACAGGCAGGCGCCGACGCTGCCCGGGGACTTCGCCGCTGACCTGCGCTTCGTCCTCGACTGCGTCGAGCAGCTCGCCGCCGGATGCAATCCGGACGTCGACCAGAAGGAGCTGCCGGCCGGGCTGCTCGGCTCCCTCGACCCGCGGCGCATGGGCGCGTTCGGCTGGTCGAAGGGCGGGACGGCCACCGCCTGCGCCACGCTCGCGGACGAGCGCATCCGGGCCGGGCTGAGCCTCGACGGCCCGATGCAGATGAACCCGCCGCTGGCCGGCGACCTGGACCGGCCGTTCATGATGATGACCGCCGAGTTCACCCGGGCCACGGATCCCGAGGCCGCCGCATTCTGGTCGCACCTGCGGGGTCGGCGGCTGAACATCCAGGCCCAGGGCGCCGTCCACGCCTCGTACGGCGACAACGAGGCGCTGTTCCCACAGGTGGCGAAGCTGTTCGGATGGAGCGGGCAGCAGCTCCAGGACGTGATCGGCACCCTCGATCCCGACCAGGCGGTGAAGATCCAGCAGGCGTACCCGCTCGCGTTCTTCGACGAGCACCTGCGCCACCGTCGGGGGCATCTGCTCGACGGGCCGTCCCCAGCCTTCCCGGCAGTGACGTTCCTCCCCTGAGTACCCGGGACCGCAGCACCGCGGCCCCTCGCAGGCGCTTGGGGGAGCAGGACGACTGGCCCCGGACCATCTCGGCGGTGACACCCACACCCAGCTCCGCTTGGCCCGACCACTCGCCGAGGACCTCCACCGCCCCTGGGAACGACCCGCCGAACCGCGCCGACTCACCCCCGCTCGCGTCCGCCGTGGGTGCCGGCACCTCCGGGGGAAGGCCGCCCTCCCGCACGCGCGCCGAAACCCTCCCGGCCAGGCCCCGGACGCCCACCAGGACACAAAACCGCAGACCGGCCCCCCGCTACGAGCCCGGGAAGACCGTGAAACGAGTCGAAACCCTCACCACTCACGTCCGCTTGAGGCAGCAACAGGGTTAAACAACAAGCTGAGAAGCCGTTGTCTTTCCGATCAGGGGGACATCGGATCGAGGATCAGTTGGCTGGACGGCCGCGCAGGCTACTGGGGCCGTCGGAGGTCGCCGATGCGGCGTAGTTCAGGGTGGTCGACGTCGTCGTTGCCGATGACGATGCTTGCTCGCGTGGCCGGGTCGGTTTCGGCCAGGTAGTGCCGACAGGCTGCGTGGTAGCGGTTGTCGAAGGCATTCTCGGCCTGTTCAAGTCCGCCGAAGAGCGCGGCGTCCCGCGTAGTGCCGCGTCGGCGGGCGACGAGGAAGCTGGTGTCGGCGAACACGACCTCATCCCACAGGTGGGCCAGTTCACTGCGTTGGAGGAAGCTGCCGTCCACGATCAGCACCGCTTCGGCCGGCGCGGTGACTGGGGGTTCGTCGATCTGCCGGTCGCTGGCCAGGTCGATGATGCGACCGCGGTAGCGGCGGTCGCCGCCTGGGCCCATCGGTGTGAGCACTGTCCGTGCGAACGCGGGAAAGTCGTAGGCGTCCTGGTAGTAGCCGACTGCTGAGTCGCGGCCCTGCCGGTGGCGGTGGGCGCGCGGGTGGTGGAACCCGTCCATGGACAGGTGAATCGCGGGTCGGCCACGACCGGCGACCGCAGATGACAGTGCACGCGCCAGGGTCGTCTTTCCTGCGGCGGTGATGCCGTCCACCGCGACACGAAGCGGATGCCCGGGGTCCTGGGCCGTAAGGTGATCGGCGATCCGGCCAATGACCTGATCGCGGGTGGGTTGGCCCGAGCAATCGTCAGGCGGGATCGCACTGGTCCTGATCAGTTCTGCCACCCCGCGGATCCTACAATGTGCTGGCGTCAGCAAGCTGATCGGAAGGTCACCGCCGCGGTTGAGAGGGACTTCGTCTCCCTCTCACACACCGCAGCCCTGGCCGTGATGACCGCGGTCCAAGCCGACCGGACCGGCCTCTCCGCCGGTCGGCGAGAGGCCGTCGATGTCTGTCGGCGCTATCTGACCGGTCACCTCGACCAGCTCCGCTATGACATCGCCCTGGTCGATCTCCACCGGCGCCGTACAGTGCCCTGCGGGCACCTGATCGGCGGACTCGACATCACCGGTGCCCGCTGGGGACTGCACGGCGCCGAAGCCGTCCTCAAACTCCGCACCCTGATCGACAACGGCGACTTCGACTCCTACTGGCGTCACCACACCGCGCGTGAGCATCAGCGGCTCTATCCGGCATCCGACCAGCAGGGTTACGCGCTCACCGTTTGATCACTGGGCTGCCTACGAACAGACTGCACCAGTGAACTCCGACCTGCCTGCCTTCCGTTACCACCCCGATCCGCTCGCCAGCGGGTCGATCCGCGAGAGCGCGGAGACATGTGTGTGCTGCAGCCGCGCCATGGGGTGGATCTACACCGCGACCTTCTACACCGCCCAAGACGTCAGCGGACATTTCTGCCCCTGGTGCATCGCGGACGGCAGCGCGGCTGAACGGTTCGCCGGCGAGTTCATGGACTCCTACGGACTCGACGGCGTCAGCGAGGAGACCCTGTACGAGGTGACCCGCCGCACTCCCGGCTTCCATGCCTGGCAGGATCCGCACTGGCTCGTCCACTGCCACGACGCGGCAGCCTTCATCGGCGAGGTCGGATACAGCGAACTGGCAGCCCACCCCGAGGCCCTCGACCAGCTCAGGCAAGACCTGCGCATGAACGGCTGGCACGACGCAGCCCAACTCGAGCAGTTCCTGACCCAACTCGGTGCAGGGGCCACGGCCATGCTCTTCCGCTGCACCGTCTGCGGCACCCACCTCGCCTACGCCGACGCCTCATAATCGCCACTTGGCCCGGCATCCCGCGAGATCGAACCGATCGCCTCTTCAAAGGCCCGCACCCATCGGCTTCCGCCGTCAGGTGAGGGACCAACCGTTGGCGAAGTCGCATTGGGTAGCGGTCCACCGGCGCTGGTCGGCGGGCGTGTACCCGGGATTTTCACGAAGGTGTGGGAGGGCGTTGACCCAGCGCTCCCAAGGGCCGTCGGGTGCTGTGAATCGGGTGGCGTACTCGGTGCCGAGCTGGTCGTCGAGGCGCAGGAGTGCGCCGAGGGCATCCGGTTGGTCGTAGCGGAGGTCGAGCTGTGGCAGGTAGCGGTCCAGGTACGCGATCAGGATCTCGGCGTCCTCGTGTGTGCCGAGGCGGGCCGGGGCGAAGCAGTACCCCCGTCCTGCGTAGGTGAGTTCGCTGGCGAGCAGCAGGTCGCCGATCTGCTGGCGAAACTTGTGGCGCTGGGCCACGCCGACCAGCCAGGATGCGGTGAGGCGGGCTCGCCACTCGAAGCCGAAGAGCGCGGCCAGTTCGTCGTCCGTGATCGTGGCGGCGTCGTGGAGCAGGTCGCGCACGAATCGATTGCGAATGGCGTCTTCCCGGCGGGTGAAGCGGCCGCTGAGTATCTCGCCGTATCGGCTGAGGCGGCTGGACCGGCTGTGGCCCGTCGTGACGTAGCGCTCGATGACGTACCCGTATCCGGTCTCTGCCGGGTGCTGGATAGGCATGCGCGTCACCTTCCGCGCGGCGTGAGTCGGACGAGGCCGAACGAGGTGCGTGGGTTCGGCTCGACATACGCGTACTCGGCCGCGTAGACCCCGGGGGGCAAGTAGATGGGCAGGTGATTGTCCGGCTGGTGGTCAGGCAGATCGGTGCCGGACCAGGCAGCGTCGAAGAGGACGACCGGGCCGCCGGCAAGGGTCCACTGCACGGGGGATTGCCATGCGGCCAAGGTGAGGGCGGGTTCGAGTGCGGCGAGGATGTCGCTCTCGGAGTCGGCTCCGCTCCACCGGATGAAGAGCATGCGGTCGGGCAGGAAGGTTGTGGTGTCGGGGCTGTCGGCCAGTACCAGGGCCTCGGCGTTCCCCACGTGCAGCGTGCCTATGTAGTCGTCGATTTGGCAGGCCCGGCCGTAGTCGCCCCAGCCGCTGCACTCGTCTGCGCTCGTGGCCTGCGTATCCGTACACCAAGAAGCCAGGGCCGATTCGGGCACGACGACCAGCGGGCCGCCACCGGACTCGACCCACAACAGCGGCTTGTGCGGAGTGGCATCAGACATGCCGGGAAGGCTAACCGGCGATCATCTACGGGTGGAGATCGGTGCGGTCGATCCACGTAATGGTGACGACGATGCTCTCGTCGCAGGGAGCTTCTGTGGCTTCGAGCAGCGCCCATTCGCGGGCCGACTCGACCAACTCCGGCCAAGGTCTTTCCCAGTTGAGCTGCCAGTCCAGGTCGGGGCCCGAGATGCCGTATGTCCGGTCGCCTTCGATCTTCCAGAACTGGCTGTAGAGGACGAGCTGATCATGGTCGGCAAGGTCGTTGACGACTTCGATGTAGTGAGCAGACGGCCAGGCAAGCGCACCGAAGCTGGTCATGCTGCACAGTCGGGCCGTCAATGGGGGTACGACCGGATGGCGGGCCCCGAGTTCTGTGAGCGCAAACCGGAAGCCCACTGGCTCGCTCCAGTCCGGTGGCTTCGCCCGCTCCACGCAGGCGCGGTATGCGCGCCACAAGGGCTCAACCGCGCCCCTGATCCCCAGGTCCGCGAGGGCCAGCGCCGCCCACTCCCGCACGGTGCTGTTGTCACTGGCCAACAACTCGATCAGTGCGGGGCCGCAGCGTGGGTCTCTGACCTCCTCGAAGACCTCAATGGCGGTCAGCTGGCCGAAGCTGCCGAGGGACGGTAGGCCGTCGATGATGACAGGGATGGCGGGGTGTCCGATGTGGATCAGCTCGGCGCGGGCATCCATGGACTCTTCCGCAGCGCCGTCCATCTGCTGGACGAGGGCTGCGATTCGGGATGCCATGCGCGGTTCCTCTCGGGAGTGGGTTGGCTCATTTCGTGTCAGGCGAGGTGACTCGGCGCCAGAAGGTTGGCAGCCACCAGCACAGCACGGAACGGTCCTCGGGCCATGGGGCCCGCTCCGCACCGTCCCAGTCCTCGAAGGAGTCGCGGGACTGATCGATGGGGCGCCACGCCGGGTCGAGCGGCTCGTCGGGCGCCGGCAGCCGTACGTACTGTCGGCCATGGCGGTCGCAGGCGCTGAATTCCTGGTAGTTCTGCTGGGCCTCGATAAGGGACACGCGGTTGGCTCCGCCAGACATCGTGGGCCACCGGAACTGAACGCCATCGTCTTCCCAGAAGCAGATGGGACAGATCTCGTAGGAGCCGGGCATCTCATCGAGGACGAGATGCCCGCAGCACGGACACGGAAATGGGCTGGTCATCGGCGCAGTGTGGACGATGACTCACCCGCCTCACCACGGGGTTTCCGAACTCACCCGGCCCATGCCGTGCGTGAGCGATGCGTGAGCGGACGGGGAAGCACACGTTGGATCAAGCGTCACGGGCGTAAGCAGCGCCGTGCTCCTGGCTAGGTGATCAATTCCAAGGGATGCCTGCGGAGGGTGTGGGGTGGGCGGCGGCCGAAGTCACCGCGAGACGGTCAGGCGGCGGCCTGCCGGCCCTGGTTGTCGAGGTGGCAGCGGGCGGTCAGGCGTCAGGGTCGACTTCGGGGTGCGTGAACCGTACGGGCTTGCCCAGCGACCGGGCATAGGCGATTTCGGCTCGGGTGCTGTCTCCGATGTAGTCGCCGACTACGAGCACCTCATCAGCGAGCCGGATCTTCGCCCGGTGCAGATCGTCGAGTCGAACCTTCAGCGCCTCGGCCTCGACAGGATCGGACCAAAGTTCGTGCGGCGACTTCATGTCACAGCCCGGTTTGACGACAATCTTTCCGGCTTTGGTCTCCCGCAGATCGGCCTCGGTCATCTCGGTCATGAAGCGGGTGGAGCCGCAGATCACGACGATGCGCGGGAGGCTCAACAGCTTCTTCGCGTCGGCGAGTTTCTCCTCGGGGGTGAGCAGTTGCGGGTATGACACTGGTTCCTCCTGGTGGTGTGGTCCAAGGGGTGCCTGCGGAGACGAGAACGAGGGTGTCCAAGATCGTTTTGTGACGAACGACGTGGACACCCTCGCGACAGCACTCTATGCGACGACCGACGACATGCTGAAGGAGCATCCCAACAGCAGGATTCTGACCTGGGGTTTCTGTGCGAGGCGGGGCTGCGCAGTGGGGCTGTTCACGCATCGCCGCCGCTTCCACCGGCCCCCGTGCGCAGCGCCGGGGCGAGCTGCTTACAACTCACCGCTCCACTGCTCGTGTTCCTCGGCGAGTCGCGCCTCGTCGACTTGTTGGTGTCGTACGGATTCGACCCAGGCCGCGACGAGTCCGCCGAAAGTCTCGATGTTGTTGATGCCAAGCGTCTCGTCGACGGCGAACAGCGCGAGTAGTTCGTCTGCGGCCGGGGTTCCCCGGTCGCACTCTGGGCACAGCACTGCCTCGCGTAGTCCGGACATGGCCTCGCCGCGCTTGTTCGTCCACGTCTGCGCGAAGCTGGCTTTGAGCACGCTCTGTTCACCGCAGGCCCGGCACGCGTCCATGTCGTCGAGTTGGATGATGACGTCGTTTTCGTCAGCCGGTGCAGTCATGCGATGCCCTGCCAGGTGTCCTGGCCGAAGCTGCCCTTGATGTCGGACGCGATCGTGCCGGCGTTCACTGTTTCCTGCAGGACATACACGGTGGTTTTCCGGGGTCCTTGGATGGCCAGGCGGACCGGGTTGGGGCCGGGGTGGGCGAGCAGGATGCGTTTGAGTTCCTGTACGGAGGGATCGTTGACTCGGTGGTAGGGCAGGTGGAGTTGGATGGGCGCGGCGCCGCTGCGTTCGGCGGAGGTCACGTCGAGGACCTGGAGCTCCTGTCCGGCGAGGTTGATGGTGCCGTCACGGTCGTTGAGGCGGCCCAGGACGGAGACCACGCTGTCCGGGACGAGTGCTCCCATGACGAGCTGGTAGGTGGCGGGGAAGAACAGTACTTCCAGCTGGCCGTCTCGGTCTGCGAGGTTGACGATGGCCCAGGGGTTGCCTTGCTTGGTCATCTTCGGCTGCACGCTGGTGATGAGTCCGGCCAGCCGTACGACGCCTTCGGTTCGGCCGGAGGCGATCAAGTCGGGGATCGTGGTGTCGCGATGGCCCGCCAGGATGCTCTCTGTGCCGTCCAAGGGGTGTGCGGAGACGTACATGCCGAGCATCTCCCGCTCGGTCGACAGGAGTTGCTTGCGCGGCCACTCGCCTTCGTCGATCTGGATGTCGACACCGAAGGCCGGAGTGCCGTCGTCGCCTCCGTCTCCGCCCAGGCCGGCGAACAAGTCGTCTTGCCCGTACGCGGCGGCCTTCTTCACGGGTACGACCGCGTCGATGGCGTATTCGTGGGCCGCAGTGAGGCCCTTGCGGGTATGGCCGAGTGAGTCGAAGGCGCCGGCCTTGATGAGTGATTCGATCGCCCGCTTGTTGAGGGCGGGCAGGTCGACCTTGTCCAGGAAGTCGGCGAAGTTGCCGAACTTCCCGCCCGCCTTGCGGCCCGCGACGATCGACTCGATGACGTTGTCGCCGACATTGCGGACCGACCGCAGGCCGAAGCGGACGTCGTCGCCGATGGCCGCGAACTCGGCGACGGATTCGTTGACGTCCGGCTGCAGGACGGTGACCCCCATTTTGCGGGCGTCGGCCAGGTAGATGCCGGCCTTGTCCTTGTCGTCGCCGACGGAGGTCAGCAGCGCGGCCATGTACTCGGCCGGGTAGTTGGCCTTGAGGTACGCGGTCCAGTACGAGACGAGCCCGTATCCGGCGGTGTGGGACTTGTTGAACGCATAGCCGGAGAAGGGGAGCATGACGTCCCACAGAGCCTTGATGGACTCCTCCGAGTAGCCGTTGCCCTGCATGCCTGCGTGGAACTTCTCCCACTCGGCGGCCAGGACCTCGGGCTTCTTCTTGCCCATGGCGCGGCGCAGCAGGTCGGCGCCGCCGAGGGTGTAGCCGGCGAGCTGGCGGGCGATGGCCATGATCTGCTCTTGGTAGATGAGCAGATGGAAGGTGTTCCCGAGGATCGGCTCGAGGGCCTTCTCCAGCTCGGGGTGGATCGGCTGGATCTCCTGGCGGCCGGTCTTGCGGTGCGCGTAGTTCATGTGCGCGTTCGCGGCCATCGGGCCGGGGCGGTACAGGGCGAGGGCGGCTGCGATGTCTTCGAACCGGGTCGGCTCCATGGCTTTGAGCAGTGTGCGCATGCCGCCGCCGTCGAGCTGGAAGACGCCGAAGGTGTCGCCCGAGGCGAGGAGTTCGTATGTGGTCTTGTCGTCGAGAGGGATGACGACCTGGTCGGTGACGTCGCCGTTGCCCGGGTCGACGGTGGCCAGACGGATACCGCGGTTCTCACGGATGTTCTGGATGGCGTGGTCGATGACGCCGAGGTTCCGCAGACCCAGGAAGTCCATCTTGACGAGCCCCATGTTTTCGCAACTGGGGTAGTCGAAGCCGGTGATCTTGACGCCGTCCTTGGCCCGCATGTGCAGCGGGATCCGGTCGGTCAGCTTGGTCTTGGAGAGGATGACGGCGGCCGCGTGCACTCCGGTGCCGCGGGTCAGGCCCTCGACGCCCTTGGCCGTGTCGATGACCTTCTTGACGTCGGGTTCGTTCTCGTACAGCGCCCGGATCTCGCCGCATTCGCCGTAGCGCGGGTGCGTGGAGTCGAAGATGCCGTCGAGGGGGATGGACTTGCCCATGATGTCGTCGGGCAGGGCCTTGGTGATGCGCTCGCCGTGCTGGAAGGGATAGCCCAGGATGCGCGAGCTGTCCTTGATCGCGTTCTTGGCCTTGATCTTGCCGAACGTGTTGACCATGGCGGTGTACTCGTCGCCGTACTTGTCGACGACGTAGCGGACCATGAAGTCGCGCTGACGGTCGTCGAAGTCGAGGTCGACATCCGGAGGGTTGATGCGCTCCGGGTTGAGGAACCGCTCGAACAGCAGGCCGTGCTCCAGCGGGCACAGCTCGGTGATGCGGGTCGCGTACGCCACGATCGAACCGGTGGCCGATCCACGGCCCGGCCCCACCGGCACGTTGTTGTCGCGGGCGTACTTGCAGATGTCGGCGACCACGAGGAAGTAGGAGGAGAACCCCATCGGACCGATGATGCTCATCTCGGTCTCGAACCGCTCCAGGACCTCGGCCGGGACGGGGTCCCCGTACCGCATGGCGAGGCCCTTCATGACCTCCTTGCGCAGCCACGACTCCTGAGTCTCCCCGTCGGGAACATCAGGGAACTGCGGCATCTCGTCGATGTTGTCGAAGACCTCGCCGTACGCCTCGACACGCTCCGCGATCAGAAGCGTGTTGTCACACGCCTCGGGCATCTCGGCGAACAGAGCGCGCATCTCGTCCGCGGTCTTGAGGTAGTAGTCGTTCCCCGAGAACCGGAATCGCTTCTCGTCGGCTTTGTTCTTGCCCACGCCGATACACAGGAGGTTGTCGTGCGCGTCCGCCTGGTCCGCGTGGACGTAGTGCGCATCGTTGGTGGCCAGGAGCGGAATGTTCAGGTCCTTGGCCAGGCGCAGCAGCCCGTCCCTGACGTCCCGCTCGATGGACAGGCCGTGATCCATCAGCTCGAGGAAGTAGTTCTCCCGGCCGAAGATGTCCTGATACGAGGCCGCGACCTGCCGGGCCTCGTCGTACTGCTTCAGCCGCAGACGGGTCTGGATCGCACCCGAGGGGCAGCCGGTCGTCGCAATGATCCCGTCGGAGTGCTCGCTGATCAGCTCCATGTCCATGCGGGGCTTGCCGGCCGGGAACTGCCCCGTATAGCTGGCTTCCGTCGACAGGTAGAAGAGGTTGCGCAGGCCCCTCACGTTCTGCGCCCACATCGTCATGTGCGTGAAGCGGCCGCCGCCCGAGACGTCCTTGGACCCTTCACCGTCGTCGGACATCGCCCGCTGCCCACCGGGTCCCCAGAACTCCTGCTTCCGGTTCCGACGCGAGGACGGGGCGACGTACGCCTCGATCCCGATGATCGGCTTGACGCCGTCAAAGCCCTTGGACACCTGATGGAACTCGTACGCACCGAACATGTTGCCGTGGTCGCTCATCGCGACCGCGGGCATGCCCTGACGCTCGACTTCGCCGAACATCGGCTTGAGCTTCTGAGCCCCGTCAAGCATCGAGTATTCGGTGTGATTGTGCAGGTGAACAAAGCTGTCAGCCACCGGGCAGGCACCTCCGAAGGGGTCGCGGGAAGCCCTCACCCTAGCCCCGAGACCAAGATCAAATTCGGCTTCGCTGCCCCTTCCGGAGCCTCACCGAATGACGCGGCCGTGATGGCCTCGCGGTATGACCGGGAGAGATATTTACACTCGGGCGTGGCGCCGATCCATGCCAGGGGCTCGCCTGAGGCTTGCACAATTAGGAGAAATGATCACGCCTTGGACTCTGTGGCCGCCGCGCGGACCGGACGCCGCGCTCGGAGAGCAACAGCCCCGATTTCCAAGCGCATATGGGCAGCGTGCGCCCCACGCACTCTGGGGTGCGCTGCACTCCTCAACGGCTGCAGTCAGCAGGCCGAGGCCGACCGTAGTGTCGACCGTCACGACTTCTGAACTTGAATGAGTGATGTCGGCTTGTTTGCTGTCAGCTGCCCATGGTCATGACGGTGCCTGCGAGGCAGCTCTTCGCTGTATACGGCGCGCCAGCGTCTTAGGACGGAAGGGCTGCCGACCACCTCCTTGCCTCTTCGCCGAGCAGCCTGCGCAGTGTCCGTATGCTCCCGGGCATGAGATTTTTCCGGCCGCGTGGCCGAAGCGACGCCCAACGAATGACGGGTACGCCTGTGGCTGAGGCCAAAGCCCTTTACGAAGCCGGGCGTTACGCCGAGGCGGAGGCCGAAGCCCGCGCCGTCGCCCGATCGCGCCCACGCGACGACGAGTACGCAGCTGTGGCGCTGAACATCGCCGCGATCGCGACGGGCGCCCAAGGCCGCCACGCCGAGGCGCTCGCCACCTACGACGAAGCGCTGCCTGCCTTCAGCAGGATATTTGGAGCCGATCACTGGCTGACCCTGAAGCTGCGCTCGGACCGCGCCCAGCAGATGATCTCGCTCGGTCAGCACGCCGAGTGCGAGGCAGAATGTGCGGCCGTCGCCGAGGCCGCGGGCCGCGGTACCGGCCCGGAAATGTCACTCCTGGCAGCGGCCGCCCGCAACGGGCTGGTCTTCGCCCTCAATGCGCAGGGGCGCCACCAGGAGGCCGAAGCACTCGCCCGCGAGGCCCTGGCCGCCCATCGCGCACGTGACCGGACGTCCCTCGTCCTGCGCCTCGGCCTGGCTCGCAGCCTCAACGGCCAAGCCCGCCACGAAGACGCCCTCACCGAGGTGCAGGGCGCGGACAAGCTGTACGGCGCTCTGCCCGAATACCAGCGCCATCCAGATACGGGCGCTGTCGAACTGGCCTTTGCTACTGCCCTGTTGGGGTTGCGCCGCGCTCCTGATGCCCGTCGCCAGGCTGCAGCCGCTCACGATTCCTGCCTGGCCTCCTTCGGCCCGGACCACCGCCGCACCGTCGAAGCCCGAACGCTGCTCGAGCACATCGACGGCACTCGACCGTAAGCGCAGCGCCCCGCTCGGGGCGAGTCGCAGGCGGCTCCCTGGGCAGCTCATTCAGCTATCGCAACGCGCCGGACTGAGAGGTCATCTCATGGCACGCACCCGCAGCCGGTGCCCGGTCTTGTGGCCGTAGGTCATCTTCTTCAATCGCACGGGTTCGGCGGCACTCGAGGCTTCGGACAGGGGGTGCGGACGGGCATGGCGGGCGAACCGATCGGCCGAAGTGGATCACTGGTACCCCGCAGCCTGCCCCGCCTGTCGCCGCCCCAGCCCTCGAAATGACCGGTACAAGAGGCCACTTGGACAAGGAAATTGCAACTTCGACATGGCTCGCAGAGGCAGCTACCTTCATCTGGTCTTCGGTGGTCGCCACGGTCGTACAGGGGTTCCTTCAGGCTGGGCCAGCCGCGACGGGATGAGTCGGTCACGCCCCACGAACCCTCGTCCCCATGCGTAAGCCACCGAACCGGGTCCACGCCAGGCAGCCCCAACCAGGGAGAGACACATGCCCCATCTTGCTCTGTACACATTCGGCGTCCTGAAGTCACCTCTCGTCGATCCCGCACCTCTCACGCGCGAGTTCTACGACATTGGTGCGGCCGTCTACCGGAAGATCAGTCAGCACCCCGGGTACCTCGCGCATGCTGAGGCGGCAGACGGTGACCGGGGCGCGCTCTTCGAGGCGGACTGGGGTGCATGGGGAGAGTTCGCCGTACCGACCTGGTACGGCAAGGGCCATACGCTGGAAACCACCGCCCTGGCCGCGACCCTCTCACTCTGGACCGACCTGCGCCCCGCCTTCGACGCCATCTACACCGGTCTGCACCGTGAGGCGCTGAACAGGCGTTACGACTGGTTCGAGAGGACAGGACACTCAAATTACGTGTTCTGGTGGGTCTCCGACGGCGTGACACCCACCTGGCAGGACGGGGTTTCCAGGCTGGAACATCTCCACGACCACGGCTCCGCGCCGCACGCCTTCACCTTCCACCACTCGTTCGCCCCGGACGGAACTCCGACCAGGATCAAAGGCATCGGGCCGAAGAGCGACCGGGTTCGTTGACATGGAAGCCCGAACGACTGGATTCGCTGTCAAACGCCTCGATTGAATGACGGCGAACAGATGCTTCTGCGCTACGGCGGATCCGCCGGTACCTGGGGCTTCGCCCTCTGCCTCGCGGGCACCGATGAGTACCAAGACGCCATCCTGCCCCCAGCGGCTTCGCCGGCACCCCCGAAGATGCCCTCGACTGCGCCTGCGGCCTGTACCTCACCGACCCCAGCATCTGACTCCGCACCACAAACAACACAGGCTCCACAGGCAACCCCCGAAGGTTTTGCGGAGCCGACCAAAGGATGAAGGTGTCGACGGCGGCGTCAACCAGTTGGGTGCGGGACCAGGAGACACCGATCTGACTGGGACTGACGCCCGTCACGGGCCGGTAGACGACGTCCGGGCGCCGGCAAAAGCGGGCGGTCGCTTCGGGAGTGAGGCTGATGTCCTGGTCGTGGGCGATCGCGTTGAGCCATTCATCGGGGTGGTGGGCGACCGCGCCGATACGCACTGGGGGCCCTCGCGCTCATCGGTCGCGAGCCAGTAGTCGCGCCACGCCCCCGACTCGGCGGGAGTCGCCACGAACGGTTCGTCGTACAGATCCTGGAACCGGATGCGGTCCTCTGCCGCGAGGTGATGCCCCGCAGGCAGGGCGATGCGTAGGCGGAGAAGAAGCGGTTAATACTCCAGCCGTAGATCGTGATCTCGATGGCGAGGGGCCGCCGAGGAGACAGGTGGTCAGTGTCGATCATCTGGACGAGATCGACCACGCCACCGAGGGTGTCCGTTCCTTCTCCGCCTACCCGACTACTCAAGTCCACCGAGTCGGATGGCGTCCCTTAATGCGCTGAGCTTCTCGGTCGTCGCCGGGGTCCGCTCCTTCGCCTGTCCAGCGAGTCGGAGGGCTGCCTCAATCTCGTTGAGTTTCGCGTAGGGCAGGGCGCCCGCCCGCTCGATCAGGTCGTCCCGGGACACGGTGGTCAGCCACGTGCAAGGGGTAAAGCCCGGACATGGGAACGCGAACCGCAGCACGCCTTCAAAGGGCAGTCCTTCCATGGCGCCTACTGCCACTTCGACGCCCAGACCGCTGATGTCGACGCCCGCCGGAGCCACGACCTGCATCACCCGGATCCCGGACGCGTCGCCTTCCGACAGCAGTACGACCGGCCGCCGCTCGTCGAACTCGACCCACCAGACTTCGCCACGTTGCACATGTCCTCCTGACACAGGACCGCATGCGGACGCTGCGCGACCCTGACGCGCTGTGGAGACGGGTGCGGCCACGTTGATCATCGGTGTGTGAAGACAAACGATCACGCGGTGGCCGCAGATCACAGCGTAGACCCTGCCCGCTGGCAGGAGGCGTTCGATGGCCTGATGAGCCAGATAGCCGGGTGGTTCGCGCGGGTCGAACCCCGCCTCCGGGCCAAGCGCTTGGTGCTGGGCCTGCTGTCGGATCTGCCGCGCAAGAACTGCTGGACGATCGCAGAGTGGGCCGGGGAGGCCACCCCGCACTGCATGCAGCATCTGCTGTGCAGGGCCGCCTGGGATGCCGAGGCCATCCGCGACGACGTACGCGAATACGTCGTCGAGCACCTCCACGACGAGGCCGCAGTGCTGGTCGTCGACGAGACCGGCGACGTGAAGAATGGCACACGCGCCGTCGGGGTCCAGCGCCGATACACCGGCACCGCCGGGCGGATCGAGAACTCCCAGATCGCCGTCTACCTCGTCTACGCCGGCGAGCGCGGGCACGCGGCGGTGGACCGAGAGCTGTGCATCCCGCGCTCCTGGACCTGCGATCCGGACCGCTGCCGGGCCGCGGGGCTCAGCGAGGACACCGTCTTCGCGACCAAGCCGGAACTGGCCCGGGTGATGATCGAACGGTTCCTGGACACTGGACACCGCGTCGGCTGGGTCACGGGTGACGAGGTCTACGGCGGCAACCCGAAACTGCGATCCGCGCTGGAAAAACGCGGCATCGGCTACGTCCTCGCAGTGGCCTGCTCAGCCCAAATGACCACCGGCGCCGGCACGTTCCGCGCCGATGCGCTGGTGAAGAAGGTGCCGAAGCGGGCCTGGCAGAAGCTTTCGGCCGGACGCGGCGCGAAGGGACAGCGGTTCTACGACTGGGCCGTCATCGACCTCGCCGAGGCGGCACCGGGCCACCACCAGCTCCTGGTCAGTCGCAACCACACTACCGGTGAACTCGCCTATTATCGCCGTCACTTCACCACGTCGGCATCCCTGGCCACCCTGGTCAAGGTCGCAGGTTCCAGATGGCGGGTGGAGGAGACCTTCCCAAGCGAGAAGGGGCTGGCCGGACTGGATGAGCACCAGGTCCGCCGCTACCTTTCCTGGGCCCGCTGGGTAACTCTCGCGATGCTGGCTCATGCATTCCTCGCCGTCGTCCGTGCCGACGAACACGCACACCGCCCCACGCCGGCCAACCTGATCCCGCTGACCTGTAACGAGATCCAGCGCCTGTTCATCAGTGTTGTTGTCCGGCCCGCTCACGGCCCGGCCCACCGGCTCAGCTGGTCCGCCTGGCGACGCAGCCACCAGGCGCGATCACGAGCCAGCCACTACCGGAGACAAGCGTGACTGAGCACTTCAGCTGGCCACCCTGAGCACCGAAGTTGGTCACCCCTAGCCAAAAGCTGAGGGGTTCATCGGTCGCTGGGAGTAGGTCCTGCGCCTCAGGCGCGCTTCGCCCCTGCTGGCTAGGGTCGGTCCGCATGGAGACCACGGGAATCGTTCGCCGGCAGACGGCGGAGCGTATGCGCGACGCTCTGGAGCGGCTCGTTACCGAGCGGGATGTATGGGTGTCGACGGCTCACCCTGATCACGGGCCGCACCAGGTGCCGCTGTGGTTCTTGTGGGAGGGGCGAGCAGTGTGGATGTGCACCAGCGCCACTTCCGTGACTGCGCGGAACGTCCGCAAGGAGCCGCGCGTGCGCCTGTCACTACCGGACACCTTCGATGTGGTGCTCCTCCAGGGTGAGGCGGAGTGCTTCCCGGACCAGGAGGTGCCCGGAGGCGCAGCGGAGGCATTCGCCGACAAGTTCGGCTGGGATCCACGCGTGGAAGAGGGTTCCTTTCTGTATGTACGAGTGGTCCCGAGGACTGTGCGCGCTTGGCGCGGCGAGCCGGAACTACGCGGGAGAGTCATCATGCGCGACGGAATGTGGCTGGAATAGCGGCCGTCCCTCGCCGACGCGCCTCCCTCAGATCACGATCTACAGCTGGAGTATTAATGGCCTCGACCTTGGGGTCGACGGCTTCACTCGTCGTCACCGTGATGCTCCCCGATGGGTTCGGTACCGATCTGCCCCGGGCGAGGGATCAACGATCGCGCCAGCCCGCCGTAGTCGTCCAATACCTGCTTCCATAACCTGGCGGCATGGGAGACGGTTTTCTTGGTCGAAAACCCATCTACCAGGGGCTTCACTGCCTGTCAGTATCACTACCAAGCCCGCTTGCCAGGCTGGATGGGACAGTGAGCGGGCCACAGTTGAGGAGTCGAGTTGTTACGTTGTGAAGCGGTTGGCAAGCGTTACGGCCGAGGACGATGGGTCCTCAGCGACGTGGACATGCAGGTCTCGGCCGGCGACGTCCTCGCGGTGGTGGGCGACAACGGTTCGGGGAAGTCGACCTTGCTGAGGATCCTCGTCGGACTGTCACAGCCCACCTCCGGGACCGTGTCCGGCCGACCACCGCACATTGGTTACGTACCGGACCGCTTCACCGCCCATGACCGCATCCCGGCCATCTCCTACCTCACCCACATGGGGTGTATCCGTGGCATGTCAGCCTCCGCCGCCCGCGCCCGAGGAAATCACCTGCTGGAACGGCTGTCCCTGGTAGGCGGGCGGAACGCGTCGCTGCGTACGCTGTCGAAGGGCAACGCGCAGAAGGTGGCGCTCGCTCAGGCCCTGCTTGTTCAGCCCGACCTGTTGGTCCTCGACGAACCCTGGTCAGGTCTGGACGCCTCGGCCCATGGTGTCCTCACCGAGTTGATCGACGAAGTGGCCGCGCAGGGCGGGGCGGTGGTATTCACCGACCACCGTGAGGCGATCGCCCAGGCACATGCTGGTGGCGTCTACGTCATCAGCGACGGCCGAGGCACCTGGCGTGACGGCCGGCACGCCGGGAGGCGCGCCTCGATGGCCGAGCTGGTCCTGGCGGTGCCGCCCACCGGCGTCATGCCGGTCGAGGTGAACTGGTCCGCGTTGCCGGGTGTGGTGGACATCGTCCAGCGTGATGCGGAGGTTGTCCTGCAGGTAGCGCGTGAACACTCGGACACCGTGCTGCTGACGGCGCTGCAGCATCGGTGGTCAGTGGTGAGCCTGGCCGGAACTGCCAACAATCACGGTTCCCGGGGCAACGCGAGGAGGACCGCTCTGTGATCGCCCTGGTCCGCTACATGATCACGGTACTGCTGCTCTCCCAGCGATACCTTGCGCCGCTGCTGCTGTTCATCGGCCTGGTGGCCGTGCTGACCACCAGCGACACCGGCCCGCTCACCGCGACCTACGCCTCGGTCGCCGGGGCCATGCTGTTGTGCTCGGTCTGGCTGACCATGGCACTGAGCGGTCTCGAGGACCAGCCGCACCGCTCGATCGTCGTCGTCAGCGCCGGCAGCCATCTACGCGTCCTGCTCGCCACGGTCGGGACGGCAGCTGTGTGGTGCCTGCTGCTGACGGCTGCCGGTCTGGTGTTGCCGCTGATGTTCGGGACCCACGCACCCGGCCTTGCGGACCTGGTACTGGGGAGCGAGGTCCAACTTACCTGCGCCTTCACCGGCATCGCCATCGGACTGGTCTGCTCACGGCTGGTGTTCCGGCGGCAGGGCTACGCACTCGTCCTCGCCCTGGTGCTCCTGCTGGCCGCGCTGCTGGGCAAAGGTGTCTCCCCGGTCAGTGTGATGCTCACTCACCTGCAGAACGCGCCGGACTCGGCGGCTGCCCTCGGGCTCACGAGCGTGCTGCTCGCTGTCGCAGCGGGCTTCTTGGCGGCCGCAGTGGCTATCGCACTGGTGATCGCCCGCAGAAAGGCATGAGCCCTACGGCGGTGTCCCGCACTGGTCCAGGCGGCGCAGCGTCGTTCAGCGGATTCTTACGAGGCACTCCGGGCGTTCACGCCCGGGAGGAATCGCATTCACGGGGTGCGACGCGGAGCGTCGCCGTGATGTGCCGCAGGCCCTCACGGCTGCGGAGCGGCCGGGAGGCGTTCCGGCCGGGCAGTTGACGTTGGGAAAGACTCACGCACTCTCGGCTGCCGTCGAAACTCCTTAACAACGAACCGCAAGGCTCTGCTCCGCTCAGACTCGACCAAGTTTCACTGGCGGGCCGCTCTGAGCTCGCGGATCAGTGCGCGGACGGAGACGCTGGAGGCCAGCTCCGGGGTGGTGATGTAGCCCACGGAACGGGTCGGGGGCTCGGGTCCGAGATCGGTGATCTCGATGCCGTCCGGTGCTTCGTTCAGCGAGAGCGCGGGCATGATCGCCATGCCGAGACCTCTGCTCACCATCGAGAGCACCGCACCGTCGTCCTCGGTCAGGACGGTTGCCTTCGGGATCCAGTCCTGGCCGGCCCACCACTGGCGGGTGTAGGAGCCGCAGTTCTCGTGCCAGTCCACCAGCGGCAGGGAGCGTGGGGCGGGGTGGCCGGCCGGGTGCACCAGCGAGTAGGGCTCCTCGATGAGTACGTCGCCGATGAGCCCAGCGGGCACGGGCGAGGTGGCGCCGAGTGTTGCGATGCCCACGTCCGCGCGCCCCTCGGCGACCTCGCCGGCGGTGCCCGCGCCCAACTCCCGGACGACACGCACCTCCGGTTCGATGCCGGGGTGGCGGGCGGTGAGGCGCTTCAGGACGGGCGGCAGCAGGAAGAGGGCGGCGCTACGAAAGGCGGCGATGCGCAGCGGGCCGGTGACCGTGCCCCGCTCGGCGCCGCGGGCCTCTGCGGCCAGAGTGTCCAGGAGCCGCAGGATCCGGCGGGCGTGGGCTGCAGCGGCGGCACCGGCCGCGGTGGGCGTCGCGCCCTTGCGGCCTCGCTCGAAGAGGACCGCTCCGACTTTGCGTTCCGTCCCGCGTATGGAGTGCGAGACTGCGGACTGGGTCAGTCCGAGGACCTTGGCGGCTGCCGAGAACCCGCGCTCGCGGTCGACGGCCACGAGGATGCGGAGCTCGTGCGGGGCGAGGTCGGTGGCGGCAGCCGCCGTGGGTGTGGGGGCTTTGGGGGCTGCGGCTGTCATAGGGGGTCCCACCTGCTTCTATGAGGGCCATTCATGGATCGGGCCGTTCCATGAGCGCAACCCTCTCCCCGGCCTCCGCATTCCTTCGTACGGTCACCGTCATGACCGAGACCGCGCTCACCGTGCACCAGACCGCCCGCCCCCATGGCTTCCCCACCCCCGACCACTTCGCCTTCGTCGAGTCCGCGGTGCCGCAGCCAGGGCCGGGAAGGGCGCTGGTGGAGAACCTGTACTGGTCGGTGGACCCCTATCACCGCGAAATGATGGACGGGGACTTCGTGCTGAACGCTCCCCTGGAGGGCCGCACCATCGGCCGGGTCGTGGACTCCCGCGACCCGGCGCTCCGCGAGGGCGAGATCGTCTTCCACCGGCAGGGCTGGCGCACCCACACGGTCGTCACCCCCGAAGAGGCGCGTGCTGTCCCCCTCTTCGACGGCGTACCGCTCTCCGCGCACCTGAGCATCCTCGGCGGCACCGGTCTGACCGCCTACGTCGGTCTCACCCGCATCGCCGAACTCCGCGAGGGGCAGGACGTGTTCGTATCGGCGGCGGCCGGCGGCGTGGGCACGGCCACCGGGCGGCTCGCCCGGCTGATGGGCGCGGGACGGCTGGTCGGCAGCGCGGGCAGGGCGGTGAAGGCCACCTACCTGACCGAACACGTCGGCTACGACGAGGTCTTCGACTACCACACGGGCCCGGCGGCCGAGCTGCTCGCCAAGGCGGCGCCCGACGGGATCGACCTCTACATGGACAATGTCGGCGGCGAGCACCTCGAAGCGGCGATCTCCTCGCTGCGTGAGCACGGACGGATCGTGCGGATCGGCACGATCGCCCAGTACAACAGCACCGGCACGCCCTACGCCCTGCGCAACCTTCCCGACATTGTCGAGAAGAGCCTGCGCATGGAGGGCTTCTTGGTCCGCAACTACCGTCACATGCAGGAGGAGTTGTATGAGTTCGTCGTGCCGCACCTGCAGAGTGGACACGTCACGCTCGACGAGACCGTGGTCGACGGCTTCGGCGGCATCGTGGACGGGTTCCTGGGGATGTTGCGGGGCGAGAACCAAGGCAAGATCATCGTGCGGGCGGCCGGGGCGGACGTCTGAACGGACCGAGACATCCATGACCGCCGAGGCCGCCCCGGTGCGGACCGCGCCCAGCGAACACCTCACGGCCCGCTCCTGGACGCCGAAGCGCGTTGAGCCCGTATGAACACGAGGACGACGCCCGTCATCGGCGGACCGCGAGACGGCAGCGAAACGGTTCCCTGCCCCGGGCTGGAACCGATCTTCACCGAGATCGGTTAGTTGTGGGGGAGCGCGGGACGTCTTGTCCCCGGCGGGTATGACGAGGCGCGGCCCCGGTCAGCGGAACCGGGTTCCCCGACCGGAGCCCGAGCGGCCTCGCTGCATCCCGATCGTCAACCTCTTTGAGGCAGCTGGGGCTTGATCCTGAAGAGCTCGCCGCCGACTTGGCCGATGAGGTCGTGGCCGTATCGCATGAGCTCGGGAGCGATCCCGCCCTGCAGCGGGCTCTTCGGCAGCGGCACCCGGCCGCGCCAGAGCACCGCACCACTGTCCAGATCGAGGCCCACCAGGTGCCCGGAGGGGGCGAGGTAGTACGCCATCCGGCTGGTGAGGTCCACCGTGGCGGCGGAGGGCAACTCTTGCATCGTGGGGTTGCGCGGCTCCTTGTGCAACGTCAGCCCGAGGTCGCGCGACCACAGCCGCTTGCCGCTGTCGGCGGAGTACGCGACAGCGCTGCCGTTGCTGCCGGCGGCCAGGATGAGGCCGTCTGCGACCACACCGGTCGGCAGGCCGTCGACGCGGTGATGCGTCACCGAGCCGGAGCGCGTGTCGACGCGGGTCAGGGTGGCGGGGCCGGGGTCGCTGAAGTACTTCTGTCCGCCGGCCATACCGCCCAGCAGCACGGCGTCCCCGTCCGTACCGATGTACGTGGTCGGGCCCTCAACGGTCGCGACTGTCCGCGGTGTGCCCGTCGCCGGGTCAAGGCGAACGACGGTGCTCTGTTGCGGCGCCTTCTCGCTGTCCGGCGAGCACGTCAGGTACGGGACGCCGCCGATCACAGCCCGGTCGCAATCGGCCTTCTTCCATTTGTACGTCCACAGTGTCCGGCCCGTCGCTCCGTCCAGAGCGGCCACGCTCTTGATCGTCGGGGCGTTGGCGAGGATCCCGCCGTCGAACAGCACGGCGGAGGTCCGGCCTCGGCTGTCGTCGGCCAGCTCGTGCTTCCACAGCACTCGCCGACTATTGATGTCGAGGGCGACGAGGTCGGTGCCGGCCTGGGGCGCCCCTGGGGCGTGATCAGCGTACGTGTACAAGACCCCGGCACGGCCACCGGGCATCGATCCCGCCGGGGCGCTCATGCCGTTGGCGTCCTGGGCCTTCCGCTGCCATTCGACCTTGCCGGTACGGGCGTCCACACCGATGGAGTCGTACTCCATCCCCCGGCAGTACACGTCACTGGTATCGGCACCGGTGGTGCAGGCGTCCCAGGACTTGCCGGGCAACGTGGTCTGCCACAGGAGCTTGCTCTGCTTGCTCACCCGCGCGGGCGGCGACGGCGTCCCGTTGTCGCCGCCCGCACCGGTGGCGAGAGCGGCGCCCAGGGTGATGCCGGCCAGGCCGAGAGCGGCGCCGGTGACACGCACGAGGTTGCATCGCCGACGGCGGCGCACGATGCGATCGGCGATGTCCTCGGGAGCGCTGGGGCCGTTGGGGGTCCAGGCGTGCAGGACATCCCGGACCACGCGGTCCAGCTGGTCGGCGTTCTGGTCGGCGCTCACGTGCGGGCTCCCTTCAGGGACATGTTGTTCGGGGTGGTTGTTGCGGTCGGCTCGGGGGAACCCAGCTCCGGCGCGAGTTTGCGCAGCCGGGCCAGCGACCGGTGGGTGGTGCTGCGTATGGTGCCCACCGAGCAGCCCAGCGCGCCGGCGGCCTCCGTCTCGGACAGGTCCTCGAAATAGCGCAGCACCAGTACGGTGCGTTGTCGCGGCGTCAGTCGGGCCAATGCCTGGCTCACAACGATCCGCAGGTCAGCGGCGGATGTGCCGTCGGTGACACCGAAACTCTCGGGCGGTGCGGCGAACGTCGCCTCGCGGTGCGGACGGCGCAGCCGCCAGCGGCTGATCTGGTGCCGGTACATCACCTTGCGCACGTAGCCTTCCGGGTCCTCGATGTGCTGCCAGCGGCCCAGAGCCTTCATCAGAGCGGTTTGCACGAGGTCTTCGGCTTCGTGACGGTCACCGCCGGTGAGCAGGTTCGCCAGGCGCAGCAAGGCGCTCCACCGGGCATCGACGAAGTCCCGGAATCTCTCGTGGTCCTGCGGGTCCATGGGCCCTCCCGTTTCTTAACGCCCACAAGGACGTGTGGACCGCGGGCAATCTATGTCTGCCGTTGCGGGAATCTTCCGGGAGACTTGCGCGCGCCTCGCGCTACCGGCGCGTTCGCGGTGACGGAGCCATGGAACATGCGCCATCTGACCGGTGAGGTCATCGTCATGGCCAGTCGTTCGTGCATATGCGGAACGGACGTGCGGCAGGCACGACCCAGAACTTCTCCCCAGGGCATCGCCGTTAGGCAACCCATGCACCCGGAATTTCACATCAGCCACCGCGACGAGACGAGCTGGACCGTCGTCGAGGTCCATGGCGAGGTCGACGTCTCCAGCGTGCCTCAGATCAGGGAACACGTGCTCACCTGTATCGAAGCGGGCCGGCATCGCCTCATCGTGGACCTGATGGGGGTCTCGTTCATCGACTCGACGGGCCTTGGGTTCCTCGTCAGCATCGCCAAGCGGATTCGTGCGCACGTCGGTGACCTGAGGCTGGTGATTACGAACCCGGACGTCCTTCAGATTTTCCACATCACCGGCCTGCACCGGGCCTTGAGGATCTATGACTCGGTGGAAGCCGCGATGGAGTGACATGCGAGGCGACGATGACAGACGCCCGGCGCCCCGGGCGCAACTGAGGGGCACCTACTGGCTGAGTAGTTCTGACAGCGACTGTCCATGGTGCCGACAACTCCTTCCGCCGTGCAATGGGCGCCCCGAACCGGGCGGAGGTGCGCCACCACGGGGGAGGATTGATCCCATTGGCCAGCGGTGCCGGACAGCCCGCCTGACCGAGCGTATGCGGGCCGTGATGGTGATCCTCGCGGCGATCACCACAGTCGTCTCCGCGGCGGTAACCGTGTGGCGGAACTGAATGAGTAAGCGCAGCAATGAGGATGCACTGATGTCGGCCCACGTTTCCGGCGAGAGTCGCCCAGTCTGTGCGAGGACTGCCAGAGCCGGGCGGTCGCAGTCGAGCAGCGGGCCGATGCCGACGAACGCGACCGGCAGGAGCAGGAGCGCCGCCTCCGCCAGGAGCAGGAGGGCGAGCAGGCAGCGCAGAAGGCCGGCGGCTGGTTCTCCCGCACCTGACCCCGAATGACGGGTCCGCCATCGCTGGGCCCATGACGCCCGTCTGGCCCAGGGGGCTTCGTCAACGTGTGGGGGCGGGTTGGGAGTCGCTGTTGCGGAGCATCGGGAGAGGACGGCAGGGATCTGAACGGAACACGTACCCGCAGCGTCTGAGGTGCATGAACGTATCGCGCCAAGTCGCCGTCCTGCTCCTGAGCGCCGGGCTGTTGCTCGCAGGCTGCTCGTCCTCGTCCGATAACCCGGGCGACGAGGGGTACACCGGTCCCACCCTGCCCGCCCGCACCGTCGCGAAGGAGAAGTGGAAGGAAGGGCCGTCCAAGCCTGAGCAGCACAAGCCATATCCGTACGACACCTATACGCACTGCGGGATCAAGTGGCTTAAGTTCGGCGGCCGTTGGTGGGTCCTCGACTCCGTGTTCCCCGGTGTCGAGCAGGTCAAGGGGGAGCCCTCGCAGGCCAGCCAGAGGCTCGCCGGCTACATGACCCTGATCGGCCCGGACACCGCCAACTTCGACGCCGCCGGGATGCCCACGATGCAATTCGTACCGACCCGGGACGAACCGCCGGGCTGCGAATAGGCTGCAGCGCGGATCGTGCAGGGGCCGGCCCTATGGGTCTCGCCTGTCTACCCCGCCTCGCCGCCGAAAACCTGATCGACCGGGTGTGTTTCCAGTCCGAACCGCAGCCCACGCTCCTCACCCGTGAGGCCACCCTGCACTACCGGCTGACGGAGGAAACCAGGCGCACCTACGGGGGCGGCACTCTGACGTGGGCCTTCTGCGCCGAGCCTGGCACCGGTGCCGTGTACTACGTCCTACCCGACGGCGAGGTGTGGTTCGCCAATTCCTCCGTCGCGCTGTGGCTGCAGAGCCTGCACCACTATGGCCTGAGGGTCGACACCTGCGATCTCCTCCTCAACGCCGACTCCCACGAGGAGGACGCGGTTCTCGCCGAGCTCCAAGAACTCACGGCAGAGCTCAAGGAGATCGACCCCGCCGCTTTCGACGGCTACCACGGCTTCATCGAGATCCTCCGTGGATACTCCGCCCTTCAGGGGGGAGGAAACGGACTCCTGCGGAGCAGGGCAGCGAGCGGGTATTCGCCCTGTGGGCGGATACCCGTCCCACGCACCGTCCGCGACTTGTATGCTCGGCTTGCCCGGCTGGCGATAACCAAGCTGGCCGGGTCTACCGCCGGGCTGGCGGGATGTCAGGTCTGTGGAGCTGGCGTAAGACTGCTGGGCGTACCAACGTCCCTCGCCGTTCATTCGGGGCAGCGGCTGTCGATGAAGCAGAAAGTTCACTCCGCGAGGAATGAATCCCCCTGCTTCAGCTGGGGGGAGATGTCAAATGGGCGGAGTTCCTCGCCCGCTGGCTCTGGTAGCCCGAGCCGCATTGCTGCGGATCGGCGTGCACGCTGTCGCCGCCCGCGAAAACACGAGCGGATCGCGAGCCCCGGATGCTCAGCCTGGCGGAGCTGACTCCGACAACGGTCAAGAGGCAGCGCCGCATGGTCGATCGGGTGACCCCGGCCGTCGGGCAACATGGCCGATCGGTGTGAGGGCTAGGCATGGGGATATGAGATTTGAGTCCCCACGCAAGAAGACCAGCATCCCGCGCGCCCGCCACCTGCACGTCGTCGGCGCCGTGTGCGCCGTCGTAGCCTCAGCAGCACTGATGACAGGCTGCGGCGGGGACAGTGGCAAGACGACAGCCGCAGCGACCGCGGAAGCGGCCAAGGCCATTCCGAACCCGCCGGCCACACCGTCGGACAGCCCCTCCGGCAGCGCGCAGCTCACTCAGGACCAGACAGCGCGCAAGAACCTGCTCGGTGTCACCAAGGTCACCTTCGACAAGGCCGCCGCCACGGCAGTGGGCGAGGTCTCGGGCAGCAAGCTCGCCGAACTCGACCTGAAGGGCCTGGACGACAACGACACCGACACCGATGAGAGCGAGAGCCCCAGTCCCGGCGGGACTCCCAGCCCCAGCCCGAGCGGCAGCTCCGCCGTCCCGGAATGGGTTGCTGAGGTCGTCGAGAAGGACGGGAGCACGCACACCGTCCGTATCGACGCCGTCTCGGGCAAGGTGATCCAGTCCGTCGTCGAGACCGGCCAGGACTCCGGTGACAAGCGTGAGATGGCCGACCGGATCGCCCGTGCCACGCAGTCGCCGCAGGAGGCGGCCAAGGTGGCCACGGACAAGAAGAAGGGCACGGTCACTTCCATCAACCTGGATGACGACGACAACAAGACTGTCATCTGGTCGGTCGACGTCGTCACCAAGGACTGGAACAAGACCGACTTCGAGATCGACGCGGTGAAGGGCACCATCACCCGCGAGGAGGTCGACCACGACTGACGCGTTGCCGCCGTGGGAAGCAGGTGAGCCGGCCTCTCACGAGCACAGCTCCGGCGGCCGGAGCCACCTCAGGGAGCCGAACCGGGCTCTGACGCAGACCTGCTGATGCACGGTGCGCAGCGAGCGCAGGCCCCGGATCGGCGCCCATCGCATCGGCGAGGCGCGGCCGCACCTCCTCGTACCCGAGGAGCGCGCGGCAGCGTGCATCGGCGGGGGCCAGGAACTGATGTACCGCGCTGTGTGCCGACGGCTGGGGTCCTGGTCCGGCCGCATGTGCGGCCGGACTCAAGGTCACAAGCGGTGGGCTGAGGGCGAGGCCGTGATCTGAGTGCATTGGCCGAGGAAGGCGAGGAGAGGGCGCTCGGCTTGTGCCCTGTCGTGGGGGCCGCCGCCGATGGTGTCCGCAGGCCGCCGACACGGTCGTCGTGAACTGCCGGGGCCGGGGCGCCGGATGGGTGTCGCGGCGTCTCGCAGTCCCGGTGACGGGATCCCCGGTCGCCGGGGGGAGCGTCGGGCCGCCGGCCTGGGCGGGGCTTGTCGCTCACCGGCCACACACGGAGGTAGCGGCCGTGCGCCCTGTGGCAGTGGTGGGACCCTCAAGCCCGGCCTACTGCGACGGTACTTGGGCAGCGCGCCCTCATGGCCGTGAGCCGCCGGTGAGCCCCGGCAGCCTGGCATCGTCCGTCAGGTGCCCAGTACAGTCGCGTGACCATGACACAGGAGCCCCAGGACCGGAGCAGGCGCCCGGCCCTGCGTGGCGCCGGGGCCCCGTTGCTGACTCTGTGTTTGCTCGGCGGTTTCCGCGCCGGGCGTGGTGAAGCCGGACCGGTCGTGGAGCGGTGGCGGCGTCCCAGCGCCCGCACCGTTGTGAAGATGCTGGCCCTCGCTCCCGGCTACCGGCTGCACCGGGACCAGGTCACCGAGGCGTGCTGGCCGGACGCCGACCTGAACACGGCACGGCGTAACCTCAGAGTGAGCCTGCACACAGCCCGCCACACCCTGGAACCCGAACTCGCGCCGCGCGGCGTCTCCTCCTACCTGGCCACCGATGGCGACCTCCTCAGTCTGGTGCCCGGAGCAGTCGAAGTGGACGTGGTGGCCGCCGAGCGTGCCGCCATCGCGGCACTCGACTCCGAAAGCCAGGACACCCTCGCCGCCGCCTGGACCACGCTCAGTCAGGAACTGCTCCCGGAGGACCGGTACGCGGCCTGGGCGGACACCCGGCGGCGTGAACTCGCGTCGTTGCGGCGCCGCCTCGCCCTCGCGCTCGCGGACCTTCCCGGCTCCGCGCACCGCGCCCAACAGGCGGTGTGGGTCTTGGAGCGGGAGGTGGCCGCCGACGAGCTCGACGAGGCTCTCCACCGGCGCCTGATGAGCGCCCATCTGGCGGCCGGCGACCACAGCAGGGCCGCCGAGGTCTACGGACGGCTGCGGGAGCTGCTGCAGCAACAGTTGGGCACGGTCCCCGAGCCGGAGACCCAGGAGCTGTACGGCAGGGCCCTGCACAGCGTCGCGCCGAGGGACGGATCCCGTACACGCCCTGAACCGTCGGCGCCTCCCGCCCCTCTGGCCCCACCTGCGGCGTTGCGGCGGGCCGAAGCCATCCCGCTGCGCGGCCGCACCAGCACGCTCGCCGCCGTACTCGCCGGGTTGCCCGCAACGACCGGACACGTGGACGGCGACGGCGGACGGGGAGCTCCACTGACCGTGGTGAGCGGGGAGAGCGGAGTCGGCAAGACCCGCCTCGTCACCGAGGCCGCCCGGGTTGCCGCGGCCGACGGCATCGCCGTGCTGTGGGGCGCCGCCCACGAGGCCGAAGGTCCCCTGCCCTACGGGGCGATAGCCGACGCCCTGTCCGGCTGGTTCGCCGACAGGCCGCTCGCCGAGCGGGCCGCCGCTGCCACAGCCCACCCGGAACTGGGTGCCCTGCTGCCCGCGTTCGGCACCGAGCCCCCGCCCGGACGCACTGCTGAGGAGCAACGGGCGCGTCTGTACCGCGCGGTGGGCGGTCTCCTCGCCTCCCTGGCCGAGCACTACCCGGTGCTCGTGGTGCTGGACGATCTGCACGCCGCCGACCTGGGCACGCTCAGGCTCCTGCATCACCTCGTGCGCACGGTCGGCGAGCGCCCCGTCCGTTTTCTCGCCACGCTGCGCGAGGAGGACCTGGAGGAGGGAGACGAGCGTCGCACCGTGCTCACTGCGGCGACCCGCCAGGGACTGGTTCACCGCGTCGAGCTCATGCGGCTGGCCCGTGCTGACTGCGATCTGTTCGCCGCCGACGTCGCGCGCACGGCCCTTGCCGGCTCACCGCAGCAGGACGGCGCCGACAGCGGGACGGCCCCGTCGCCCCGGATGCTGGCGGGCGTCTACCGGCTCTCGCGCGGCAACCCGTTGTTCGCCGCCGAACTGGTGCGCGTGGCCCGCGAGAGTGCCGACGGCGGTACGTACGAACACGCTCACCGCGAGGACAGGGTTCCCGAGTCGGTCCGTGAGGTGGTCGCTCTGCGTGTCGCCCGCTTCGCGCCGCATGTCCGCAAGACGCTGGGAGTGCTGGCCGCAGCCGGCGGTGAAGCCGCGCTCGCCGAGGCCGCAGAAGTGGCGCTGTCCGGTGTGCACCCTGCGATCGACGGCCCCGCCTTCACTGCGGCACTGGACGCACTGGTGGCTGCCGGAGTGATCGACGAATGCCGGATCGTCCACCTGGGCCGCAGAGTCGAAGGACTGACCTTCCGCCACCCGGTGGTGGGACTCGCCGTCTACGAACGACTCACCTCAGCGGCCC
Organism: Streptomyces sp. NBC_01445; assembly: GCF_035918235.1. Lineage (NCBI taxonomy): Bacteria > Bacillati > Actinomycetota > Actinomycetes > Kitasatosporales > Streptomycetaceae > Streptomyces > Streptomyces sp. NBC_01445. The sequence goes on along the minus strand of NZ_CP109486.1, from coordinate 670,585 downwards.
GCCGACAGCTCCATCTCGCCCACGCAGAGGTCCTACGCCGCCACCGCCCCGAAGCCGTCGAAGCCCTCGCCCACCACCTGGACCGTGCCGACGCGCCCGAAGCCGCCGTCTGGCTGCGCCGCGCCGCAGAACGCGCAGCACACCTCTATGCCGACGACAGCGCGGCCCGCTACTACGCGGACCTCGTTGCCCGGCTGGACGCCGCACCCGACGGCGGAGCCGAGGCCGCCCGGGCCCGCCTCGCCTGGGCCGGTGTACTGATCCGCCAGGCCCGCCACGCCGAAGCGGAACAGGTGCTGCGCGTCGCGCTGAAGACCGTGCGCAGACTCGGTGACCAGGACACGGCCGTGCGCGCCGCCGCACTCCTGGCCGAGGTGCTGGGCAGGGCGGGACGGCCGTACGAGGGAATCGATCTCCTGGACGGCCCGGCAGTGGCACCGGTCGCCGGCACCGGCCCCATCGCTGTCGCCGCGTACCACCTCTCACTGGCCCAGCTCTGGTTCCTTGTCGGACGATACGAGGACGCCCTGGTCAGTGTCGGACAGGCGGTCGGCTCCGCCTGTTCGGTACCCGACGGCCAGGGATTGGGTCTGCTCGGGCGGGCGCTGCACGTCCGCTCCGCCTGCCTGCTGCTGATCGGGCGCCAGAGCGAGGCGCGGGCCGCCGCGGAAGAGGCACTGCCCATCGCCGAGCAGGCACTCGGCGACCTCTCCCTGCAGGCGCTGCTGCTGTCCACGTTGCGCGAACTGGCCGAGCAGGGTGGTCGGTTCGACAAGGCGGAGGAGTATGCCCAAAAGACCCTCGCCCTTGCCCTACGCACCGGAGACCCCACCGCGGTCGCCTTCTCACGGTCCAGCCTCGCCCGGGTGCACCTGTGGCTGGGCCGGCTCGACGAGGCCCGCGAGGAGGCCCGTACCGCCATTGCCGAGGTACGCCCGTACGGCTCGAGTTGGTGCCTGGTGTACTGCTTGATCAGTCAGGGCGAGGTGGATCTGCGTACGGGAGAACTGGCCCGGGCGAGCCGCTGGCTGAACGAAGGAGCGGTCGCAGCCCGGCAGTTGGGCGACCACCAGGCGGAGCACGCGGCCCGCGTACTCCTGGCTCAACTCGACCTCGCTGAGGGGGAGCCGCAGCGCGCACTGGCGAGGCTTCGCGAGACCGGGGGCGCCGCCGGCACGGGCACACCCGCTCCCGGACCCCATGGCGCGACGGCCGTGGAGAGCGGCGCCCTCATCGTCCAGGCAGAGGCTCTGCTTGCCTGCGGCAGTCCGGCCGAAGCCGCCGAGCTTGCCCGCCGGGCACTGGCGCGGACACGGGCCGGCCGGGACCGGCCCGCCCAGGTGGAGGCACGCCGGGTCCTGGCCCTGGTCCTCCACCACTCGGGCGAGCCGCACGAGGCGCAGATGCACCTGCGCGGAGCACTGCGCCTGGCCCGCGCGATGGGCCACCGTACGGCCGAAGAACGGCTAATGAGCGCGGCAGCATCCACCGTGTAGGAGCGCTGTTACCAGGGAGCCCACGTGTGAACTCCTCGGTAACGCGCGGCCTTTACTGTCCCCGTCGGAAGCAGGTCAACACCGGCGAGGAGCCCTCATGTCAGCACAACACCCCGCGGCGGCCGTAGTGGTCGAGGCGGGCGGGGAGCCCTGGTCCCGGGTAGAGCCGCTGCTGGACCGCCGTAGCCAGGAGATGGCCGATCACGGCGTGCTCGAAGTCGTGACCGCGAACCCGGGTGTGCGCACCGCCATTTCCGGCTGGTGCACGCGCAAGGGGAGCGTCGTGGAGGCCACCGCCGACAGGAACGGCTCGACCAGCTTCCGCATACGCATTGGAAGCCCGTCACTCCCGGAGGTTCCGTGAGACCGCTCGTCCGTACCGCGCTGACCGCTGCCACGGCGGCCTTGCTCGTCTGCTCAGCAGGGCTGGCCGGAGGGACCGCGGCAGCGGCCCCCGGCACACCGGCCCCCACCTCAGATAAGGCCACGAAGACATCCACCGTCACACTGATCACCGGTGACCGGGTCACCATCACGACCGGCGCCGACGGCAAGCCCTCGTACTCCATCGCGCCCGTCCCCGGCGTCGACCGCACCGGCGTCACCTTCTCGGTGAATACCGTCGGCCCCGACACCTACCTGATCCCCTCCGACGTCGCGGAACTCGCCAGCCCCTCAGGGGTACTTGACCGCAACCTCTTCAACATCACCCGCCTGGTCAAGCAAGGGCTCGACGACGCGCACACCACGAGCGTGCCCCTGATCGTGCAGCGCGGCGACGGCGAGACCGTCTCCGGCGTCAGCGGCCTGACCGAGCAACACTCCGTCGACGTGCTCGGCGCGTACGCCGCGAAGCTGAAGAAGTCCGCCACCGGAAACTTCGGCAAGCAGCTCACCGACGCAGCGACGACCGACGTTCCGAAGGCCGACATGAAGGCCGCCAAGCACCGCAGATCCGTCGTCCCCAAGACCCAGCTGGCCGGCAAGGCCGGCCGCCTTGCCGGCATCAGCCACATCTGGCTCAACGGCAAGGTGAAGGCCGCCGACTGGGACGTCAACCTCACCCAGGTCGGCGCCCCTACCGCCTGGAACGCCGGCGTCATCGGACAGGGCGTGAAGGTCGCGGTCCTGGACACCGGCATCGACGCCGACCATCCCGACCTGGCCGGAAAGGTCGACGCCGAGGCCAACTTCACCCCGGCGCCGTCCATGATGGACATCGTCGGCCACGGCACCCACGTGGCGGGCACCATCGCCGGCACCGGCGCCGCAGCCCCCGGCGTGCGCCAGGGCGTCGCACCGGGCGCCCGCCTCATGATCGGCAAGGTCCTCGACGACACCGGCCAGGGCGACCTGTCCTGGGCCGTCCAGGGCATGCAGTGGGCCGCCCAGAACGGCGCCGACATCGTCAGCATGTCGCTCGGCTCAGGCCCCACCGACGGCACCGACCCGGTCAGCGCCGCGTTGAATCAGCTCAGCGAGCAGTACGGCGCCCTCTTCGTCGTCGCAGCCGGCAACACCGGCCCCGCCGCGAGCAGCGTCTCCTCGCCGGCCAGCGCCGACGACGCGCTCGCCGTCGCCGCCGTCGACTCGACGAACACCGTCGCCTCCTTCTCCAGCCGAGGCCCGCGCACCGGCGACAGCGCCATGAAGCCGGAGATCGCCGCACCCGGCGTGGCGATCACCGCCCCCAAGTCCTCGGGCATGAAAGCGACCACCCCCGACCCCAAGTACGTCACCATGAGCGGCACCTCCATGGCGACGCCGCACGTCAGCGGAGTTGCCGCGCTGCTCAAGCAGAAGCACCCGGACTGGTCCTGGAAGCGGCTGAAGGCCGTCCTCATGGGTACCGCGACGGCAGCCTCCGGCGGTACGTACGCAGTCGGCGCGGGTGAGGCGAACGCCCCGGCCGCCCTCGCCGCCAAGGTGGTCACCGACACCGGCAAGTTCGACTTCCCCCTCGGTGAGTCCACCGACTCGGTCTCCAAGACCCTCACCCTGACCAACACCGGGGACTCCCCGACCACGGTCAAGTTCGGCTCCACGATCGACGGTTCCGACGTCCCGGCCGCGGCGCTGAGCGTCACCCCGGCCGAGGCGACCATCCCGGCGGGCGGTTCGGCCGACGCCACCGTCACCGTGGACGGCAGCAAGGTCCCGGTCACCGGCACGACGGCGACGAGCCTCACCGGCGCGCTGACCGTCACTCCCGACAGCGGGACGGCGCTGCGCCTTCCCGTGGCCGCCTCCCGCACCCGCTGGCTGACCATCAATGCCCACACCACCACGGGCGCACCCGCCGCAGGTGCCTTCACCGCCGTCCTCAACCTGGACAACGGCACCTACACCTCCGGTCAGCTCGGCGCCTCGGGCACCGTCCGCATCCCCGTGCTCCCCGGCCGCCTCGCGGTCACCAGCACCATTCAGGAGCGCGACGCCGCCGACAAGCCGATCAACAGCGTCGTCACCGCTGATGTCCCGGCGCAGGCCACCAGCGTCACCCTCGAGGCGAAGACGGCCGTCCCGATCTACGCCGACCTGCACCAGGGCGGCACCCGCGAGGAGATGGGCCTCTACCAGCTCAGCCGGGTCAACGAGACCACGCATTCACTGATCTCCAACGGCATGATCGGCGGCGGCGCCTACGGTCCTCTCGATCGTGGCGCGATGCGCATCAGCCCCACGAAGGGCAAGGTCGAGGACGGCACCGTCTGGTTGGACGAGCACTGGACGCTCGCCAACAAGGACAGCAGCAACACCACCGGCGACGCCACCCGCCTCTACGACCTGGTCTGGCACCGCAGCAGCGTGCCCGCCAACCCCGTGCATACCCTCAGCCGACGTGACATCCAGCGCCTTGCCAAGGTGGACACCGATATCTACGGCATGAACGAGGACGCTCACCGCAGCCAGATCGGCGTCACGGCGATCGGTGAGGAGATAGTCGGCCTCAACGTCACCACCCCCTCCTACGTCCAGGCACCCGTCCACCAGACCCGGTACTACACCGCCAACGGCGTCTACTGGGCCAAGCTCGGCTTCCACTCGGACACGGTGAAGGGCGGCACGCTCTCCACCAACCTCTCCAAGCTTGCCATCACGTACAAGAACAGTCAGCACACCTCAGAGCGTTGGTGGGGCGGCCCACTGGGCGCCACCGGCCAGGCGGCGCTGATCGGCGACAACCTCAAGACGAACATGCAGGACCTGACCGACTCCGACGGCCACCTCGGCACCTACGGCGAGTTCACCTCCCCGCAGGTCGGCACGGGCGGCATGCGCCTCTACCGCAACGGTGTCGCGCTCACCTCGGCCGGCGGCAACACCCCGGTCGACGGCTCGACCAAAGCCTCGTACCGCATCGAGCGCGCCTACGACGCGCAGAACGTCTTCCCGAGCGGCGGACGCATCTCGTCCGTCTGGGAGACCGAACCGGTGAAGGCCAACGCAGACGGCACCCCGGCCCTCCTGCCTCTGGCCAACCTGGTCTGGAGCGCCCGCAGCCTGGACCTGTCCGGTCGACTGACCGCCGGCCGCAGCGCCGCCCTGGACGTGCAGGCAACCAGCACCGCCCTCGCCCCGACCGGCCGGCGCTTCACCGGGGCACTGGCCGCCTACACCCTCGACGGCGGCAAGACCTGGAGGTCGGTCAAGGCCCACGCGGTCGACACCCGGGGCCACTACCGCCTCACCGTCCCCGGCACCGGCCTGACTGCCGGAACCTGGCTCGGAGTACGGTTCACCACCCAGGACCGTGCCGGGAACTCCGTGTCCCAGACGCTGCTGCGAGCCGCCCCGGTCCGCTGACGCACGGATGATCGCCAAGGGGGCCGGCCCCGGGAAGCTTTCCCGCGGCCGGCCCCTTTGCGTCATGCCCAGGGCCCCGCATGACGGCCAGGTCGGTCATGGTGACTGTTCCTTGGAGGGTGTGGGTGGGTTAGAGGGTGCGGGCGGTGATGTCGCCGTGGGCGGTGGTGGCGTGGATGTTCAGGCTGGCGTCGGGGCCGTTGGTGTTTTGGAGGGTGTTGTGGATGCGGCCGTAGGTGGTGCCGGCGTCGAGTGAGGCGGAGACTCCGCGGGTGGCGCTGATGGTGATGTCGCCGGACTCGGTGCGTAGTTCGACGGTGCCGTTCGATGCTTCGGCGATGTTCAGGTCGCCCTTTTGTGTGCTGATCTGGGAGGGGCCGTTCAGGCGGCCGACGAAGACGTCGCCGGCCTGGAGGGTGAGGCGGGCGCTCGCGGTCTCGTCGAGCTTGACCAGGGCCTGCGCGCCCTCGAAGGTGATGTCGCCGAGCCGTCCCACGCCGCGGAGTTCGGCGGCGGCGGCCTTCGCCTCGACCCGGGAGCCGGCGGGCAGTTGGACGGTCACCTCGACGGATCCGGAGTTGCCGAGGATCCGGTTCTTCGCGGTGGCTGCTTCGATGCGCAGGACGCCGTCGGCGTATTCGACCGTGACTTGCTCGGCGGCCTTCACGTCGCGGGTCTTGGACTTGTCGGCGGGCAGGACCTCGACCGTGGTGTCGGCGCGGTCGGCGGCGATGAACTGGATGCGTCCCGCGGGGATGTCCAGGATGGCGAGGACGGCGGCGGGGGTGTCGAACTTCTGCATGGTGTTTTCCTTCGATCCGTTGTTTCTGATGAATGAAACGCTACGTTGCATTCAAGGATCGGGCAACACCCTTGTTGCGCAAGAACCCGATAAGCGCAGGTAGTTGCAGGGATTTCATTGCAATGATCTCGGCTCTAACGCAACGGCCTAAATCCCGGTCGTTGCAATGAAATGGGAGTGAACGCTATAGCCGACCCGTCGGACACCAGTCAGGGATGCCGGACGCGCCCCGCGCCGCGGGCTGTGGTCGTTGTTGCGTGACCTCGACGCTAGGCCCGCCGTGTGCGGTGGCACGCCGCCCTGGGGGCGAGGCCGTCCCACGGTCTGCTGTGTCTCTTGACGTCCTCCCCCGCTGAGGGGGATTCCTAGCTCACTTTGCCTGGCACCTAGCAGGTGGCAGGGCTTACAAGATCAGCACTAGCCGGGTTGAGACCAGCCCGGACGAGCATCACGCGGGCGGAGTTCTTGTCCCTGGGGGACACGGTTCCGCACGCGGTGCACGTATACGTTCTCTCGGAGAGAGGCAGGCGATGCTTGGCTCTCGCATCGCAGTGCGCACAGTCCATGGTGGTGTACGCGGGGTTGACGAGGTGCACGGCGCGGCCGTGTTTACGGGCCATCTCCACCAGGGCGCTCTTGGTCGCGCCGATCGCAGCGTCAGCGGCCTTGCGGGCCATCGTCGACTTCGCCAGGAACTTCGGGCGGAAGTCCTCTACCGCCAAGGCATCGTGGTCGCGGACTACACGCTTGGCCCACTTGCGGGCGGTGTCCTGGCGCTGCCGGGCCACCTTCTTGTGCAGCTTCGCCGCCTGCTTCTTGGCGCCCCTGTAGCCGTTCGAACCAGGCTGGCCCTTCTTCGGCTTCCTGCGGGCCATCATCCGCTGGTAACGGGCGAGGCGCTGCGCGGCCTTGCGGCCATGCTCGGGATGGGGAAGGTCGTAGTCGTCGGATGTGGTGATCGCGGTCTCCTTCACACCCCAGTCGATGCCGATCACGCAACCGGTTTCGACAAGCGCCTGGGTGCTCGTGGCGACAACGAACGAGGCGTACCAGTGGCCGAGACTGTCGCGGTAGACGCGCACGCTGGACGGCGGCTCGGGCAGCTCACGCGACCACACGACCGTCGCCGCGATGCCGCCGGCCAGATGCAGACGGCCGTCTTTCACCCGGAAACCGCGCTGGCTGTAGTTCAGGCTCGGGTCGACCTGATGCTTCTTCTTGTACTTCGGCATACCGGCCCGCTGCCGCATCGGCAACCGGGCCTTGATGTCTTTCAGCGCCTTCGCCCGGGACTTCGCGAAGTCCCGTATCAACTGCTGCTGCACCACGCTGGAGCCCTCACGCAGCCACGCGTTCGCGGTACGGGCCGCGGTCAGCATCTTGTCGAGCTGCGCCGGGCCACACGTTGTCTTCTCGCCGGTGGCCTTGTTGTGCAGATGCACGGCCTTCGACTTGGCCACCGACTCGTTCCACACCCAGCGGCAGCGCGCCCATTCCGCTTCCAGCGCGCGGACCGCCCTGGACGACAGACGCAGCCGGAAAGTGTAGCGGGCATGCCCGCCACCTGCCGCCAACGCTCCGATCGTCATGAAACACAACCTATCTGGGAGGACTGACAGTTGAGCACAACCGGTCTCGGTGGGGTTCCTCATCATCACGCGAGGTGGACGCCGGATCGCCCCGACGACGATCCGGCCTTCTCTGCCCTGCTCCCCAGGAGTCCGATTCCTCCCCGGCCTACTGATCTTTTCGTAAGTTCGGTGGGTGTGGTGGGCGGATGGGTGGGAGGCTGTCGGCGTGGCTTATCAACCTTCCCCTTCGGTTGCTGGCTCCTCCCTTCCTCCTTTGTCGCGGCCTCAGTTGGCGGAGGCGCGTCGTGTGCGGGCAGTCGAGTTGTTCGAGGACGGCGTCTCGAATGCGGAGATCGCGAGGGCGGTGGGGGTGTGTGCCGAGAGTGTGCGGCGTTGGCGGCGGGTGTGGGAGCAAGGCGGTGCTTCGGCCCTGCGGCGACGGGCAGCCACCGGACGCCCACCCAAGCTGGACGACACTCAGGTCGAGATGGTCCGGGCCGCGTTGGAGCAAGGAGCCCAGGCTCATGGTTTCGAGGCCGACCTGTGGACCCTGGAACGAGTCGGCGCGGTCGTCACCCGGACAACGGGGGTGGTGTTGTCGAGGGCGTCGGTATGGCGGCTGCTGACCGGCCGGCTCGGATGGAGCCTTCAACGGCCCGAGCGGCGGGCTGTCGAGCGGGACGAATCGGAGATCGCCCGCTGGATCGCGCACGAGTGGCCGCGCATCAAAAAGGGGCCGTGAACACACGTTCCTGGATCGTCTTCCTCGACGAATCAGGCGTCTCCCTGCTCCCTCAGATCCGCCGCACCTACTCGCCCCGAGGGCAAACTCCGCTCCTGCGGCACCGCCTGAACTGGAAGCGTGCGTCGATGGCCGGGGCCTTGGGCTACCACTCCACCGACCCCGATCGCGGGGCCCGCCTGTGCTTCCACCTCAAGCCCGGCAGCTACGACACCGCCGGACTCATCGAGGTCCTGGAGCAGATGAAGGTGTTCTACCGCGGCGAGCGAGTGGTCCTGGTCTGGGACGGACTGTCCGCCCACTGGAGCCGGGCGATGCGGGCCTGGGTCGCCGAACAGGACTGGCTCACCCTGGAACGATTACCCGCCTACGCTCCCGAGCTGAACCCGGTGGAACTGCTGTGGTCCTCACTCAAGAAGCGTGAACTCGCCAACCTCGCCAGCGACCACCTCGCCGATGTCGCCGACGCCACCGAGCAAGGCATCCACCGCATCAACACCAACCCCCAACTGCCATGGTCATTCCTCGCCCACACCGGCCTGACCATCCGCCCACCACACCCACCGAACTTACGAAAAGATCAGTACTGATCTTTTCGTAAGTTCGGTGGGTGTGGTGGGCGGATGGGTGGGAGGCTGTCGGCGTGGCTTATCAACCTTCCCCTTCGGTTGCTGGCTCCTCCCTTCCTCCTTTGTCGCGGCCTCAGTTGGCGGAGGCGCGTCGTGTGCGGGCAGTCGAGTTGTTCGAGGACGGCGTCTCGAATGCGGAGATCGCGAGGGCGGTGGGGGTGTGTGCCGAGAGTGTGCGGCGTTGGCGGCGGGTGTGGGAGCAAGGCGGTGCTTCGGCCCTGCGGCGACGGGCAGCCACCGGACGCCCACCCAAGCTGGACGACACTCAGGTCGAGATGGTCCGGGCCGCGTTGGAGCAAGGAGCCCAGGCTCATGGTTTCGAGGCCGACCTGTGGACCCTGGAACGAGTCGGCGCGGTCGTCACCCGGACAACGGGGGTGGTGTTGTCGAGGGCGTCGGTATGGCGGCTGCTGACCGGCCGGCTCGGATGGAGCCTTCAACGGCCCGAGCGGCGGGCTGTCGAGCGGGACGAATCGGAGATCGCCCGCTGGATCGCGCACGAGTGGCCGCGCATCAAAAAGGGGCCGTGAACACACGTTCCTGGATCGTCTTCCTCGACGAATCAGGCGTCTCCCTGCTCCCTCAGATCCGCCGCACCTACTCGCCCCGAGGGCAAACTCCGCTCCTGCGGCACCGCCTGAACTGGAAGCGTGCGTCGATGGCCGGGGCCTTGGGCTACCACTCCACCGACCCCGATCGCGGGGCCCGCCTGTGCTTCCACCTCAAGCCCGGCAGCTACGACACCGCCGGACTCATCGAGGTCCTGGAGCAGATGAAGGTGTTCTACCGCGGCGAGCGAGTGGTCCTGGTCTGGGACGGACTGTCCGCCCACTGGAGCCGGGCGATGCGGGCCTGGGTCGCCGAACAGGACTGGCTCACCCTGGAACGATTACCCGCCTACGCTCCCGAGCTGAACCCGGTGGAACTGCTGTGGTCCTCACTCAAGAAGCGTGAACTCGCCAACCTCGCCAGCGACCACCTCGCCGATGTCGCCGACGCCACCGAGCAAGGCATCCACCGCATCAACACCAACCCCCAACTGCCATGGTCATTCCTCGCCCACACCGGCCTGACCATCCGCCCACCACACCCACCGAACTTACGAAAAGATCAGTAAGAGGTGATTTCACTAGGTGATGCGGTGGCTGACGCAGATGGTTGCGGTGCTACTTGCGAGGCGTGGTAGTTGGGGCACTATGAGACACCGAGACGTTGGGTGGGGAGACGTGCATGGTGCAGAACCTCGTAGCGCTAGCGATCTACGGAGCCATGGCGGTGGGTCTAGCTGTCGCGGCGTTGCACCTGCTGAGATCGTGGCGTGCCGGTAACCGCCTCAGCCGTGACGGCCTCCGAGCTACGGCACGCTGTACGTACCTTCAGGTTTTCGACGGCGGTGTGTCCCTGCACTTCGAGTACGAGGTGAAGGGAGTCACATACTGTAGCGAATCTTCCATAGTCTCGGTCACGGGGACCGCTCCGGGACAGGAGATGGTCATCCTCTACGATCCGGCCCGGCCTTCGCTCGCCAACGCCGAGGAGTGTGTGTCGGGCAACCGGTTTCACCTGGTGGCATCTCTCGCCGCGGCTGTTGTAGCTGTCCTTCTGGCCGGCTATACGGCAGTTGGTCTTGCTGCAGTCGCCCTGTAATACAGCGAAAGGTCAGGCGGCGAGCCTCCGGTGACATATGAGCGTTGCCGCGATCGCAGTGAAGGCGAGGAAGTGCTCTGGCTTGCGCTCGTAGCGGCGGTGGAGTCGGCGGCAGCCTGACAGCCATGACACGGTACGTTCCACGACCCAGCGGTGCCGGCCCAGTCGTTGGGAGGACTCGATGCCTTTGCGGGCAATGCGGTGCTGGATGCCGCGGGACGACAGCCAGCGCCGCAGGTGCCGATAGTCGTAGCCCTTGTCTCCGTGCAGTTTGCCGGGCCGCCGGCGTCGGCGGCCGCGACGTGAACGGATGGGCGGGATACCTCGGACCAGCGGTATGAGGGCCTGACTGTCGTGGAGGTTCGCTGCGGAGATGCCGATCGACAGTGGCAGGCCGTGGCGGTCGACAATCAGGTGGATTTTCGAGCCGTTCTTGCCACGGTCGGTCGGATTCGGTCCCGTCAGCCGCCCCCTTTGAGGGCTCGGACACTGACCGAGTCGATCGCGCACCGCGACCAGTCCAGCTCGCCGCGGGAGCCGAGTTCGTCCAGGACCAGGCGGTGAAGTTTGGCCCACACTCTGGCCTCCGTCCACTCGGTGAACCGTCGAAAGGCGGTCACTCCCGACAGGCCGAAGCCTGGCGGCAGTTGGTTCCAGGTACACCCCGACGTGGCCACAAAGATGATCGCGGCCAAAACTTCGCGGTTACCTCGCCGACGCGGGCCACCACCCTGCGGCCGTTGCGGGGCCGCAGGAACCACCCGCTGAAACAACTCCCACAGATCCTCCGGTGCCATCCGCTCGACAAGCCCAGCAGTCATCACCCCAGGCTCCCTCAAGATCGCGCCAAGTGAAATGGCGTCTAAAGGCCGGGGCATCCTCGGAGGAATCCGGTGACACATCGGGTAACCGAGGCTGCGCTCGTTGCCGGTCGCGCCACATACGTGCATACCCGTCAGCGCTCCGGCGAAGCGCCGAGGCCGGTCTGGGCGCCGACCGGATCGAGGTCGGGGGTGCCGCGGGGGCACCCCTCGTCGTGGCCCGGTTCCGACTTGGTGGTGGTCGACAGACTGGGGTTCGAGTGCCTGTCGACCAGGGGACGATTTCCAGATGACCTCTGAGGGACAGCAACGTCCGTCCGGCCGCTGCTGCTCCTCAGGCGCAGAGGTGGGCGCCGATTCCGAGGAATGCCTGGACGAGCGGGACTTGGGGGACTGCTGGGGAGACGATCTGGGAGGCGTAGTGGACGATGACCAGGTCGAGGGCGGGAGAGATGAAGAGGCGCTGGCCGTGGATGCCGCTGGCCATGAAGGAGCCGTAGGGGTCGTTCGGGATCCACCACAGGTCGTGGTACGAGAGGGTGGCGGGAGCCTCGGGGGGCGCGGCGGGGAAGCGGACGCGGCGGGCGTAGCCGTCAGGGACACCGGAGGCGATCGTGGTGGCGACTGCCTCGGGGACGATCTGACGGTCCCCGATCGCGCCGCCGCAGCGGATCATCTCGCCGAACCGGGCCAGGTCGCGGGCGGTGGCGCTGAACCCCCCGCATGCGGCCTCGGTGCCGTCTGCGTCGAGGAGGTAGTAGGCGTCCTCCTCGGCGCCGATGCGGGACCAGATCATCTCGGACAGCAGCGCGGAGGTGGTCGTCCCGGTGATGCGGCGCAGGCACTCGGCGAGGGCTTCGACGTTGCCGTTCTCGTAGCGGAACTCGGTGCCGGGTTCGCCGGTGGTGCGGGCGGTGGCGAGGTGTTCGCGGATGGTGGCGGGACCGGTGTAGCCGTAGGGGCGTAGTTGGGGGGCGAGGACGGCGAAGTAGCGCTGGGCTTCGAGTGCCTTGTCGTAGGGGCGGCCCGCGTAGCTCATGCGGGTGCCCATGTGGAGCAGGTGGTCGACCTGTGCGTCGCCGAAGGCGGTGCCGGCGAGTTCGGGGACGTACTTCGCCACCTGCGCGCCGCGGTCGAGTTGCCCGTCGTGGGTGAGGACGGCTGCGACGAGGCCGAGGTAGGACTTGGCGGCTGAGGCGTTGAAGTGCGGGACGTGGGGTTCGTATCCGTGCAGGTACTGCTCGTGGACGAGTGTCCCTCGGTGCATGACGAGCAGGGCGTCGGTCTCGGCGGCGGCGAGCAGTTCGGGGAGGGGGAGCGGCTGCCCGTGTGGTCCGGTGAAGGTGAGGCTGTCCAGGGCGCCGGGCGGCGCGGTGGGTAGGGCCGAAGCCGTGCCGGAGCCGCGCCAGACACTGCGGCTGGGAATGAGTTCCCGGCCTGATGTTGTGTGCCGACGAGCCCAGGCCGGATCGGTGTATCCCCGTGCCCAGACGAGGTCGGCCAGTGTGGGCATGCCTGTCATGCGTCCGCTCCGCTCTTTCCATCATGCGCTGTCGTAGTTCACTGAGCTCGATACCGTACATGGTGTCTTGTAACGCGGACAGGGGTGCCAGGGAGGGAGCGGATATCGCGCCTCAGGGGGCGAGGTCGAGCGCCCCGGGGGCGTCGGAGGGAGTCAGGCCGGTGGCCCATACGCGGCCGTAGACGGACAGGTCGCGCAGGTGGGCGGTGATCTCGGCGGCGCTGTAGCCGGTGTCGTTCTCGACCCACCAGGTCAACAGGCCGATGAGTTCGCCGGTCCAGGCCCTGGCGACGACCTCGAGGGGAATCCTGGGCGTGACCGCGAGCTGCTGTGTCCGCGTGCGGAAGGCGGCTTCGGCGTGCGCGCAGATGAGGTCGGTGAACTCGCGCAGGGCCCGCCCGTCGCCTTCGCCCCGCAGGATGACGCGGTAGACGGGCTTCTCCTGTTCGGCGTGTTCGAAAATGTACTTTACCGGCAGGCCGGTGAAGCCCTCGGCGTGCGCCTGTTGGACCGCCGGCAGGAGGCGCTCGCGGTCTTGCGCGAGGTCCCGGACGATCCCGACCAGCAGGTCTTCCTTGTCGCGGTAGTGCGCGTAGAAGGTGGCGCGCCCGACGTCGGCCCGCTCGGTGATCTGCTCGACGGTGATCGCCTGGAACCCCCTGTCCAGGACCAGTTCGACCAGGGCCTGGCGCAGCGCGGCCCTGGTCCTGCGGACGCGGCGGTCTCCCGCGGGGTTCATGTCCACTTCGCTTCCCTCTCTCCGGACCGTTGACCTGACCCTAACGCTGCCCTTACGTTTCCGGACACCAAGATTGCTACAAGACACACTGTTCGGAAGCTCTGGAGACGTGATGAACCTCGGGCGGTACATACGCCGGACCGCCGGCCACCAACCCGACGCCGACGCCGTGGTCTGCGGGCCCGTCCGGCTGTCGTACGCGGAACTCGACGACCACAGCGACCGCCTCGCGACCGCGCTGCGCGGGCTCGATCTCGGCCCGGGCGAGCGCGTGGCGACCCTTGCCGCCAACCGCGCCGAACTCGTCGTCACCGAAGTCGCCCTGTACAAGGCCGGTCTGACCCGGGCGCCGATCAACGCCCGGCTCGGCACAGCGGAAGTCGCCCACCTGCTCACGGAGTCGGACGCCCGCGTCCTGCTCACCGACGCGGCCCACTGGCAGACGGCACGCGAGGCGATCCCCGGCACCGGGGTGCGGACGGTCGTGGGCTACGACGGCCCGAGCGAGCTGGGCCCCGGCTACGCCGAGATCCTCACCGCCACCGTGGCCGAACCCGTCGACGTGGAGTGCGCCGAGAGCGACATCGCCGTGCTGCACTTCACGTCCGGTTCCACCGGCAAGCTCAAGGCGGCGGTCCAGACGTACGGCAATCGTCTTGCGCTGCTGCGCAAGTCGGTGATGAGTGAGGGCACCCGGGTCGGCCCCGGTGACCGGCAGATCCTGGCCGGTCCCGTCACCCACGCCTCGGGCATGCCGCTGCTGGGCATCTTCTTCGCCGGTGGCTGCGCGATCGTGCTGCCGCGCTGGGACGCCGAGGAGTTCCTCGCCACCGTCCAGCGCGAACACGCCACGCACGCCTTCGTCGTCCCCACGATGGTCAACACGGTCCTCGCGCTGCCGGGTGCCCGCGACTACGACGTCTCCAGCCTGCGCCGGCTCATCTACGGCGCGGCCCCCATGTCACCGGCTCGGATCCGGGCGGCCTGGGATCTCTTCGGCCCGGTGCTCTCGCAGGGGTTCGGCTGCGGTGAGACCACTTCCGGGGTGCTGTTCCTGTCCACCGAGGACCATCGGCGGGCGATCGAGGGCGAGGACGAGGAACTGCTGCTGTCGTGCGGGCGGCCGCTCGCCGAGGCCGAGGTGCGGATCGTCGACGACAGCGGCTGCCCCGTCGCCGACGGGGAGATCGGCGAGATCGCCGTCCGCGGACCCGACGTCGTACCCGGCTACTACAACGAACCCGCCCTCACGGCACAGTCGTTCCGCGACGGCTGGTTCCACACCGGCGATCTCGCCCGCCGCAGGTCCGACGGGTACGTCTTCATCGTCGACCGCAAGAAAGACATGATCATCTCCGGCGGGTTCAACATCTACGCCGTCGAGGTCGAAGCCGTCCTCCACCAGCACCCCGACATCTACGAGGCCGCCGTCGTCGGAGTTCCGGACGAACAGTGGGGCGAGGCCGTCCACGCCGTCGTCGTGCCGCGCGAAGGGACCGTCCTCGACGAGACCGAGCTGATCGCCTTCTGCGCCGAGCGCCTGGCCCGGATGAAGAAGCCCCGATCCGTCGACGTCGTCGACGCCCTGCCCCACAACCCCAACGGCAAGATCGACCGCCGCGCGATCCGCGAGCGGTACTGGGCGGGCGCCGAGCGCCGCGTCCACTGACACCGACAAGCCCTCTGCAACCGAGAACGGGAAACCGCACCATGCCCTACACCCTCGAACCCTCCTACGACGACAACCCGCGCCTGAAGGAACTCGTCGAGCGGCTGCGCACGTATCTGACCGACGAACTCATCCCGTTCGAGCGGGACCGCGACATCACCGCCGAGAGCAAACTCGACCGTGCCACGCTGGAACACGTCTGGAAGCGCAGCGCCGAACTCGGCTTCTACGGCATCAGCCTGCCGCCCGAACTCGGCGGCCAGGGCCTGCACTTCACCGATCTGTGCGCGTTGAAGGAGGAACTGACGGCCTCCGGGGCCGCGTTGTCCCACTCGGTCCTCGGCGACATGGGAGGGCCGCTGCGCGTCGGCGCGATCGTGAAGTACGCGACCGAGCAGCAAATGCGACGCTATCTGATGCCCGTCATCCGCGGTGAGCGGGCCTGCTGCTTCTCCATCACCGAGCAGGACGCGGGCTCCGACGTACGACGGATGAGCACGACCGCGACACCGGACGGCGACACCTACGTCCTCAACGGGCACAAGGTCTTCTCCTCCGCCGCCCCCTTCGCGGACTTCGCCATCGTCGTCGCCCGCATGGCAGGAAATGAGGAGGCGTACAGCGCGTTCCTCGTCGACCTCGACTCCCCCGGCTGCCGGGTCCTGGAGGGTGACGTCCCCATGTCCGGGCAGCAGATGGAGGGCGATCTCGTCTTCGAGGACTGCCGGATCCCGGCCGCCAACCTGCTCGGCGAGATCGGCCAGGGCCTGCGGATCGGCATCGGCCGCATCACCCTGAACCGGCTGCTGCACTGCCCCTCCTTGATCGGCGCCGCCCGCCGGGCCTGGGACCTGTCCGTTGCGCACTCCAAGAGCCGGGTCGCCTTCGGGCAGCCACTGCTCGCGCTCCAGGCCGTCCAGCACAAGCTCGCCGACATGGCCACCGACCTCTACGCCGCCCGCTCCATGGTGCTAGCGACCGCGGCACGCGCCGACCGCGGCGAAAACATCGCGGTCGAGGCCAACATGTGCAAGCTGTTCACCTCCGAGGCGTGCTTCCGCATCGCCGACCAGGCCGTACAGATCCACGGCAAGACGGGCCTGACGCGCGGCCACGAGGTCGAGCAGATCTTCCGCACACTGCGCATGTTCCGGATCGTCACAGGCACCACCGAGATCCACAAGAACGCCATCGCCAAGGCGCTCGTCTGACCAAGCCCCGTACCGCACAGGGCACTTGACGCCCTCAATGCGGACCGCCGGCCGTGGCCCCACGAACCGGCGCGACCGGACGGTGGGGCCAGGACCACGCCAGGGCGACCGTCCGGTCACCACACGAACTCGCCTTCCCCTCGCCCGTACCCCTGCTTCACCCACGCCCGCAGGAGTCACCCATGGCACCCCAACCACCCGCGCCACCCGGCACACTTCGCAGTGCCGAGGCGGCCGACGCTCCCCCGTACGACCGGCGTCGCGCCTGGCTGCTCACCGCCGTGATCGTCGCCTTCATGGTCATCAACTTCGCCGACAAGGCCGTCCTCGGGCTCGCCGCCATCCCGATCATGGACGAACTGGACATCAGCCACAGCACGTACGGACTGATCTCCAGCTCCTTCTCCCTGCTGTTCAGCCTCTCCGGACTCGTCGTCGGACTGCTCTCCTCCCGCATTTCCAGCCGGACCCTCCTGCTCGTCATGACACTGACGTGGACCGTCGCCCAACTGCCCATCCTCGTCCTGGCCTCCGTCCCCACACTCATCGCCGGACGCCTCCTCCTCGGCGCCGCCGAAGGACCAGCCGCCTCGATGTCCATGCACGCCCTCTACAAATGGTTTCCCGCGCATCGACGCGGCCTGCCCTCCGCCCTGCAGATCGGCGGCGCGGCCCTGGGAACCCTCGTCTCCGCGCCCGCCCTGACCTGGCTCATCAGCCAACACGGCTGGCGCTCCGCGTACGCCGCGCTCGCCGTCGCCAGCTCGACCTGGGCCCTGGTCTGGTGGCGCGTCGGTCACGACGGCCCCTTCGACGACGCACGCCCCAGAGCCTCGGGGACAACGGCATCGCCCGGCATCACACGCCTCCCCTACCGCAGACTTCTACTGACCGGCACGGTCCTCGGCAGCATCTCCAGCGCCTTCGGCGCCGCCTGGGCCCTGTCCCTCAGCCAGGCCTGGCTGCCTTCTTACCTCCGCACCGAACTCGACATGAGCCCCGGCACGGCCGCCACCACCATCAGCGCCGTCTCCGCCCTCAGCCTCGTCCTGCTGCTGACCGTCTCCCCGCTCATGGACGCGCTCAAGACCCGTGGCGTCACCAGCCGTTGGTCCAGCGGCGCGACACAAGGCATCGCAGTCTGCGTAGGCGGCGCCGCCATGGCCGCCTTCCCGCTCATCAACTCAACCCTGCCTCGCCTGCTGCTCATCGCGCTCGCCTTCGGCACCGTCGCCGTAGCCATCCCTCTGCACTACATGACCACGGCCGAAGTCGTCCCCACCGCCCAACGCGGCGCCGTCTTCGGCATCGTCGCCGCCACCGGCACCCTCCCCGGTCTCGTCGCGCCCTCCCTCACCGGCCACCTCATCGACGCTGCGGACACCAGGGCATCCGGATATACGACCGCCTTCCTCGTCGCCGCCCTCGTCATGGTCCTCGCCGGCCTGCTCTCTGTTGCCAGCATCCGCCCGGAGCGCGACGCACTACGGCTGGGGCTGGACCACACCACGGCGCAGGCCACGCGCTGACAAGGACGACGGCGGTGCGGCCCCCTGAGGTAGCTCCAGCCGCCGGAGCTGTGCTCGTGAGAGGCCGGCTCACCCGCTTCCCACGGCGGCAACGTGTCAGTCGTGGTCGACCTCCTCACGGGTGATGGTGCCCTTTGACAACCAAGACTGTCATCTCGACGTCGTCACCAAGGACTGGAACAAGACCGACTTCGAGATCGACGGTGACCGTGCCCTTCTGCTTGTCCGTGGCCACCTTGGCCGCCTCCTGCGGCGACTGCGTGGCACGGGCGATCCGGTCGGCCATCTCACGCTTGTCACCGGAGTCCTGGCCGGTCTCGACGACGGACTTGGATCACCTTCCCTGAGATGGCATCGATACGGACGGTGTGCGTGGTCCCGTCCTTCTCGACGACCCCAGCGACCCCCACGACCTCACCGGCCAAGTCGGCGGCGAGCTCTTCAGGATCAAGCCCCAGCTGCCTCAAAGAGATTGACGATCGCGATGCAGCGAGGCCGCTCAGGCCCCGGCCGGGGAACCCGGTTCCGCTGACCGGGGCCGCGCCTCGTCATACCCGCCGGGGACACGACGTCCCGCACTCTCCCACCACTAACCGATCTCGGTGAAGATCGGTTCCAGCCCGGGGCAAGAAACCGTTTCGCTGCCGTCTCGCGGTCCACCGATGACGGACGTCCTCCTCGTGGTGTGATCCGAACGAAACCGCTCAGTAGCTGTCGTAGCTGGGCTTGCCGTTCGGCCGGTAGACGCCGACGATGGTGCCGCCCTTCGTCGTCGAGACGCTGACCGGCTCCAGCGCAGTGGGGATCGCCCCGTCGGCGAACAGCCGCTTGCCGGTACCGATGATCACCGGATGGATGGTCAGCCGGTACTCGTCGACGAGGCCGTGCTGCATGAGGCTCTGGGCGAGGTCGCCGCTGCCGACGACGTTGATGTTGCCGCCGTCGGACGCCTTCAGCTTGCGTACGGCATCGACGATGTCGCCCTCCAGCAGCGTGGAGTTCTGCCACTCGACGGACGTCAGGGTCCGAGACGCCACGTACTTGTGCATGCTGTTCATCCGACTGGTGAACGGGTTGTCGGGATCGGCGGTCGGCCAGTACGACGCGAAGATCTCGTACGTCTTGCGGCCGAGCAGCATCGCGTCGGAGTCCTCGTACCAACCGGCGATGGCCGTGCCGACCTCGTCGTCGTCCACCGGTTTCTGCCAGCCGCCGTGCTCGAAGCCGCTCTCAGCGTCCTCGTCCGGACCGCCCGGCGCCTGCATGACGCCGTCCAGCGTCAGGAACGTGCAAACGATGATCTTGCGCATGGTGCGCTCCCTTCGTCGACGGGTAGACGGCACAACCGCCGGAAACTCATCGGCGGAGCTTCCGCGGCGCAGGACACTAGGGCGTGTCTCTTCGATCAGGTAGCCGTTGTTCTGATCATGATGAGTCGGGGGGATCTGTCGGACGACGAGTGGGCTGTACTGGAGCCGTTGTTGCCGGTGAGCAACAACCGGTGTGGCCGTTGGCGGGATCACCGGCAGGTGATCAACGGGATCATTCACCGGCTGGGCACCGGAGTGCAGTGGCGCGAGCTGCCGGAGCGTTGCGGCCCGTGGAAACCGTCCACAAACGGCATGCGCTGTGGTCGCCCGACAGCACCTGGAAGATGCTTCTGCGACATGTTCAGGCCGCCGCCGACGCGGAAGATAACATCGACTGGGACATCAACGGCGACTCCACCGTCGTGCGTGCGCACCAGCACGCCGCGGGCGCGCCGAAGGCCCGCCGCCGTCGCTGCGGGGCTCCTCAAAAGGGGCCCCGCGAAGATCGGTTCAGCAACTGCCGCTGGTGGTGAGCCTGGCGAAAAGATCGGCCGGTCCCGCGGCGGCCTGACCACGAAGATCCATGTTGCTGCGGAGGGCCGCTGCCGGCCGCTGGCCCTGCTCATCATGCCGGGGCAGCGGGCAGACTGCACCCAGTTCGAGCCGGTCATGGACCAGATCCGCGTTCCCCAGAAGGGGCTCGGCCGCCCCCGCTGCACGCCAGACAGCGTGAGCGCCGACCAGGCGTACAGCAACCGCAAGATCTGCGGCTACCTCCGCAAGCGCGGCATCCGGCACGTGATTCCAGAGAAGAAGGACCACAAGGCCGCCCGCCTGCGCCGCGGTTCACGCGGCGGACGGCCCCCGGGATTCGACAAGGCCCGATACAAAGATCGCAACACGGTGGAGCGGGCCATCGGAAAGCTAAAACAGTTCAGAGCCGTGGCCACCCGTTACGACAAGCACGGATATGTCTACCTCGGCACCGTCACAGCTGCCGCGCTCCTTATCTGGCTTCGCTCCTGACAAGGGGCGCTCATGGACGAATGCTTCACCAGTAACAACTCGCAGTACGTAGCCAGGATTCCCGGTCACGCTGTGACATTCCCCCAACGCTCCGCGCCTTCCCGTTACACCTGCCACCTGCGCATACTCCAGGACCGCCACGCCTTGAACCGTCGAAAGGCGACGGCCGATCAGATGGAGCTGATGGAATAGATGACGTCCCAAACGGTCTCTGCGGCAGCCGCCGGCACATGGATGCTCGGTGACCTCAAGGTCAACCGGATCGGTTTCGGCGCCATGCGCCTCACCGGCAGCGCCGCATTCCACCAGGGCACCCCCAGAGACCGCAGCCAGGCGATCGACACACTGCGCCGCGCGGTCGAGCTCGGCGTCAACCACATCGACACCGCGGCGTTCTACTTCTCCCGGCTGCGCTCCGCCAATGAGCTGATCAACTCGGCGCTGGCGCCCTATGCGGACGATCTCGTCATCGCCACCAAGGTCGGCCCGGCCAGGGACGCCGACGGCGAGTGGGCCACCTCGGCGCGGCCCGACCAACTGCGCGGCCAGGTCGAGGAAAATCTGCGCCAACTCGGCCGCGACCACCTCGACCTGGTCAACCTGCGCCTCATGGGCCAAGACTCCATCAGCGAGCATTTCGGGGCTCTCGCCGAACTGCGCGACGCCGGGCTCGTCCGCAACCTCGGCATCTCCGGCGCCCGCGAAGAACACCTGGCCGAGGCCCAGGAGATCGCACCGGTGGTCTGCGTCCAGAACCGCTACGGCATCGACGCACCCAGCGGGGAGGCGATGCTCCGGGCATGCGCAGAGCGCGGCATCGCTTTCGTGCCCTTCTTCTCCATCGCCGGGAAAGGCCGCGAGGCCGGAGCCGTCCAGGCCGAGCATGACGAGGTCCAAGCTGTGGCTCACGCGCGCGGCGTCTCACCTGCGCAGGTCCGCCTGGCATGGATCCTGCAGCAAGGTGCCCATGTGCTGGCCATCCCCGGCACGGGCAACCCGGAACATCTCGTCGACAACGTGGCAGCGGGCGCACTCCGGCTCACACCGGACGAACTCCAACTCCTCGATTCAATCGGCCGCTTCGCATCCTGATACCGGTCACGTCACTCGTGACGGAACAAGCCCCAGCCGCACGTGATCGGGGAGACAGGCCCTAGTCCTCTGAGTCGAGAATTCCGCGCATATGTAACCTGTCCAGCAACAATGCCACTTGATGTCACCACCTGTAGGTTGCTCGGCATGAGGATGGGAGAGTTGCTCGGCTCCGGCCGCAGCGCGGACGTCTTCGCGATCGATGACCATTGGGCGCTGCGCCGCTATCGAGACGGTGGGGATGCCACTGCCGAAGCCGCCGTGATGACTTACCTCTTCGAGCGCGGCTACCCGGTACCAGCTGTGCGGGAAGCGGCAGACGGAGCGGCCTCCACGGATCTAGTGCTTCGGCGGTTGCGTGGTCCGACCATGTTGCAGGCACTGGTTCAGGGCACCATCACGGCCGAAAGAGCGGGAGCGATACTCGCCGACCTACTGCACCAGTTGCACGCAATCCCCGGCCCGGACGCCGCCGATCCGACGGTGCGCACCCTCCACCTCGATCTGCACCCGGACAACGTCATGCTCACCCCTGATGGTCCGGTGGTGATCGACTGGTGCAACACCGGCCACGGCCCGCCTGCACTGGACTGGGCCATGTCATCCCTGATCCTGGCGCAGGTTGCGGTGGACGCCGCAGCTGAGGCGCTGATCGCCCGTGCAGTACTGACCTCCCTCCTGGCACGTCTCACACCTGAGACCGGCCTGGCAGACGCCAACCTTCATTGCCTCGCACAGGCCAAGGACAAAAGGGCAGCCGACCCGGCCATGCACGAGCACGAACCGCGTTTGCTCGACGATGCAACGGAGTTGATCTTCACACTCCTGCCCGACGATCTCTGATTCATCGGATTCCTCCGAGGACGCCCCGGCCTTTGGGCCGGGGAGATATCGGACTCCTGGGGAGCAGGGCAGAAAGAGCCGGATTGCCGTCGGGGCGATCCGGCGGGTCCATCTCGCGTGATGGTGAGGAACCCCAGCGAGATCGGTTGTGCTCAACTGTCAGTCCTCCCAGATAGGTTGTGTTTCATGACGATCGGAGCGTTGGCGGCAGGTGGCGGGCATGCCCGCTACACTTTCCGGCTGCGTCTGTCGTCCAGGGCGGTCCGCGCGCTGGAAGCGGAATGGGCGCGCTGCCGCTGGGTGTGGAACGAGTCGGTGGCCAAGTCGAAGGCCGTGCATCTGCACAACAAGGCCACCGGCGAGAAGACAACGTGTGGCCCGGCGCAGCTCGACAAGATGCTGACCGCGGCCCGTACCGCGAACGCGTGGCTGCGTGAGGGCTCCAGCGTGGTGCAGCAGCAGTTGATACGGGACTTCGCGAAGTCCCGGGCGAAGGCGCTGAAAGACATCAAGGCCCGGTTGCCGATGCGGCAGCGGGCCGGTATGCCAAAGTACAAGAAGAAGCATCAGGTCGACCCGAGCCTGAACTACACCCAGCGCGGTTTCCGGGTGAAAGACGGCCGTCTGCATCTGGCCGGCGGCATCGGGGCGACGGTCGTGTGGTCGCGTGAGCTGCCCGAGCCGCCGTCCAGCGTGCGCGTCTACCGCGACAGTCTCGGCCACTGGTACGCCTCGTTCGTTGTCGCCACCAGCATCCAGGCGCTTGTCGAAACCGGTTGCGTGATCGGCATCGACTGGGGTGTGAAGGAGACCGCGGTCACCACATCCGACGACTACGATCTTCCCCATCCCGAGCATGGCCGCAAGGCCGCGCAGCGCCTCGCCCGTTACCAGCGGATGATGGCCCGCAGGAAGCCGAAGAAGGGCCGGCCCGGTTCGAACGGCTACAGGGGCGCCAAGAAGCAGGCGGCGAAGCTGCACAAGAAGGTGGCCCGGCAGCGTCAGGACACCGCCCGCAAGTGGGCCAAGCGTGTGGTCCGCGACCACGATGCCTTGGCGGTAGAGGACTTCCGCCCGAAGTTCCTGGCGAAGTCGACGATGGCCCGCAAGGCCGCTGACGCTGCGATCGGCGCGACCAAGAGCGCCCTGGTGGAGATGGCCCGTAAACACGGCCGGGCTGTGCACCTCGTCAGCCCTGCGTACACCACGATGGACTGTGCGCACTGCGATGCGAGAGCCAAGCATCGCCTGCCTCTCTCCGAGAGAATGTATACGTGCACCGCGTGCGGAACCGTGTCCCCCAGGGACAAGAACTCCGCCCGCGTGATGCTCGTCCGGGCTGGTCTCAACCCGGCTAGTGCTGATCTTGTAAGCCCTGCCACCTGCTAGGTGCCAGGCAAAGTGAGCTAGGAATCCCCTTGCTTCAGCGGGGGAGGACGTCAATACACTGCGCCGTGGCGCCACAGGGCGCCACACAGTAACTGACCGAAAGTGAACGGGGAGCGGGATGGCTACGGGGGGATGGGGGCCGGGAAACGGCCCGGGTCAGCCTGGCGGCAACGGGCCGGGAGGCCAGGGCGGCTGGGGCGCTCCCTACGGACCACCGCAGGGCGGCCCGTACGGTCCGCCACCACCGAATCCGGGCCCGTATCCGAACCAGTCTCCGTACCCGAACCCGTACCCCTACGGCCCCCAGCCCACGAGGCCCGCCGTCCGGCGTTCCCGCGGCTGCCTGTCGTACGTGTCTCCCTTCGGGCTCGTCGGCGCGATCCTGCGCTCCGCGCACCGCGTCGCCACCAGGCTCTTCGCGCAGGAGGGTGAAGGCCGGATCGTGGACCGGACCGTGGACCGCGTCCAGCTGGCCCGCACGGTGCTCGGTGCCGCCGCCACCATGGCCCTGATCCTCGCCTACAACGTGGATCCGAACCGCTGGAAGGACGCGGCGTACGGCGGTGCCGCCCAACTCATGATCGCCCCGTTCGTGCTGATCGTCGCCGCGCCCCTGGTCATCATCGGATTCATCTACTACGCGCCCCCGCACCTGCGGCCGCATCTGCGCTCCCGGCTGCGGGCTCCGCTCAAGGCGGTCGGCTGGTACGTGTTGACGTTGGCCGTCATCGGCGGAGTCCTCGTCCTTACGGCCCTGACCGTTGACGACCGCGACGGGAAGAGCTGGTGGGAATACGTACTGGCCGTCGTCGCGCTCGTCGTGGTCGCGTGGGGTTTTCCCTTCTTCTTCATGGCGTCGCTGTACTCGGCCCGCAGTGCCTTCAACAGCGCCCAGGTCCACCCGATGCTGCCGCCCGTCCTCACCATGGCGCTGGTGTGGGTGTTCGCGGTCCTGAACCTGACCGGCGACGGCATGCCGGGGGGCCCGCCCATCGTCCAGTTCGGCTCCACGCTGGGCGGGCCACTGTCGGTGACCGCCGTCTCGCTGTGGGAACTGCGGCGGATGAGATCCCGTTTCGGCGTCACCCTGCGCGCCTGATCCGGCTTCGGCGGGCCCCGCTCCCCTGTCGCGGACCAATCTGGGTGAGCAGAGCAGAAACGCTGAGCTGCGAGTTCTCGCTTCAACTGAGTTTTATAGGGGCGCCTGTTGGCGCGTTGGCGGAGGGGGTCAGCGTTCGGAGAAGGATGGGAGTTGCTGAGCTGCCCATTCTTGCCAGCCCTCGTTCGTGCTCACTGAGGCTGAGCGATGCGCAGAGAGACCTGTCCGGCCAACGAGGGGTCGATCGCGGGCCTGCAACAGTTCGGGAGTTGTCCGTGCCACGGTCGCGGCGTGCGGCAGGTTGCGCGCCGACGCCCCCTGGCGCCGCCACGCCGACCGCTACCCCTACCTACGCGACACGCTGGCCGCCTGGCTGAACGCCTTCACACCGGGCTGGCGCAGCGACACAGGCCGCCGCGACCGCGGCCGCGTGGCCGGGTACTTCGTTTGGCTGCTCGCCGAGAGCTGGCTTCTTCGGATGTCCTCGACGGCTACGAACTGACCGCGTCGGCCTTCTCGCGCTTGTTGCTGTCCTGCTCGGTTTGGGGCAGCGCGGGAGCCGGGGCCTTTTCAGTCGCGGTCTGCACGGCAACTGACGTGTAGAAGACCGAGCCGCCCTGCTTCGATCGATGAGTCTGGCTCTTGGCGACAAGATTCTCGAGCGTGGTGCGCACGACGGTCGACTTGATGTTGCGCTGGGGGTGGGCCTTAGCGAGCGCCGAGGTGACCTCTGCCGCGGAACGGGGTGCTTTCTGCTGGTCGAGGTGGGTGCGGATGAGCGCGATCAGCGTGGGCTGCGCCGATGCCGTAGCCGCCTTCGGCTCTGCGCCCTGGGTCTTGTCCTTCTTGGCCTGCACAGTGGTCTTTTTTGCGCTGGGGGCCTTGGCTGCAGTCTTGGACGGGGCACGTCGGGTAGGTGTGTTCTTGCCGGATGCCTGCTGTGGGAGGGACGTCGAAGGCTCCGGGGTTGTCGGCGCAGATGCCGGTCGGCTGTCGAGCGTCTTTTGGATGCTGTGCAGCACGCTCTGGTCGTCCTGCAGGATGCGCAACTGCGCCTGCAGGGCGGAGAGCTCCGCGCCGATGCGTTCCTGCTCTTTGGTATTGAGCTCGAGGTCCTGTGCGACCTGAGTGGCGTACTGAGATGTCACGCTGGTGATGGTGACGGGGTTGTCAGTCATGGTGTTGGCCTTTCTTCAATTCGGCAGCAATGGCGCATCACCGTGAGTGCTACTGAGGTAGGGGAGCCCGCTTGTTCATGTATTGCGGCGGCGAATGGTGGTGTAGCGATAGTACGCATGGGTGATGGCTCATGTTCCCATCGAGTGATGGTTGCACCCTGCATTGAGGGTTGAGCCTTTGTGCGGGGCGGCCGTTTGGGGGCTGGGGTGGATGCGGGTGGACCCGGCAGGTTGGTGGTTGTTGGCAGGCGCCAGCAGACGGTGCTGCGGGCCTTCCTTCGTGGAGGGTCGGCACCAGCGCGGACAGCGCGGCCTGCGAGAGTTTCCACGCGTCCCTGAAACGCGAGACCCTCCAGGGCGCCCGCGACTATGGCGACGCCGGCACCTGCAGAAGGACGGTATTTGTCTGGCTGGCCCGCTACAACACCCGCCGCCGACACTCCGCCAACAACCACCTCAGCCCCAACGAATACGAACAGCCGACACCACGCGGCTAAGCTCACGCTCGCCGCGTGATCAACGAAGCGTGTCCACCATCACGGGGGAAGGCCCTTCTTTGCCGGCCGCCACCATGATCTCGTTGTGATGGGCATGCTCGCTGACGAGTTCACGCAGCTGCACTCGATGAGCGAACTTGAGTGAATGCTGGGCGAGAGGTTAAGCCACCTGTGGCACCAAGGCGCAGGTAGTGCGATGAATAAGTGGAATGCGAATATTGAAGCCATGAGGTGATGGCTCGACGACCGCGAGGGAGCGGCACGTGGATGCCTCGGATGCGCTCCTTCGCCGGGCCGAATCGTCGGCTCTGCTGTACCCGGACGGCACCGCCATCTTGGCGCGGATCCGGGACACCCCGGCGGGTCCGGCCTCCTTCAGCCAGCGCCCAGCTCCCGGGCCGATGCCAACGAACGCGACCTTCGCCTCCGAGCGCGGTCGCAGCCTGGGCTGATGGACCGAGCGGCCGTCAGGGTGTTCGGGGCAGTGCGCATCGATGATCTGCGGGACGCCAGGTGTGGACAGCTGGTGGCGTTAGATCTCCGACAGGTCACCGGAGCTGGTGCGGGCCGTGATCGACGGCTCCTCGCCGACGACCCGGCACCAGACCCTGGCGCCGGTGTAGCCGGGCGGGGTCGAGTAGCGCACCGAGTTGAAGCTGACGGTGCGGTCCGAGCCGACCACCTGCTCCTCGCCCAGCGTGAGCGCCAGCGGCTCCAGCGGGAGGACGTGCAAGGTGGTGCGTTCGATATCGAGCCGGTCCGCTGGGATCTGTCCGGTCGCCCGGTGCCGACGCGTTGCTTCAGCGCCTGGCCGGCAACCGCTGAAGACCGGCCAGGCCGACGTCATCCGGGCGGGACACGCCCTGGGACCAAGGGCCCGGCGTCCAGATGAGCTGCGATGCGCGTGATGGTCCGGGCGTTTTCCTCGAACAGATGCGTCTGCATGCCCGCCGCCCGGGCGGCTTCAACGTTGTCTGCGACATCGTCGATGAACAGGCAGTTCCCCGGCCGCACGTTCAAGCTGGCGCATGCCGCCTCAAAGGCACGCAGGTCAGGCTTCTCAATGCCGATCTCGTGCGAGTAGACGATCTGCTCCACCAGTTCGTCGAAGTGATACAGCGTCGTCTCCCGCTCCCGGGCGCCGACAAAGCTGTTGCTCAGGATGCCGAGCCTGCAGCTTCCGCGCAGCCCTCGCACATAGCCGATGAGTTCCTCGTTCGGCGTCCCCAGATACTCCGCCCAGAGATCGGCCATGAAGTCTTCAACCTGGGGCGCGTCGAGCCCCAAACGGGCCGCTACCTGCTCGTGCACCTCTCGCTCGCTGACGCTCCCGACGCTCCCAGCCCGCCACACGTCGCGCATCCGCTCTTGGACAGTGCCCAGCGGCAGCTCCAGCCGCACTTCCCACCGTTGCACCCATCCCGTTTCCGGCGCGATCTCCAGCACGCCGCCGATGTCGAGAATGACGCAGGTCTCGCTCACGCGAACTCCCCCTCTTCGGCCTGGCCTGACCAGCGAGCACAGATCGCCCGCTCATGTGATCGACATGGACACCGTCGTCTCTCCCCCTGGGGCAAGGTCAAGTGATCTTCGAAGCCTGTGACGGTCCTGTCGCCCGCCGACCCAACTCGCCTCAATCAGCAGATGCCTTCAAAACTCGTGACGATCCGCGAAGCCCTCGGCCGGACGATGACGCCAAAACTCGTGAACAAACGCTGTCGCAAGAAGTGAGCGAAGCCACGAGTGTGGACGGTGAGGTCGGTGCCCTTGGGGATGGTGGTCGCGGACAAGGGGGATGTCTCAGTGGCCGACTGGCTGGCACGAATGACCGTCGGAGACCAGCACGAACGCTGTGCGCTGCCCCAGTCCGCCGATGGGGATCAAGAGATCGAGTGGGTAGACGAGGGGCTGGAACGGGGCACCTTCGCCTCGTTGGACCGGGTTGGGGGAGGCGGTGCCGAATGACAGCGTGCCCAGCAAGGTCAGCGCGAGGAGCCAGACGCCGGCCAGCCAAGGGCGGCAGGGGCGCCAATCGCGCCTCCCCGTCTCGCTGCGCGCATCCGTTCACGCTCACATCGAGCCAAGCTCACAAAGCCTCCTTCAGCGCGCGATTGAACTCCTCCGCCGAGGGAGTGACGCCCTCGCGCGGATCCTCGACTCCCAGGATGTCGTTGATCAGTGTGGTCAGTTGAGCTGGGATCGAGGCATTCCTCTTGCGGATCGGCATGGATCTCCTGACGACAAACCGGCAAGGAAGTCCTGAGACCTCACACCGACAGGGGATGCACACCGTGGCGGTCATCGGGTCCGGGGCGCCCACGAACTGCCACTGCGTCCGTCTGCTGCAACGTCTGCCCCCAGCTGAGCATGGACCCCGTGGCCGCCAGCCACTCGGCCTGGTGCCACGGAGGAGCCCGGCCGGAACCCCGATCGGGCTGGACGACGGCGCGCACGTTTTCGTGCGCACCGGCTGCGGCTGCGGCGGCGGCCGGCGTAGGCCTAGGCCGTACGCGGGTTGGGCGTCATCGACAGCTTGTCCGGCTTGACTGTCACGATGGCCTGCGGGCGCGGGGGAGCCGAGGTGAGCGTCAGCCGCCAGCGCTGGAGCACCGTGGCGAGGATGATGAGTAGTTCTGTCCAGGCGAATTCCTCGCCGATGCATTTGCGGCGGCCGTCGCCGAAGGCCAGGAACGAGGAGCGGTTGACGCTTTTTGCCCGCTCGGGTTCCCAGCGGCCCGGGTCGAAGGTGCCCGGATTGCTGTAGACCTCGGGGTCGTGCTGATGGACGTACGGGCTGTAGATGACGTCCGCGCCCTTGGGTATCGGGTGGCCGTCCAGCGTGACCGGGCGCGTCGTGGTGCGCGTGACCAGCCACGCAGGGCCGTACATCCGCATGGTCTCCTTCAGAACACTGCGCATGTACGGGAGGGAAGCCAGGTCCTCCTGGGTGAGCGGCCGGTCGCCGCAGGCCGCGTCGAGCTCCGCGTACAGGCTCTTCTCGACCGCCGGGTTCCTGCTGATCTCGTACAGCGCCCAGGCGAGGGTCGTGCCCGTGGTCTCGATGGCACCCGTGAGCAGCGTGATCGCCTCGTCCTGGAGTTGCTGATGCGAGAGCGGCCCGGTCTCGGGATCGTCGGCGGTGAGGAGAGTGGAGAACAGCCCACCCGATGTGGCCTGTTCAGCCGGCTGGTGCGCCGGGCAGCCGGTCGGTACCTCGGAGGCGGCCGGTGCCGAGGCAGACAGCTGCGCGCGGTGGTGGTCGATCGCCTGGTCGATCAACGCCCGCAGGCGCGCCACGCGTTGCTCGTGCGCGCGGTTCGCCGGCAACGGCAGTTTCGTCACCCAGCCCGGCAGGATCGTCTGCCGGATCGTGCCGCGCATGATCGCCGGCATCAGGTCCGTGAACTCTTCCTCTACATGGTCGGGCAGACCGGAGCCGAAGAGGGCGACCAGGAAGGTCGAGAGGGCGAGATCGTTCATGTCGTCGTACGTCTCGCGCGCGACCCCGGGCGTCCAGGCGCCGGTCGCCGCTCGTACATGGTTGATCATGACGTCGCCGCGGGTGGCGATGTGCGCCTTGTTGAACATGGGCTGCATCAGGCGGCGGTGCTTCATGTGCAGGTCGCCGTCGGCGATCGTGGCGAGTCCGTCGCCGAAGAAGACCCGCAGCGCGTCGATGATCTTTCCGCCCTTGGCGAAGGTCTCGACCTCCGTCACCAATACCTTGCGGGTGACGGCGGGGTCAGTCACCACGTAGGCGGGGGTGGGTCCGAGGAGGATCCGCACGACGCTCCCGTGCCGGCGCAGGGAATCCATGAAGTCCAGCGGGCGGCGGGCCAGCTGGTGGGCGTGTCCGATCAGGGGCAAGCGGCCGGGCGCGGTGGGTGCCGCGGTGGGGGAACCCGACAGGCGACTCATGCGTACGTCTCCTCAAGATCATTCCGAGTGGGGTCGAGCGTGGCATGCATGCCCCTGCTGATCGCTGCTTACCCCAGCGATCTGATCACCGCCGAACGTTCAGTCGCCGAACTCTCTTGGCAACTGCATTGTCAGTGAGGGGATTTGTCGACACGAGCATTCCTGTCTGAACATGATCGAATACCCGTCAGTACGGGTAGGGGAGTTGATCCTTTCGATCTCACAACCGATAAGCTCCCCTGCGGCGCTGCGAGTTGACGACACCTCACTCGACTGCCTCACGCTGCGTTCCCCGACGCATGCGGCGCCCGCACACACCCCCTGTCCGATCGTGTTGCTTGCGAAGGATCCAGATGGAACAAGCCACTCCGCCCCCGGTGGCTCAGGCACCCGGCGCCTGGAAGAGCTGGTGGCTGATGCCATCGGCCTTAGGCGCTGGAACGGTCTTCACCGCTGTCGTGGGACCCGACCAGGTCCAGATACCCGCGACGTTCGCCGGCGTCGCGGCCACCGCGGCCAGCTCCGCCTGCGTATGGCTCCTCGTGCGAGCCCAGGCCCAGCTACGCCGAAGCACCGCTGACGCCATCACCGCACGGGCCGAGCTAGGCCGAAGCACCGCTGACGCCATCACCGCACGGGCCGAGCTCCAGCAGCAGGCCAAGCACCACCAGGAACAGCAGGCCAAGCACCAGCAGAAGTGGGAAGAACATGTGGCGGGCCTGAGGCAGGAGTTCGCCGTTGAGCGCTCCGCCCTGGAGGCCCACCTCGCTGAAGAGACGCAGACCCATGAAGCGAGGCTGGGCGTTGAAGCCGAGAGGCAGCAGGCCGTCTTCGCGCGACTTGCCGACGCGCATCTGCCGAGCGCGCTTGAGCGTCTGCGGGCCGGTGACGCCATCGACGACGTCCTGGCCGAAGTCGACGAGCCGGCCGCTACGCCCGAACTGCGGGCCGGGGTGCGCAAGGTTCTGCGCACCGCACTGATCGCCGTGGAGGAACAGCTCGACCGCGCGACCTCAGCCGAGCACTCCGTCGTCAGCATCGCCAGCCGCCTCCAGGCCCTGATCAGCGGCGTGCGCGGCCGCCTGCATGATCTGCAGACGGAACACGGACAAAGGCCAGCGGTTGCCAAGGGCCTCATGGACCTGGATCAGCGGCTGGGACCCGCCGACGGCCTCGCGGCCAGCGTCGCCGTGCTCGGTGGCTCGGTCCGTCCCGGACGGCAGTGGCAGGAGCCGCAAAAGCTCCTCAGCGTGGTCCGAGGCGGCCAGGGCCGGATCAAGGACTTCGACCGTGTCAAGGTCGACGCCCTGCCCGAGCTCGGCGTCGATGGCGGGCTGGTGGACCACCTCACGCTGATCTTCGCCCAGGTCCTGGACAACGCGGCCCGCTACTCGCCGCCCTCCGAGCCGGTGCAGGTATCCGGCAGGCAGGTCCCCGCCGGTGTCGGCATCCAGATCCAGGACGCGGGCAAGGGCCTGAGCGAGGAGAAGCAACGCGAAGCCGAACAGGCCCTCGCGGGCACCGCAGCGGGCCCCGGCCTCGGCGGGATCTCCGAGAATGCCAACCTGGGCCTGCGCGTGGTGGGCATCCTCGCGCGCCGCTACGGCATCCGCGTCACCTTCACCGACTCCCCCTGGGGAGGCACCTCGGTGGTCATTCTTGTCCCCCACAAATACTTCAGCCCCCTTCCCGCCGCCGCGCCCAAGCCCGTTGCGGCGGCCGCAGTGGCAGAGCCGAGCGCCGAACCCGCCCCGGTCCCCGCCTCCGCGGCCACAGACACCACCCCCGGCGGCCTGCCCCGGCGCAAGGGCCTGCGCAGCGCTAAGGCAGAGCTGCTCGGGCACGCCGTGCACACCGACGAGGCCGCGTCGGATGTGCCGTCGGAGGCGTCCTTCGACGGCCTCGCCGCCTTCGCCACCGCAGGCCGGCAGAGCGGCCCGCCGCGCGAGAGGAACGCGGACCGCGACGCAGCTGGCAGCGGCGAGAGCGCCGGACGTGACACTGAAGAGAGCGACTAGTCCCGATGACTCAATCAACCGACGTGAGCTGGGCGCTGCGTGACCTCACGGAGAGCATCCCGGAAATCCGGTTCGCTCTCGTAGCCTCCAGTGACGGCACGGCCATCACATCCTTTGGTGCCGAGGATCCTGATGACGTGGACCGTTTCGCCGCCGTCGTCGCGGGCCTGCAGGCACTCGCCCAGCCGGTGGCCCAGCAGTTCCCCAAGAAAGGCCAGCTACGCCTCGCGATGATCGAGGTCGACGGAGGCCACCTCTTCGTGGTGAGAGCCGGCGTGGAGACGTACCTGGGAGTACTAGCCAAGGAAGGCCTCGACCAGGGTGTTCTCGGCCACCAGATGATGGACTGCGCCCACAGGATGGGCGAGCTCCTGGGCACAACTCCGCGCCTGGACGAGAATTCTGGATGAGTGCCTCCCGGCCCACGGACCCGTCCGGTCTCGAGCGCTACTACGTCCTCACGGGCGGCCGCAGCGGACCGGACGGCCCGGCCTCAAGCCTTGACGTGGCGACCCTCATCGTCTCCCGCACCGCCCCCGTACCCGGGATGCAGCACGAGCACGAGGAGATCATCCGGCGCTGCCGCGACCCGCTGGCCGTAGCCGAAATCGGCGCCCATCTCGGCCTGCCCTTCCACATTGTCGCGGTGCTCCTGGCCGATCTCCTGGACGCAGGCCGCGTTGAAGCCCGTAACCCCATCCCGGCCTCAAGCACCGGAAGCGGGCCGGACCTTGAGCTCCTCGAGGAGGTTCTGAGTGCACTCCAAAAGCTTTGACTATCCCGACCGGCAGCAGAGCGGAGGCACCCGCTCGGTGAAAGTGATGATCGCCGGTGGCTTCGGCACCGGCAAGACCACGCTGGTGCGCTCGGTCAGCGACATCACGCCGCTCACCACCGAGGCGGCGCTGACCCAGGCCAGCGCCGGCGTCGACAACCTGATCGGTGTGGCGGACAAGGCGGAGACCACCGTCAGCCTGGATTTCGGCAAGATCGGAATCAACGAGGAGCTCGTCCTCTATCTCTTCGGGACGCCGGGCCAGGAGCGGTTCTGGTTCCTGTGGAACGGCCTGTTCAAAGGCGCCCTCGGCGCTGTTGTCCTGGTCGACACCCGGCGGCTGGCCTCCAGCTTCCGCGCCATCGAGGAGATGGAACGCCAGGACGTCCCCTTCGTCATCGCGCTGAACCGCTTCCCCGACTCCAAGGACCACCCGGTCGAAGAGATCCGCGACGCGCTGGACATCTCCTCCCACACACCGGTCGTGGAATTCGACGCACGCAAGCGCGAATCCAGTCGTGACGTCCTCATCGCTCTGATACGTCACCTCAAGGAACGGACCGCGGTCGCTGAGGAACGCTCTGCCGTCGCTCTGGAGTCCCGATGAACAATCAGCCCTTAAACGGCACTGACGCCCCTCGCGGATGCCCCGTCGCACACGGCGACGGGGGCGACCTCATGCGGCTGTACGGGCCGGAAGCAGCGATCGACCCGCACGGCATCTACGCGCGCCTGCGCAAGGAGCACGGGACGGTTGCGCCGGTCCTTCTGGACGGCGACATCCCCGCGTGGCTCGTCCTCGGGTACCGGGAGAACCGGCGCGTGCTGGACAACCCCCGCCAGTTCAGCCGCGACTCGCGGATCTGGCGAGACTGGAACGACGGCCGGATCGAAGCCACCTCACCGCTCATCCCCATGCTCGGCTGGCGCCCCGACTGCGTATCCCAGGACGGCGAGCCGCACCGCAGACTGCGCGGTGCGGTGACCGACGGCCTGCAAACCGTCGCCGGGCGCGGCATCCGACGCCATGTCACACACTTCGCCAACAAGCAGATCGACGCCTTCGCTGAAGCAGGCAGCGCCGACCTCGTGAGTGACTACGCCGAGTACCTGCCGATGCTCGTCCTGACCCGGCTGTTCGGGCTCCCCGCAGCCGAGGGACGCAACCTCGCCGTCTCCTGCGCCAAGCTCATCAAGGGCGAAGACGCCGTCGCCCACAACGACCGCATCATGGAGATCCTCGCAGACCTCGC
The DNA here is from genome assembly GCF_035918235.1 of Streptomyces sp. NBC_01445. Taxonomy (NCBI): domain Bacteria; kingdom Bacillati; phylum Actinomycetota; class Actinomycetes; order Kitasatosporales; family Streptomycetaceae; genus Streptomyces; species Streptomyces sp. NBC_01445. Next base: position 636,002 of record NZ_CP109486.1, on the reverse strand, counting down.
GTCGCGCAAGCGTGACGAGCCAGGCGCCGACTTCACGACAGGGCTCCTCGGGCACCACGCGGACCTCGACGAGGACGAGATCCTCAGCCACCTGCGCCTGGTACTGATCACCGCACACACCACCACCAGCAATCTGCTGGCCCGGGTTCTCCAGCTCATCCTCACCGAAGCCTCCCGTCTCGCCGGCCTCGTGAGCGGACAGCTCAGCGTCTCCACGGTCGTCGAGGAGGTCATGTGGAACACGCCGCCGCTGGCCGTCCTACCAGGACGCTTCGCCACCACTGACCTGGAACTCGGCGGCCAACACCTCAAGGAGGGCGACCTCCTGGTACTCGGGCTCACCGCAGGAAATCTCGACCCCGAGATCAGGCCCGACGCCGGCGTCTCACTCCAGGGCAACCAGTCGCACCTGGCCTTCAGCGGCGGCCCACACGAGTGCCCCGGCCAGAACATCGGTCAGGCCATCATCGAGACCGCCGTCGACGTCCTCCTGCACCGGCTGCCCGGCCTGCGGCTGGCTGTGCCAGCCGATGAGCTCACCTCGACGGCCTCCACCTGGGAGGCACGACTCGACGCCCTGCCGGTGGAGTTCGCGGCGCAGCCCACCTGAGCGTGAGCGCAGGGGAGCCACAAACGCACGTGGCTCCCCTGATGTCGGCGTACAAGTGAACGTGCCCGACCGAGACCTCATCTCCCTCAACGGCCCCAGCGACCAGCTGTAGGACCCGCTCGCAGCCAGACGCGCAGGATCCACGTCACCGGTCCCACGGGCGAACTGGCCGCTCTTCCACAGTCTCCGCAGGTACTTCCTCCCCGGCGTCGCCCGTACTCGTTGCCGGCGCCCCGGGGGGCCATCGCAAGTTCCGGGAGCTGGGGGTGCTTCAGTGGGTTCTTGCGAGGAGCCCCGGGCGTTCACGCCCGGGAGGAATCGCCTCCACGGGGTGCGACGCGGAGCGTCGCCGTGACGTGCCTCAGGCCATGACGGCCGCGGAGCGGCCCGGGGCGTTCCGGCGGAGCCGGGCTACGGCGGTGTGTGCGGTCAGGGTCGGGGTGGGTGTCGCTCGTTCGGGTGAGGTGGGGCGAACGTGTGGTGGGTCTTCGTCCGGGTGTATAGGTTCGCTGATCGTGAAGCTGGTGGTGCGGGTGAAGCTGCTGCCGACGCCCGTACAGGCGGCGGCACTTGAGGCGACCCTGCACGCCTGCAATCAAGCGGCGACCTGGGCGGCCGGGGTCGCATTCGAGGAAAACGCGCGACGTCCGCTTGAGCTCCGCAAGCACACCTATGCCGAGATCCGGGTCAGGTGGGGCCTGGGCGCGCAGGCCGCCCAGCACGCGATCAAGAAGACCTGCGACGCCTACACCACCTTGAAGGCGAACCTCCGGGCGGGACGTTACGGGCGGCCCGGCACGAAGCGGCACGCCCGCGCCTCGGGCAAGCCGGTCCGAGGCGGCGCAGCCGTACGACGACCGGATGCTGTCCTGGCAGCACCAGGCACGCACGGTGTCGATCTGGACCACCGCGGGCCGGCTCAAGGGCGTGGAGTTCACCGGGCAGGCCGAGCAGCTGGAGGTCCTGGCTGCGCACCGCCAGGGTGAGTCCGACCTGGTGTTCCAGGGCGGGAAGTGGTTCTTGATCGCGACGTGCGAGATCCCCGAAGCCGCCCCGAACTCTCATCCGGTCGGGTTCCTCGGGGTGGACCTGGGGATCGTGAACATCGCGGCCACTTCCGATGGCGAGCGCCACTGCGGGCGTCGGATCAACCGCAAGCGCGAGAGTGACCGCAAGCTGCGTTCCAAGCTGCAGAAGAAGAACACCAAGTCCGCCAAGCGGCGGGCGAAGAAGTACGCGGGCAAGGAAGCCCGGCGGAACAAGGAAATCAACCACAAGATTTCGAAGCGGATCGTGGCGGAGGCTGAACGCACCGGTCGCGGGATCGCCCTGGAGACACTCACGGGCATCCGCGAGCGGGCACGGCTGAGAAAGCCCCAACGCACCACGCTCCACTCCTGGCCGTTCGCCCAGCTCGGCTCGTTCATCGCCTACAAGGCGAAGCGGGCCGGGGTGCCGGTCGTCTATGTCGATCCGGCCTACACCAGCCAGGAATGCTCGAAGTGTCATCACACCGTACGCGGAAACCGGCCCTCCCAGGCCCGGTTCGCGTGTAGGTCCTGCGGCTTCGTTGAGCACGCGGACTACAACGCGTCCCACAACATCGCCCAACGCGGCTGGATGGGGTGGGTCTGCGGGGCTCAGTCAACGGCCCCTGAACTCACCCTCATCGCGTGAGAACTGGACGCAGCCGAACCCATCACAGCCAGTGATGACTCGAGCAGCAAGCCCGATCGTTCACGACCGGGCAGTTGACGAGCGTTCCGCCGGATCACAGCGCGCGTACCTCTGAGAACCTTGCGACAGTGCCGCCCGCTTCGACGCCTGCTGCCCCGACGGAGACCTTGACCTTGCCGTCGCCGCCTTCACGGAACTCCACGGTCAGCTCCAGCTCCGCGCTCTCGACCTCGAAGCGGAACTGCTCGCCCGACCCGTCCTCCTGAGCTTGGTACAGCTCCTCGCGAAGCTCGGCCAACACCTCAGACAGTCCGATCCCCACCCCGACACACCTCTGTGCGTGGGAAGAGGCCTATGGCGATGCTCAGTCTGCCGCAACCAGAACTGCCCGAAGCTGTGATCGCTTGCATGCGACAGCTCGCCCGCTACGGCCCTGCCGTGAAGAAATAGGACCGCGCTGCCGCCACGGTGAAGGCAACGAGCATGCGGCACACGACTCATCGCGGGGTGTAGCGACTGACGTGGGCGCGGAGCCCGCCCGTCCTCTTGAACGGGCTCCGCACCGTGCGTGGGGTGCTCCTTCCGCCCGCCGTGACGATCCGGGCGGACAGAGAGAGTGGGTCACACGGCGAGCAGGTCGTCCAACGATCCCTTGCCTGCCAGCTCCGCGGTGGCGGCGGGGCCTTCCTTCGATGCGGCGTAGCGACCGGAGATGAGGCCCCACTCATAGTTGCCGTTGATCCAGTGCTGAATTGCCTCCACGCCCATCTGGACGTGGGCGCGTTGCTCGGCGGTGAGGCCGAGTTCGTCGCACATGTGAGGGACGCGGGCTTCGAGTTCGAGGTACTCGTCGAGGCAGTCGGTGGTCATCCGGTATGCCTCGGCGGCGGCTTCCTCCCAGCTGTAGCCGCGTTCGCGGTGCAGCACGGCTATCAAGTTGTGGCCGTCTCCTCGACGCTTCTCGCGTTCGAAGGAGTGGATGTCGTTCATGAACCCGATGGTGTCCGCGGCGAGATCGCGCATCCGGACCATGAGCGGATGGGCCTGCACCTGCGGCGGCACTTCGAAGCCACGGCTGCGCTCGCCGGCGTCGATGCTGTGGTGGATGCCCACCGTGCGGCGCCGGAACTCGGCGTACTCCTTGAGGCCGAGCGTGCCCGCCAGACCCCGCGCTGCCAGGTCGACTTCCTCCGTGTGTGCCACTAGGAAGCGCCCCCAGGAGGCAGCGAAACGACTCCGCCAAGTCAGGGACATGCCATCTGAGAGGCGGGACCAGACCTCGGCCCAGGCGACAGTGATCGGGCACACCACGCGTGGAGTGGTCCCGGCCGGACGGAGCGGAGTAGCTATCAGCTCTCGCGCGACCTCCGCTATGCGGTCCGCGCGGTCGGGCCTGCCGGTATCGAACTGGTCATCGAACAGGAAGGCCAAGCTGAACCAGTTCATCAGGACGACCATGTCGTCGGCCGAGGCGTGAGGGTAGGTGCGTGCCGCGGCCTGGGGGAGGTCCCAGGACTGGTACTCCTCGAACCCGGGCTGGCTGCGTACCAGCCCCATGTCCCAGACCCAGCGCAGATGCCGCTCTCGGGCGTACTCCAAGTGCTCGCTGACCGGGGTCTTGAAGGGGAGCTCGAACCTGACGTCCTGTGGCATGCGCGTCCTCTCTTGAGACGAATCACAGGCCCCCGCCCCTGCGAACGGGCGATCGTTGTTGTCGCCCGGTGACTCGAACTGCTCCACCTGAGTCGGTAGTTGATGACTCAAGTGCGCTTCGAGACTGCCCAGATCCTAAACGATCTATGGTGTGAGATCTGCAACTCGTGATGCGGGGCGTGATTGACCTCAGGGCGTTTCGCCGCAGGTGGCCGAGGGCTGGCACCCGGTGGCGCGTGGACGCCTGGCTCGCATTACGGGCCCCGTACCGGTGGCCGCCGCGCACGCGGCCCGCGGCCTCCGGCGGGTCAGTGCGGCGGCTGGCGCGCGGCTCAAACTGCACAGTGTCCGCCTCGCGAGCACCCGAAGCCTCCCCCTTTTCTCTCCGGCTCGTTGCCTGCCTGGGGACCGGGACCTGCCCGAGAGACAACAGCCCGGCATCAGGGGAGGGACAGTAGCGCCGGCACGCTGGCGCGAGGCACGGATTTCTCCGGGGCCTCGCATGCCTGGCGGCTCAGAGCGGCCGGGAGATGGCTGCCGCGGGGAGCGGTTCACATTGCGGTGGAGAGGCCAGCGCACCGCGGGTGTGCGTCTCGCCGCACCGATCGGGTTGTCGAACAGCACGGAAGATTTCAGTGAGCGGGCCTGTGACCTGGGCACTGAAACGTGCGAAGGCTCATGCGGGTTCGGGTGCAGCGATTGCTTCAGTGTCGGGTGGCAGTGGGGCAGCGTTTGACGCGGTTGCGGACGGCGAGGACCGCAAGGCCCAGAAGGACCGGCTCGGCCAGGCGGGAGGTCAGCTCGATGTAGGCGCCGGCGGTGGTCAGTCCTGGTCGGTGGTGCGGAAGATCACCGAGTTGAGCGTGACGTTCAGGCAGCGACGATCGTGTCGAACTCTTTTCTGCGCAGTAAGAATCGAGGATCTGCGACTGATCTGCTCAGCGCGCAGACGATCACGAGCTGCCGCCGTGGCTCGGGACCGGTACGGGCTCGCTGACCTGCCAACGAAGCAGGAGCAGCTGCGCGCGCCGTCATCACCGAGACCCCACCCGTCGCCGTCCAGGTGGCCAAGTCCGCGTGAGCGCAGACTCGAAGCCGGCAGAGCACAACATCTCCGTGGACCGGCTGACATACCTTGCCCAGACAGGGCGTCGAGGTCTATCGGTTCTTCAACGTGGACTCACGAGAAGCGCGCGGACTGGTGTACGAGACCGGCTTTCCCTTCGGGTGACTGGTGACGGCTCAGTCAGCGCGGGGCGCTTGGAGGTTCGTGGCCGGTGCACAGCGGGTCGAGGAGCTCGCCCAGCGGGAGTGAGAAGGCGTGGGCGAGAGCGTGCCAGGTGGCCAGCGAGCCGATGGTGCGGCCCCGTTCGATCTCGATGAGGGTGCGACAGGACAGGCCGCTGCGGGCGGCGAGTTGGTCGTAGCTCCAGCCGCGTTCCGCGCGCAGACGCGAATGGGACTGCCACAGTGCCGTCGGGTCGGGTTCCGGCGGCGGGAAGATCGTCACCCGTCCATCCGAAGGTGCAGACCCCTGCCCTGACAGTGCAGACCTCTGCCCTATTTGCGGGGGTGCGCAGGCATCTCACCTGGGGCATAGGTCTGCACTACGGTGTCCGCGCTCGGAGCCACCTCGCGAGGAGGCCCGGGGACCGTCCATCACTGCATGGAAGGACCGATGACCACCGCCCTGCCCTCACGCGCCTGGACCATCACGATCAGCAGTCCAGCTGGGCGGCCCGTACTGACGTGCAGCGCCTGCCTCCTGCCAGCACCAGCGGCAGGTGCTGCCACGTTCCCGGAGATTCGCCGTCACCTCACACGGCACCTCTTGGAGTCTCAGCTGCCGCCCCACCTGCGCACCTGTCAATGCCGCGAAAGGTCCTGCGCGTGGCACCGGCGTCAGGGGCCATGCTGTGGCCCTCTACGCCTCTTGCTGATCCGAGCGGATCACGGCCGGACCTGGCACCTCGCCGACACCTGCGATACCTGCGCTAGCGCCATCCCGAACGCCGCCATGGTCCCGGAACCCCCGGCATGCACCAGTGCTGGACCTGGAATTCAGAACCCCACAATCGCGGCCCAGGATGAGTTCTCCAGCGAGCCCGGAGAGTGGGTCGAAGTGCCGTGAATGAACGCCAACTAGTAGGGCGTGTCCGGCGCATCGCGGTTCGGCACGCCTGGCACGATTTCGTGGCCGAATCCCCGAGTGCGCCCCGTTCGGGGGCGGCTGCTGGGTTGCGGTACTTCACTGCTGTACGCCTGTCCCGGGGGACGGCTCCGCGTGAGAGCAGACTTACTCGCCTCGGATGGACAGGGTGGCGCCCGGGGTGGCGGTGACGGTGCCGGTGACGGTGGCGCCGTTGCCGCCTGCGCCGCCGATAGGCCCGTTTTGGCCCGCGGCGCCTGTGGTGGTGATGGTCAGTTGGGTGACGCCGGCCGGGACGGTGAAGGGCTGGTCGGCGCCCGCGTTGAAGGTGACCGTCGCGGGCGCCGCCGCGGCAGGCGTGGCCGTGGGTACCACCAGTGCCGCCGGCAGCGCCACCGTGGCGGGCAGGACGGCAGAACGCCTGGCCGGGCGCCGCCGCTCACCCGCGGCTCCCGCGCCACGTCGAGGGAACATGGCATGGTGCAGGGTCGGTCTCACGATGGGGACTCCTCGACACAGAGCGCGGCACTCAGCACGTGCCACGGACGTCGGTTGGTGTTCAGGCCCCTGCCGGGACCGCCCGACGATCAAGTCACACGCGCCCTGTGCGGCCGTACAGACACACCGTCATACCGCCCGCGATCCACCGACCAGCCGCTGCCCGACCTCGAAGTCGGTCCTGTGATCCGTTGGCGGGTGGACCGATGCCCTGCCTGGTCACCCCGCCCACCAGAGGAACAGACATCCCTCCGCTGCTGGTCACATGATCCGCCGGACAGGCCCTAGCCGATGAAGCTCGCCTGGACGATCAACAACCCCGTCACACGTTGTGCCTGGAGCGTTCGCGGATCAGCATGCGGCCCGGCACCGGCTCGTGCACCAGTACGCCCGAGAGACCTTCCCCAACTTCCCACCCAAGAAGATCCCTGGCTATTTCACCCCGGTGCGCCTGCTGGCGTGTCAGACCGCGACGGTGGGCCGCCTGCCATTGGCCGGATCGGCTGTGCTGGCAGCGATGTAGCGCTCCGCGTCGAGGGCGGCGGCTGCGCCGGTGCCGGCCGCGGTGATGGCCTGGCGGTAGGTGTGGTCGACGACGTCTCCGGCGGCGAAGACGCCGGCGAGGCTGGTGCGGGTTGAGGGTGCCGCGACTTGGATGTAGCCCTCGTCGTCGAGGTCGAGTTGGCTGGTGAACAGCGCGGTGCGCGGGTCGTGGCCGATCGCGATGAACAGGCCCGTCGCGTCCAGTTCGCGGGTCTTGCCGGTGAAGGTGTCGCGCAGGGTCAGGCCGGCGAGCATGCCGTTCTCCTCGTGGAGTTCGGCGATCTCGCTGTCGAAGGCGAAGGAGATCTTGTCGTCGGCGAAGGCGCGGTTCTGCATGACCTGAGAGGCGCGCAGTGTGCCGCGCCGGTGGACGACGGTCACGGACTTGGCGAAGCGGGTGAGGAACGTGGCCTCTTCCATCGCGGTGTCGCCGCCGCCGACGACCACGATGTCGCGGTCGCGGAAGAAGAAGCCGTCGCAGGTCGCGCACCAGGAGACGCCGCGTCCGGAGAGCGCGTCCTCCTTGTCCAGGCCAAGCTTGCGGTAGCCGGAGCCCGTCGCGACGATCACAGTCTTCGCCCGGTGCACGGTGCCGGACGAGTCGGTGAGCAGCTTGATGTCGCCGGTGAGGTCGACCTCGACGATGTCGTCGTCGACCATCTCGGCACCGAACTTCTCGGCCTGGGCCCGCATGTTCTCCATCAGGCCCGGACCGTCGACGCCGTCGGGGAAGCCCGGGAAGTTCTCCACCTCGGTCGTGGTGGTCAGTGAGCCGCCCACGAAGATCGAGCTGCCGAACAGCAGGGGCTTGAGCTGGGCGCGCGCGGTGTAGAGCGCGGCGGTGTATCCGGCGGGGCCGGAGCCGATGATGACGACCTCGCGTACGCCGGAGTCAGTCACGCCGCTCATGCCTCCGTCTTCGCGTCGATCTCGGCGATCAGGGCCTCGATGCGGGTCTTGATCTCTTCGCGGATCGGGCGCACGGAGTCGACGCCCTTGCCCGCCGGGTCCTCGAGGGCCCAGTCGAGGTACTTCTTGCCGGGGAAGATCGGGCAGGCGTCGCCGCAGCCCATGGTGATGACGTAGTCAGACGCCTGGACGGCCTCGGTGGTGAGAATCTTCGGCTTCTGGTCGGAGATGTCGACGCCGACCTCCCTCATGGCCTCGACCGCGGCGGGGTTGACCTGGTCGCCGGGGATCGAGCCGGCGGAGCGGACCTCGATCCGGTCGCCCGCGAGGTGGGTGAGGAATCCGGCGGCCATCTGCGAGCGCCCGGCGTTGTGGACGCAGACGAACAGCACGGAGGCGAGCGGGGAGGAGGGCATCGGTTCTTCCTTCGTAACGTGGAGCGAGTAGTTCAACAGGCGGTGATGACAGGGGATTTCAGGCGATGCTCGGCAGCGAGTCGAGCAGCTCGGTGATGTGCGCGTCGATCGCGTCGCGAATGGTGCGCACGACGGCGATCGGGGCGCCTTCGGGGTCGGCGACGGGCCAGTCCAGGTAGCGACGGCCGGCCACGACGGGGCAGGCGTCGCCGCAGCCCATTGTGATCACGATGTCGGCGGCCTGGACGACCTCGTTGGTCAGCGGCTTCGGGAAGGCGGCCTCCGCGGACGGGACGCCTGCTTCGGTGAGGACCTGGGCCACCGCCGGCTCGATGGCTGCGGCGGGATGGGTGCCGGCGGACGACACCGTCACATGTCCCTGGGCGCGGTGGGCAAGCAGGGCCGCGGCCAGCTGTGAACGCCCGGCGTTGTGGCTGCAGACGAACAGCACCCGGGGCAGTCCGCTGCCCGGCGCCCCCTTGATGTGTGCCAGGGCGTCCAGGCGTTCGGCCGCCAGGCGCTCGGCCAGGACGACCAGGTGCGTGGTGACGCGGGCGGTCGCGGCCAAGCGCTCGTAGGAGTCGGTGATCACCCTCTGCACGGTCTCCGCGCAGAAGCGGCCGCGGTGCGCGGTGGCCAGGCGGGCGGCGCCTGCGGCGAGACGCCCATCGGGCAGGACGGGGGAGGGGGACACGAGAACCCCCTTCGGTGGGTCCCAGGAGATCAGCACCGACTGGTATCAGCGCCGAGTGATGTGAGAGTATCAGTCCATGCTGACTTCAGTCGACACTGATGTGATCCGGGTCCTGGGCGACCCGCTCCGCCTGAAAATCGTCACTCTGCTTGCCCAAGAGACGCTCTGTACGACGCACCTGGTGGAGGAGACCGGAGCCAAGCAGACCAACCTCTCCAACCACCTGAAGGTGCTGCGCGAAGCCGGTCTGGTGGAGACGGAGCCGTGCGGCCGCTTCACCTATTACAAGCTGTGCCCCGAGGTCCTGGCCGGCTTGTCCGAACAGTTCGCCGAGCTCGCCGCGTCGGCCCGTACCGCCGCCGAGAACAAGAGGGCCTGCTGATGAGCCGCACCGACGCGTCCCCGCAGACCGGCCAGGGTGCGGCGGCCGGCGCCGGCATCGTCGCCAAGCTCTCCACCCTCGACCGCTACCTCGCGGTGTGGATCCTCATCGCCATGGGCGTGGGCCTCGGGCTCGGGCGTCTGATCCCCGGTCTGAACGACGCCCTGGCGAAGGTCGAGATCGGCGGCGTCTCGCTGCCGATCGCGCTCGGCCTGCTCGTGATGATGTACCCGGTCCTGGCAAAGGTCCGCTACGACAAGCTCGACACGGTCACCGGCGACAAGAAGTTGATGGTGTCGTCGCTGGTCATCAACTGGATCGTCGGCCCCGCGGTGATGTTCGCCCTGGCGTGGATCTTCCTGCCGGACCTGCCCGAGTACCGCACCGGCCTGATCATCGTCGGCCTGGCCCGCTGTATCGCCATGGTCATCATCTGGAACGACCTCGCCTGCGGGGACCGCGAGGCGGCGGCCGTCCTGGTCGCCCTGAACTCGGTCTTCCAGGTCATCGCGTTCGGCCTGCTGGGCTGGTTCTACCTCGATCTGTTGCCGAAGTGGCTGGGCCTGGGCGACGGGCAGAGCCTGGACATCTCCATGTGGAAGATCGCGTTGAACGTGGTCATCTTCCTCGGCATCCCGCTGGTCGCCGGCTTCCTCACGCGCCGCGTCGGTGAGAAGAAGCTCGGCCGCGCGAAGTACGAGTCCAACTTCCTTCCGAAGATCGGCCCGTGGGCGCTGTACGGCCTGCTCTTCACGATCGTCATCCTCTTCGCCCTGCAGGGGAAGACGATCACTTCGCAGCCGGTGGATGTCGTGCGGATCGCCCTGCCGCTGCTGGTCTACTTCGCCGTCATGTTCTTCGGCACTTTCCTCCTGGGCAAGGGCCTCGGCCTGGCCTACGACCGCACCGCGACCCTCGCGTTCACGGCGTCCGGCAACAACTTCGAACTGGCCATCGCAGTCGCCATCGCCACCTTCGGCGTCACCTCCGGCCAGGCCCTGTCCGGCGTCGTCGGCCCGCTGATCGAGGTGCCCGTGCTGATCGGCCTGGTCTACGTCGCGCTCGCCTGGCGCAAGAAGTTCGACGCCCGTGCGGTGACGACGTCCTCGTGACACACACCGCGGACGTGGTGGTGATCGGCGGCGGCCAGGCAGGGCTCGCCGCCGGTTACCACCTGCGCCGCCAGGGCCTGGACTTCGTCATCCTCGACGCACAGCCCACGCCCGGCGGTGCCTGGCAGCACACCTGGGATTCGCTGCATTTGTTCTCCCCGGCGGCGTTCTCCTCGCTGCCCGGATGGCTCATGCCCGCCCAGAGCGGCGAGGAGTACCCGGCCGCCGGCCACGTCGTGGAGTACCTCAGCCAGTACGAACAGCGCTACCAGCTGCCCGTGCAACGACCGGTCCGCGTGCAGGCGGTACGCCGCGACGGCGGACCGTTGCGGGTCGAGACGGACTCGGGTGCCTGGTCGGCGCGAGCAGTTGTCTCGGCGACGGGCACCTGGTGGCGCCCGTTCCTACCGGCCCTGCCCGGTCAGGAACTCTTCTCGGGCCGACAGCTGCACACCGTGAACTACCGGCGGCCCGCGGACTTCACCGGCCAGCGGGTCGTCGTGGTCGGCGGGGGGAATTCCGGTGCGCAGATCGCCGCCGACCTAGCCACCCACCCCGGCATCGACCTGACCTGGGTCACCCAGCGCCCGCCGCGCTTCCTGGCCGACGACATCGACGGCCGTGCCCTGTTCGACGCCGCCACCGCCCGGCGCCGCGCGCTGGATGCCGGCACGAGCGACACCGGCGGGGTCGCGTCCCTCGGCGACATCGTCGCCGTTGCGCCCGTGCGCGAGGCCCGGGACGCGGGACTACTCAAGGCGTCACCGATGTTCGCCCGCCTCACGGCCGACGGCGTGGAATGGTCCGACGGCTCGCGCGCGGAGGCGGACGCGGTCATCTGGTGCACTGGCTTTCGCCCCGTGCTCTCCCACCTCGCCCCGCTGTGCCTGCGCGGGCCGCGCGGCCACATCCCAACGGTCGGGACGCGAGCCGTGGACGAGCCCCGTCTGCATCTGCTCGGATACGGCGACTGGACCGGCCCGGCCTCCGCGACCCTCGTCGGCGCCGGTCGCCCCGCCCGCGACGCGGCCCGCGAGATCAGCATGCTCCTGGCCAACGGGACGCCGTAACCTCGGGATTGAAGCCCTCGGTCAACGGTCCCTGTCGGTCAGGGTGAGCTGCGCGCGATGGAAATCGAAGTGCTGGGTCGGATAGCGGTAGAGGTCCGCGACGGTCATGACGTCACGGAAGAACGGATCCCAGCGCGTGGGATAGGGCATGGCGAGCGCGAAGTCGGCCTCCCGCTCGGCGTCGAGCCGCTGATGCAGGAAGGCGATCACGCGGTCGAAGGCGGTCCCCATGCGGCGGCGCCCCAAGACCCTCGCTCCGACCACCGGGCCCAGGTAATTCACGACGTCGAACGGCTTGGTCCCGGCGTCGAGGAGCCGGGCAAAGACCCGTCCGACGCCTCGCGGCAACCGTCCGAAGATCCGGAACAGGACCAGAAGCGGCCGCATCAGGATGTAGCCGAACAGCATGTGGAACATCAGCTGCTCGTTGGTCCACCGGGTGCCCTCGGTGCGCCGGCGCAAGTCGGCCGTACTGGCGCCGTCGAGGAGCCGGTGGAACACCGCGCGGGCCCGCTCCAGCTCCTCGTGGACCGCCTGACGATCCAGCGACGACGACGTGCCCATCACCCTCACCCGCCTTCCGAGCAAGTTGTCCGATCGGCTCAGTCCCGGGTGCCGAGCATCTGCCCCATGGCGGCGACCACCGACGGCTCCACCCGGTAGTAGACCCAGGTGCCGCGGCGCTCGGACGTGAGCAGCCCGGCGTCCTTGAGCTTCTTCAGGTGGTGGGAGACCGTCGGCTGGGAGACGCCGACATCGGAGATGTCGCACACGCAGGCTTCGCCGCCTTCGTGCGAGGCAACCAGCGAGAACAGCCGCAGCCGGACCGGGTCACCGAGCGCCTTGAACATCGCGGCCGTCCGAACCGCCTCTTCGGCAGTGAGGGGGCGCTCTGTCAGCGGCGGGCAGCACGGCGCCACAGTCTCGGCGTCCAGTACCGCCAGCTCGACAACCTTTGAATTCGACATGCGTCTATGTTGACACTCGTCGATACGAGTGGCAAGCTCCAGACATAGACAGACATCGAAACAAGGGGTTGTCGTGACCGCACTGATCCGCACCGCTCTCACCGCCGCCCGGGCCCGCCGCACGGCTCGTCACCTGGCCGGCGTCAGCTTCTGCGACAGCCGTGCGCAGGTCTGCGACAGCTCCTGCCGGGCCACGGCCCATCAGCGGCGCAACCAGATGTCCGCGCTCTCCTTCGCCCGCTGATTCGTCCCACCAACTTTGAGGAGACCGACCGTCATGAGTGAGCAGCAGCTCCCCGTCGTCGTCATCGGAGCCGGACCCGCCGGGCTTGCCGCCGCAGCCCATCTCAACGAGCGCGGTATCGGGCACCAGGTGCTGGAATCCGGTCCGGCCGCCGCGTCCGCTGTGCGCGAGTGGTCGCACGTGCGGCTGTTCTCCACCTGGGGCGAACTCGTCGATCCGGCGGCCGAGAAGCTCCTCGCGCCGACCGGCTGGACCAAGCCTGATGCTGCCACCTGTCCCACGGGAGGCGACTGGGCCGACGAGTACCTCCAGCCGCTGGCCGACGCTCTGGGCGAGCGAGTCCGCTACCAGGCCACGGTCACCGGGGTCTCCCGTGTAGGCCGTGACCGTATCGTCGACGCTGACCGTGAGAGCCAGCCGTTCGTCGTCCACTTCACCACCCCCGCAGGCGAGGAGCGTGTCTTCGCCCGCGCCGTCATCGACGCCTCCGGCACTTGGACCACACCCAGCCCCGCCGGCGCGAGCGGCCTTCCCGCCCTCGGCGAGAAGACTGCCGCCGACCGGATCACCTACCGCGTTCCCGATCTCAAGGACCCGGCCGTCCGTGCCCGCTATGCGGGCAAGCGCACCGCCGTGATCGGCTCCGGCGCTTCCGCGTTCACCGCCCTGGCCTCCCTCGCCGACCTCGCGACGGATGAGACCGGCACGCACGCGGTGTGGATCCTGCGGCGCGGCATCAGCGGCTCCACGTTCGGGGGCGGTAGCGCCGACCAGCTCCCCGCCCGCGGCGCACTCGGCCTGGCGGCGAAGGCCGCCGTGGACAACGGCTACGCGGACGCGGTCACCGGCTTCCGCACCGACTCGGTCGAGCGCGATGCGGACGGCCGGCTGATCCTCGTCGGTGAGGACGGCCGCCGCCTGGACCCGGTCGACGAGGTCATCGTCCTGACAGGCCTGCGCCCGGACCTTTCCTTCCTGTCCGAGCTGCGCCTAGGACTGGACGAGCGCCTTCAGGCCCCGGTCGAGCTGGCACCGCTGATCGACCCCAACCAGCACTCCTGCGGCACCGTCTACCCCCACGGGCACCGCGAGCTCTCCCACCCCGAGCAGGACATCTACCTGGTCGGCATGAAGTCCTACGGCCGTGCCCCCACCTTCCTGGCCATGACCGGCTACGAGCAGGTCCGCTCCGTCGTCGCCGCCATCGCCGGGGACACCGAGTCCGCAGACCGCGTCGAACTCACCCTGCCCGAGACCGGGGTGTGCGGCGGCGCCGGACTCTTCGACGACCCCACCGCACAGCAGAGCGAGAGCGGCGGCTGCTGTGCTCCCGCGCCCGCCGTTGTGCAGATCGGCGTCGGTGCTGCAGCTGCCCTCACCGTTGAGGAGTCGTCCCCGGGCGGCTGCTGCTGACTCGCTCCAGTGCCCCGGCCACCCGGCCGGAGCACCAGTCCCCGCGTCAGGAGGATTCTCATGTCCCGAGTACAGCTCGCCCTGCGCGTCCCTGACCTGAACGCCTCTATCGCCTTCTACAGCAAGCTGTTTGGCACGGAGCCGGCCAAACTCCGCGACGGATACGCCAACTTCACCATCGCCGAGCCCCCGCTAAAGCTCGTCCTGGTCCAGGGCGTCCCGGGCGAGGAGACCCGCATGGACCACCTCGGCGTCGAAGTCGAGACCACCGAAGCCGTCCACGCCGCCACCACCCGCCTCGCCGACGCGGGTCTGGCCACCGACGTCGAGAACGACACCACCTGCTGCTACGCCCTGCAGGACAAGGTGTGGGTCCACGGCCCCGGTCAGGAGCCCTGGGAGGTCTACGTCGTCAAGGCAGACGCCGAAGCAATGACCAAGCAGAACGCCGACCGGTGCTGCGCGGACCTGGCCGAGAGCGAGGCAGCCCCGGCCCAGGCCACAGGCTGCTGCCCGTGACCGACCTGGACGCCCGCTCGGCCGCGACCGGAACTGGGGACCGGTCGCGGCCGCGCACCGTGCTGCCCGCGCTGTGCGTCACCCAGATCACCAGCTGGGGCATCGTCTACTACGCCTTTCCCGTCCTCAATCCGCAGATCACGGCGACGACCGGCTGGCCCGTCGGGGCGACCACAGCTGCGTTCTCCGCCGCCCTGCTGATCTCTGCTATCGCCGGGATACGCGTCGGCCGGATCATCGACCACCGCGGCCCCCGCACCGTCATGACCGCAGGGTCCGCCCTCGGCGTCCTCTCCATCCTCATCATCGCCGCCGCCCCCAACCTGCTTGTATTCTTCACCGGTTGGGCTGTGGCCGGGTTCGCGATGGCGGGGACCTTCTATCAGCCTGCGTTCGCCGCACTCACCCGCTGGCGGGCCCCCGACCACGTCCGCGCCCTCACCATCGTCACCCTGGCCGGCGGCCTGGCCTCGACGGTCTTTGCACCTCTGACCGCGGTACTCGCCGACCACCTCACCTGGCGGGCCACCTACCTGGTTCTGGCCCTGATCCTCGCCGCGGTCACCATTCCGGCCCACGCCCTCGCCCTCAAGGCGCCGTGGCCGAAGGCGGCCTCCGCGCCTGCCCACGCCAACGGAGGGGCGGTACAAGTGGCCAGGAGCCGGCCGTTCTGGATGCTGGCCACAGCCCTCACTCTGTCTGCGTTCGCCGTGTACGCCGTCGTCGTCGCCCTCGTCCCGCTCCTGCTGGAGCGCGGTCTCACCACCGGCCAAGCAGCCTGGGCCCTTGGCCTGGGCGGCGCCGGACAGACTCTCGGCCGCACCCTCTACACCGCCCTCGCCCGCCGCACCGCAGTAACCGCCCGCACCGTGGCACTCATCGCACTTGGCGGTGCCACCACCGCCGCGCTCGCGATCGTCCCCGGTCCGTATACCCTCCTGCTCACGCTGTCCGTCGCTGCAGGGATGGTCCGCGGCAACCTCACCCTGCTGCAAGCCACCGCCATCGCCGACCGCTGGGGCACCACCCACTACGGACGCCTCTCCGGACTCCTCGCCGCCCCCGCAACGGCGGCTTCCGCTCTTGCACCGTTCGCCGGTGCGGCACTCGCCGCACCGCTGGACGGCTACCCGGCTCTGTTCGCGATGCTGGCCCTCCTCTCTGGCATCGCGGCCCTGATCGCCGCCAGGTCAACACCGACCAACGCGCACGCGGCTGATCGCTGATCGGTACGGGTGGCAGGCCTGCCAAGAGCGACATGCCCGCAGCGCAAGTCATCTTGGGCCATCAGCCGATCCGTCGAGCGGAGGGACTGACGAGATCCCTCGGCGGCTCCAGCAGGGTGAGGTGCTGAACAGTTCACTGCGCTGCTGAACTACCCACTGAACTCTTTCGTACGCTGCTGAACTCTTCATCGCTGTTCAACAGATCGGGTGGTGACTTGTGAGGGTAGGTGTCCAGGCAGGCGCGTACTGGCTCTTGTAGGCCTGCTGTGAGGTGGTCCTGGTGGTGCGGCCCAGCCCCTGAATCCGTTGCCTGGCGCGCCCCGACCCCTGAGCGGGGGCGGCGAGTTGGTCGACGAGGTCACGACCGGGCCCCCGCATACAGGCCCAACTTTCCACGGCGCGGATGACCCGGTATCGGCCTCGATGGCCCGCTCGCAGGTATGGCGCAACACGAGCTCGCCCGGCGAGACGCCGCCGTGCACCGCGACCCGCGGCATCAGCGCGTCGTCGACATGGGTGACGGTCTCCAGCTGCGTGAGCGTGCGCAGCAGCCAGCGGTCCAGGTGGCCGTCCTCGGTGGGCCGCAGCGGCACCCGGGCCAGATGCATCGGCTCGGCAGAGCCCACCGGCTGACGGCGGCGGCCGACGATCGCGCCATGGACGGCATCGCGGTACGGGTCGCTGCCCAAGGCCTCTCGTACGGCGCGCGCCGCGGCCGACACCTCCGGGTAGGCGCAGGCCCCGAGCAGGACCGGGCCGTGCCCGGGCGTATAGGCGACCTCGCAGGGCACCGGGCCGATGGACACCTGCAGTGCGCGCAGCGCCCGCGGCGTGTAGAGCGACAGCGCCCGCCAGAGAAGTTCCTGTCGGGGCATCAGGTCCATGCGGTCCAGGGCTCCCGCCCTGGTCTGCGTCGCGCCCCACACATCGGTATCAGAGTGCTCGGGGGGTGTCGTCGTTGCCCTGCCCGCTGACGGAGTGCACCACGTAGGGGCGCCCGGGTATGTGCTCGCGCAGCGCGAGGTCCGGGCGGCCCCCGCGCCGGGGCAGGGATGCGCGCACGCTCTGCCAGGCGTCGCTGACTCCTGCTCGGTGCGGCACACCCGGGACGGGGCCGCCAGCGCGGTGTCAGCGGCAGTGAGGAGTTGGCGGGCAGAGCGCAAATCCGCGTCCAACTGGGGGCCTCGGTCAAGCTGGTGGTGCGCAGCGTCCGGGGCGTGGTGATGCCGTGATCGGGTCAGTGCCCGGGCCTGCGCAGCCAGGTCGCAGCGGGCCGCGGTCGAGGAGGGATCGTTGCCCGGTACGCCCAGTTCGTGGGCGAGCTGTTCGGCCAGCGGCACGGCCTGCGGGCTGCCGGCGACGACGGTCTGAACGCGGAGCAAGCTCAGTTGTCGAACGGTGTGGCGTAGGCCGTCGTGCACCACGGTGGGTGTGAATGCGCGGTGCACCTGCGGCGCGGTGCCCGCCGGGAGGAGGCCGGGCCCGAGCTCGACGGCGATCCGCCGCCAGCCGAGCCGGGCGAACTCGGTGGCGTGGCCCGCGTCCTGGTACGGAGCGACGACGGCGGCCACCCACGGCACGTACCCCGGTGCCCGCGTCGGCGTCTCTTCCGCGGCGGCCGGTGCGACGCTCAGGTGCCGCCGCCGCGGGCCGGCCAGGCGCGGCCAGGCGAAGGGCGGATAGAGCGCCTTGAAGGGGCTGTTGTGCGCGCTCATCGCACGCACGCCGTGACGTGGCAGGCGGCCGCCGACAGCGCCGAATCCCGGGCCGGAGCGAGGCCTGCCGCACAGGGAGCAGCGTCCGTAGCAGGACCGGGCGGTGCAGTGGGGACGAGGGGCGTGGCCAGGGTGTCGGCGGCAGACATGAGCGCTGCTGCGGGCGTGTGAAGAAGACGAGACGGCGGGTGCGGGGCGGCGGACAAGCGCGGCCAGCGGCAGGCACAGGGCGGCACCGAGCAGCCCGGCGCGGGCGGTGGCGGCAGTGGCCATGTGGTTGCCGCCGTGCGCGAGGGACCAGCCGGCCACCCGGGGCGGCACGCTCACGCCCAACCTCGCGGCGTACCGCTCGGGGCTTTTGGTCAGCGGGTGCAGGGCCGGGCCCGCAGCCGGTGGCGGCAGGCTGCGAACCGGCCATCAGCACCCGCGAGCGCGCCCGGCAGGACGGACCGTCAGACGCGCGGCGAGGCCTTGTACCCGTAGCTGTAGACGCCCTTGCCGTCGTTGTTCCAGTTCAGCCGCAGCGCGCCGTCGCCCAGCCCCTTGGCCGAGCCGATCTTGTAGCGGATCGTGCCCGTCGTGAACGAGCCGTTGTAGTTGCCCGAGGAGCTGTAGTTGGCCTTGGAGGTGAAGCCGTACGTCTTGTACGTCTTGACCGGGTCAGAGCCACTGACCGACTTCTTCACGTACACGCGCAGCGAGGCGCTGTCGAAGAAGTCGGAGCCGCCGCCGCCGACAGGGCCGTCCCAGGACACGGTGGAGCGGGCGTAGACGTACGAGCCGCTGCGCGCGGCGCAGTTCGTGACGGTGAAGTCCCAGTTGTCCGCCCAGGGACCGCTGTACTGCGGGGTGTCGAAGGTCCGAGTCTGCTTAGTGCAGTGATAACTCAGCGCCGACGCCGGGGAGGCGGTGGTGACGGCCAGGCCGGTCAGTGTCACGGCGGCCAGGGTGGAGGCAAGAACGGTGTGACGCGTCCGTCGCGCGGAGGCAGTCATGGGCACCCTTTCGGGGTTGGGTCAGGGGTGCTACGACCCCGCCCAGAAGGGCCTGCCCCGTAAGGGCAGGCACATCTGGACCGGGGTGTGCGGGGTAGCTGTAACTACCCCGCCGCGCCGTAGCACGTCCGGCTGTCTGAGTTGGTGGCTGGTCGTGCATTGAGTCGGGTGACTCTGAGAGGGCCGCCCCCTGCAGGGGGCGGCCCTTTTCATGTGGTGCCAATGAAGCGGCCACGGTCGCCGGGCGATCCGCTGCAACGGTCGTCCGTATGGCCCCTGGGGTGGGAGCGCCCTCCCCGTATCGGTCTTTGGTCCTTCAACTGGCGCCTGACTGCGGGGTGCCAGGGAGGTGGTCGATCAGCTCCCCGAACGCCCTGCGGCCCCTGTTGGGATAGCGCACGCATCGCCGAGGTTCAGTTGCCCGTTCGGCGACGAGTCACATTATCACCACCGTTCACAGCATTAACAATAGAGTTCCAAGTCCATGCAAAACCAAGAAGTTCAACAATAAATCTCTAGGGCGGGGTGCGATAGTCCATGGGCACCTGACGCCTCAGCTGCAACCTGCAAGGGTCCCCGCTCGCCCTGGAACTCGCCGCTGACGTGCGGCTTTTGCCGTAACTTGAGGGAGGAGCCTCCCGCGGTGACTGCGCCAGGACTACGCCAACTCGACATAGTCACCCGCGCCTCAGATTCCCGCGAGCCACCCGAAGGTTGCCGTCACGGCGGGCGCATTGAGTGCGCGGCACTCGCTATGGTGCACGGCGGCAATCACCCGGTCTGCAAATGGTGCACGGCGGCAATGAATTACACCCGAGATTGTAATTGTGCACCACTCGAACCGGGAATTGGTGCACCGCGGACCTGGCGGCATGCAACACGCCCCTCGTAGGTTCACAGCTAAGGTAGCCGCGCCTGCCGGGTGACCAACCGGCCGTCCCGCAAAGACGAAAGCGCGCCTCTTAAGACCGACCGGCAATAGGCGCCCAGGAGGCGACGGGGGCAGCAGAACGGCCACGGTCCACGGACCTGCCATTTCGCCTGCTTGAACCCTCCAAGATGGCGGTGCAGGGTGGATCTATGACATGGACAGCACCGCCGGTCGAGCGCGCCAAGCAGCTAGGCGACCTGGGTACCGTAACTGAGCGTCAGATGTTGGAGGGTTGGCTGAGCTGGCACCGGGAAACGTTGCTGGCCAAGTGCGCCGGGCTTGAGCCGGCCCAATTGGCGCGGAGGACCGTAGAGCCGTCGAACCTCACCCTCCTTGGCTTGGTCCGGCACATGGCGGAAGTAGAGCGATGGTGGTTCCGGCGAAGCTTCGCAGGTGAGGCTATCGGCGATGTCTTCACCGGCCCGTCAGATGGCAATGAGGGACTCGACGGAGTTCACGCAGCCGATGCGGAGAGAGACTTCGGATTGTTCCAGACCGAGGTCAAAGCGTGTGACGCGGCGGCGGCCGGGCACGACCTCGACGAGACCTTCATGTCCTCTCGCGGAGATTCCCTCAGCCTGCGCTGGGTCTACGTGTTGATGATCCAGGAGTACGCCCGCCACAACGGCCACGCCGACTTCCTGCGGGAGCGGACCGACGGGGCAACGGGCGACTGAGCTTTCTCAGACCGGCCCGGCAGCAGGTGCCCAGGAGATGGGATGAGCATCAGAACGGACGCGGGCGCCCATGATCATGGAGTTCTCTGCGCTCAGTGATCACGAAGGACAGCCGTGCCCGCACTGCAACCTTGCCTGCTCGAACCCCTCTGGAACCAGTTCATGGCGCTCCTGCCCACTCGGGAGGAGTTCGCCGCGGGCCACCCGCTTGGCTGCCACCGGCGCCGTGTCCCCGACCGGACTGTGTTCGAGCACGTGATGCTCGCTTGGGTCCACGGCTCGGGCTACGAACGGGTCTCCAGCCCCGGATGCTCTGACCGGACCATCCGTCGACGCGTCAAAGAGTGGGCTGAGCAGGGGATATCCGAAGTGGTGCACGTTCTCGCCCTGGAAGCGTACGACCGGATGATCGGCCTGGAACTGTCTGAGATATCCGTGGATGGTTGCATCACCAAGGCCCCGTGTGGCGGCCAGAGTGCGGGCCGGTCCCCGGTGGACCGCGGGAAGCAGGGCCTGAAACGCTCGGTCGCCACTGATGCCCGCGGCGTCCCCCTCGGTCTGGTCGCGGCGGGAGCCAACCGCCACGACTCGCCCCTGCTCGGACCGATTCTCCACGCAGCCATGGACCAGGTCGGGCCACTGCCGGACGACGTGAACGTCAACCTCGACCGGGGCTATGACAGCAACATGTCCCGCGCTCTGCTCCGGGAGTTGTGCTTCACCGGTGAGATCGCCCGCAAGGGCATGCCCGCCCCGAACCAGGCCGGCAAGCGGTGGGTCGTGGAACGAACGCACTCGTGGATGAACAGCTACGGCAAGCTACGACGCTGCACCGAGAAGAGCAGCACCGTCGTCAAGTTCTACCTCCACCTGGCCGCAGCACCCGTCACTCTCCGCATGTTGATCCGCCACGCCACCATTCATTACCGCTGGGATCAGCGTCCCACCACACGCCGCCTCAAGTGATCCATTTGCCGGTCGGTCTAAGAGGTGTGCTTTTTGGGCGAGTTGGCGTCTCGCCCTCGCTTCGGCGGCCGGGGCGATCTGGGGCTAAGACAGCGTCCCGAAGGCCATCGACAGGCGGGTGGTCGGGTCGGGCAGCGGCGGCCGGGCGGCGCCGGGCGGGGTGGTGGCGTAGAGCGCGATCGCGAGGGGGCGGATGCCGCTCAGGCGCTGCTCGCCGGGGTCCTCGTCACTCGCGGGCCAGCCGGTGATCAAGTCCTTCTCCATCAGCGGCTCGGCCTCCTGGACCCGCCACCGCACGGTGCGCCCGCTGACATGAAGTTGAGCGCCCGCGGCGTCGGGGTCGAACTCGGTCAGCACCCAGGTGCGCAAGGTGTGCAGCAGATCTTTGGGGTCGGCGGCCAGAGGGCGCAGGAACTTGGCTGCCCAGGCGGACACTGCCTGTCCGGACAGGACGTCGTGCAGGGTGGCGGTGTGCTGGCCGGACAGGTCGGGACCGTGGGCGCCGATGATCTGCAAAGCCAGGGAGACGACAACGCGGTCGAGGGTCCGGTCCGGGCGGCAGCCGATGCCGGCAAAGGCCTTGCTGATGCGGCGGTGCAGCGTGTTGCGGTGGACGCCGATGATGCGGGCCGCCGCGGTCGTCTTGAACTCCAGGGCAACGCCGAGCGAGTGCAGGACTTCCTGTCCGCCCTGCATGGTCAGGATCGGCCGTAGGAGGTTGCTGGCCCAGGCGCGTGCGGGAGCGGCGGGCAGGATCTCGGCGAGCGCCGGCGTGCGGGTGGCGGTGACGACCATGGGCTCGGCGCGCTGTGCGGCGTGCAGAAGAGCGTCGAGAGCTTCGCCGTAGGCGGCGGCGATGTCCCGGAGCGGATGGGGCAGGCTGCCCCCGGCGGAGACCCGGCTGTTCTGGAAGCTCTCCAGGAGCTGGCGGACACGCTCGCACGAGTCCTTGCGCCCGGGTTGGACCGGCAGGACGCTGATGATGTGCTGCGGATAGGCCGGGCAGCGCACCGACAGGGCCCAACCGTCGAGGTGCTTCTCCATCTCGGCCAGGACCGTGTCCCGCGGGGCCTGCGCACAGTCGGTGATGACGATCCGGGCCTCGTCGCTGTCCAGGAGCCCGGCCTCGACTCCGGCCATCACCCGCTGCGCGTCCGTGGTGTGACCGGTCATCAGCATCTGGAACACGGCCAGGCGGATCTGCGTGAGCGCCTGCGCCTCGCCGTCTGCGTGATGCGCCCCGCTGGAGGTCAGCGTCTTCCCGAGTGCGTTCGCCGCATGGGCGATGAGATCGCGCGCGCCAGGGGTGAACGGATCGCGCTGGGCGACGGCGAGGACGCCGTCCGGCGTGGCGGCCAGCGGCTCAATGCGGGCGAAGTGCCCGCCGGGCGTGGTCTGCTGACGCCGGTCCGGGTTCTGCAGGACCAGCCCGAGCGTGACCGCAGCGGCCGGCGGCGCACAGGCGAGGATCTGCCCGCGCGCACTGATGACGACGTCGGCGTCGAACTCGGTGGCTATCAGCTCGGCGATCCGGGCGGGTACGTCGGCGGGCGCCGCGCAGAACCGGTCCAGCAGCATCCCCCGCCGCGCGGAATGCTGGCGGGCCGCCGCGACGCTGAGCTCGCCGACCTGAGCGGCCAGGCCTGACTTCCACTGCGGCAGGCCGTGACGGGAGGTCAGCAGCGGCAGTCCGTAGCGCAGCGCGGAGTGGTGCAGCGTGTGCATGGAGGCCTCGACGGGCGCATCGGTGACAACGACACCCGCAGCCCGCCCCGCGGCGAGCGTTCGAAAGAAGCGCTCGTAATCGTCCAGGAAATTACTGGAGGTGACTATCAGCGCGTTCTCGACACTTCTGCCTATCCAGTCCGACTCAGAGAGGAGCTGGACGGTATGAACTTCCCGGTCTCCGAGGCGGTCCGTATAGAGCTTCAGGCCGTATTCCGGGAGTTGCTCGAGTTGCCGGATGTCGAACATATGGGGGGGCGTGCCCTTCAATCCGCGGAGGGAGGTGCTCAGCGTGACCTTATCGTGCCCCTGCGTATTCCTCTGGGGGAGGTTCGGGGATTCCACTTCCTGGCCCCGACTCGAAAACAGCACACCCAAATGCACCGGACATTGATTAGTGAACCCGTATTTTCCGGCGATATAGGGCGTGAGGGTGGTCAGGTCCCACAGCGTGTCCACCGCGCTTTCGACGGCGGCTTCGGCGAGAGACATGGCCAGGCTCCGGGCCGGGCAGGAGTGCGCTCCTGCGGACCAGGCCAGATGACTGCGGTCGTGCGGGCCGCCCGGCCCCGGCCGGTGCGGGTCCTGGGCGGCAGCCGCGTAGCTGACCAGCACCGGCGTTCCAGCCGGGACCGGCACCCCGTGCAGGCGGGTATCCCCGCGCGAGTAGTGCGCCACCGGGCAGCGCCCGGCCCCGGACAACGTCTCGTTCATCGCCTGTCGGATGGTGCCCGAGCCGCCCACCAGCTCACTGGCGTAGGCCGGTGTGGTCAGCAGGGTGTGCAGGGTGAACGCGATCCAGGCGGTGGTGGGCGCGGCGGCGTACAGAACGACGGACAGGAGCTGTTGGAAGCTCTCGTCGTCATCGAGCGCGGCCGGATGCGCCAGCAGCATGGAGGCCAGGTCATGGCCGGGCCGACGCCGCTTCGCTGCGACCACGTCCGCGGCGAGGTCGGCGAGGTCCTCCCAGGCCTGCGCGGCGTCCGGGCCGGAGCCCCCAGGGCCAGGGCGGCGCGCTCCAGGCGTCCGGCCTGCTCGGGCGGGCAGCCGATCAGGTCAGCGAGAGTGCGGGCGACCAGTGGCTCGGCGTATTCGGACAGCAGATCCGCCTGCCCTCGCTCGGCGAACTCGGCGATCAGGCCGTGTACCTGCGTCCGGACGCGACGGCGTACGTCGTGCAGGTCGATGGTGTGTGGGTCGACGGCAGACGGGATGGGAGCTGGGGTGGACAGTGGGCTGAGGCAGCGGTGCAAGACCGCGCTTGAATCTCGGTCCAAGCATGTGCAACGGGTCCGGTTGGGGATCGAAAACCGGTTGCGCCGTGGTGAAAGATGAAGGGCGTGGTCACCAAGGAACGCGCCGTGGAACTGGTCGAGGCCCTGCTTTTGAGAGAGCAGCAGGAGTCGCCATGGATGGCACGGCTGCCCGAGGTCGCTGTCCTCGACGTGAAGGAGCACGCGCTCGGCTGGCTGGTCACCTGGCAGTCGGTTGAGTACATCCGCAGCCGCGATATCAAGAAGATGTTGGTGGGCAGCGGGCCCTATCTGGTGGACCGCCAGGATGGGAGCATTCACCATATTCCTGTCATCACATACGTCGGCGAGAGCTGGGAGGAGCTCTATCTCCAGCAGGTCAGGGGGGTCCGACCGCCCGATCCGCTGAACACGGCTGTCCGGGCACTCGTGCACTCTGACGGGACGATGGCCGCGATACGCCACCTACGGAAGCAGGCCCCCCTGTTGGGACCACAGCAGGCGAAGGCCTATGTAATGGCCGTCCGGGACGGAAACGAACCTCCGGAGGAACTGGTCAGCGTCACCCGGAAGCCGGAGAAGTGTCCTCCATTGCCCATCACGACGCTGGCGGGCCCGGCCTGGTAGCGGTCCGGCAACGGCGGGGCAGCCTTGTCAAGACCACGTGCGGCGGCTGACACCAGCGGCTGACACCAACAAGCACGAACAGCAGCGTTCGGCGCCGGACCTCAGTGGACGATCTGCCGAGGGGCAGGACCGGTTGGCCGACGTCGACGGTCCCCGGTGATCGACCTGATAAGGATGAGGCCACAGGTTCAAATCCTGTTAGCCCCACCAGCCGGGGCGTACGTTAGCCGGACCATGGACTTCTTCCGGAGATGCAGCCACCAGGGATAGCCTTCCAGTCCGTTCGAAGGCTACTGGAGGCTCTCTGTGCAGACCGCCGTCTTCCTGCTGCGGGATGCGCTGGGCCTAGGTGGAGGTCTGGTAGGCGTCTGGGAGCTGACCCGCCAGGCTTCGGGACCGGGCTGGAGGAAGCTGCGGGTCTTCGCTGCGGTGATCGCTTTGATGATCGCCGGGCTGCTCGCCGTCTAGAGATGGCCAGTCGGCGTGCCCCTCCCGTGCCCGTTCGGTCGGGAAACAGCGGGGAACAGCGGTCGCTGGCGGACAACGCTCACGAGCACGGCCCCTGACCGAGTTACCTGGTCAGGGGCCATTCACCTGCGGTGGGTGTGGGATTTGAACCCACGGTGACATCGCTGCCACGACGGTTTTCAAGATTCCTCAGGTGCTGTGGGCGACCCGCATCCGCACTTGTGCAGGGAAGCCGGGGTTATGCATGTCGATCCGCAAGGCCTTGTCCATCCGCCACCACTCGGCGCGCGCCCGCCCGGGCAATCAGTCCTCGGCCTTCGCTGGGAAGCGAACCAGGGGAACCGGCATCAGGCAGAGCGCGAAGGCCACCTGCGCCAGGACTGGGACGAAGAGGAGCGCCACGAAGTTCTGGAAGAGCAAGAACCATGTGGGCAGGAGGAGGAGCCCCGCCAGACGGATACGGAATGCCGCCCCCTTGCGCTTGTTGAGCAGCCCGAACAACAGGATTACCAGCAGCGAGGGGATGCCCACCATGAGCCCCACCCAGGCAATGGAGTCATCCCACAGGTAGTAGGCGGTGTCCTCCCAGTACGAGCGGGTGCGAGGCAGGTAGGACACAAGCTCGTGCTGGCGGGGAGCTGTCAGGGCATAGACGAGCCATGCCGCCACCCAGATCAGCAGGTAGCGACCGACGGCATCAGCGATGCACAAGCCGACACGGCCGAGTCGGTGCCAAGGAGAGGTGACCACGATGGGCATAGCGCATAGTGACACCTTTTTTGAACGCGTTCAAGGAAGTCGAGGGGTAGGCCAGGAGTGACTGGCAGTCCGGCCAGCGGTACAGCAGCGGGGTACCGCAACCACAGCAACCGACCCCGTCCTGTAGCGCCTCCCCGGGACCGCTAACCGACCGGAATGACTGTCGCTGACCGATTTATCTAGAGCTACAGGTCAGAAGGTAGTCGTGCCCCTCCCGTGCCCGATCACCCGGGGAACCACGGGGAATGGCACTCACTGGCGGGGAGCGGACAACAGAACGGCCCTTGACCGAAAATGCCTGGTCAGGGGCCGTTTCTCCTGGCGGTGGGTGTGGGATTTGAACTCACGGTGACTCGCGCCACGACGGTTTTCAAGACCGTTCAGGGCTTGTGCGGGGTCGGCGCTGACAGGTCCCCCTCTTAGCCATCAACTAGGCCTGGAGGTCGGTTGGGCCACGGATTGGATACCGGACCACCCCTAGACAGAACCAGGGATGCAGCTGCACTTCAGAGCTGGATACCTCGCCGCCGACCGCGCGAAACCGACCCTAAAGGTTGCCCTGTAGCTGTGCCGAGTAGGTCGAGAGGCAGTCCAGGGAACTCACTTCACTACGACGTTGTCGCCGGCCGAAGT
The DNA here is from genome assembly GCF_035918235.1 of Streptomyces sp. NBC_01445. Lineage (NCBI taxonomy): Bacteria > Bacillati > Actinomycetota > Actinomycetes > Kitasatosporales > Streptomycetaceae > Streptomyces > Streptomyces sp. NBC_01445. The sequence goes on along the minus strand of NZ_CP109486.1, from coordinate 609,170 downwards.
CGACGGCCCGGTAGTGGTGTTGCCGTAGTACACCCAGCGCCATGTGCCCGTGCTGGATGCCTTCACGGTCGTCTTGAGGTTGCCCGAGCCGTTCGCGTACACCTTCTTCACCGTGGTGTAGGAGGTGGTTCCGGTGGGCTTGAACTGCAGGGTCACCAGGCGGCCTTCGTAGGAGGCGTACTTCCTGGTCTCCCAGTTGGCCCGCGTGACCTTGCCGGTCACGGTGATGGTCTTGCCCTTGGCCACCGGTTCGGGCGAGGCGTTCACGGTCAGGCGGGAGTTGCGCTTGACGTAGGCCGTGAGGCCCTCGTCATCGGTGTCACCGCCGCCGCCCTGGAAGTAGACCTCGGCCGCGACCTTCCACGCTCCGGCCTCGCTGTTGCGCATCTCCCACTCGCTCGGGTCGAAGTACATCGTCTCGTTGAAGTCACAGACGCCCGAGCTCACCTTGATGCAGTCGCTCGTCTCGATCGCGTGCCACAGCCGCTCACTCGTCTTGCCGCGGTACAGGAACACCGCCGGCCACTTCCACTGGTGTGTGGTCGCCATCCGGAAGGATGTGGGCACCGCGACCTCGTTCGACACCCCAATCACGATCGCCTTGCCGCCGTTCACCTGGACACGGGTGAACGAGACCCCGCCCTCGGCCGCCCCGGCCGGTCCCGCGGCCATGGCCGTGAACACCGCCGCCGCGCCACCGGCCGCGACAGCTCTCCAGATCTTCTTCCCCACCTGATCCCCGATCTCCGTACGGAAGAGCACCGGAGGATCATCCTCCGGCGCCCTTCAGACAGTTGGGATCCGCACGGGGTTGTACACCCTTGGATCACGATCGGGCATCAGGCGATCTTCGCCTCGCACGAGGCGGTCGACACCGGTCGAAGATCATTTACGAGAACCTTTCGGGCCTCACACGGACAGTAGTAGCGGTGAGCGTCTAACTGCGTGACAACCGCGACGCACAACCACGAACAACCGTGGACGTCAGCGGACCATCAGCGCCGGTGACAGGCACAGCAACCCAAGGGCGGCGAGCATCCCCAGTTGCTTCGGGACAAAGCGGTCACTCCGTTAGTGTGCGCTGCATGACCGACGACGCCCCGGCCTGCCCCAACTGCAGCAAGCCCATGCATTCCGGTGGCCTCCTTCTCTCGAAGCGAGAGGACGACGGCCGGCGGGTCTGCCGGACGCTCTGGCGGTGTGCCAGTCGCCATGTCTGGTGGCGCTGGGTCGACCGGCCGGATGAGCCTCTGGAGGTCTGCCCTGCACCGGAACTATTCCGCTGACATCCAACGCTGACATCAACGGCCCCGAACAACTGCGACCTGCAACAGCCCTGAGCGGCACCGGCGCACGAGGCAGGCCCCACCCTGTTCGAGAGGAGATCGAACTCCTAAAGCGGGTGTCGCAGGGTCGAATCCTGCCGAAGTGCAAGGGAAAGGGCGCTTACTGAAATGAGTAGGTGCCTTATGACGTCCAGGGCGGGCCTCAACAGTGGCGGGCCAGGGATGACCGGGCGTCACAGGGGCTAAGCGCGCCGACCTGTGGGTCGAAGCAGACCAGCCCCATGGAGTGCGCCAGGGAGGCAGCGAAGGCGGAAGCCTCCTCGGCCATGCTGTAGCGCATAGGAAAGTAGATCAGTGGGCCTCTGGCCTCGCCGATCAGCGGGCCGGTCGACCAGGGCGAAGTGTCATGGTCGTCGTCGGTCAGGTCACACCATCGCTCAAGGAGAGCGGTGACGTACGCCGCAATGCGCTCAGTCGGCGGGTGGTTGGCATCCGTGTCGATGTACTGCTCGCAGAGGTCACGGAAAACCCGGAGAGCGGTTTCGTCGTCCGCGGGTCTCTCTCCGTCCCAGACAGCCAAGTCGTAGCTCATGGCCGGGAGGCTCTCACTCGGCACTGACAAGCTGCCGAGACGGGCCTGCTCCCTTCCTGGTCCCTGGGCCGTCTGTGGGCCGTGCGAAGGGGCTCAATGGCGACCGACGTCGACAACCAGTGACAGGTCAGCAACCGAGACGAACCAAGAACGGCCAGGTCATGGACCCCTGACCATTCTGGTTTCCCCCTTGGGGTGGCGGTCAGGCAAGATGGGGTGTTTCTCTCCACGGGGATCAGTCCTCACCCACCTGCAACAACACCACGGTGAAGTTGCCGCCGGTCCCCGCAACGACCCCATCGAAGGTATGCCGAGTGACCGGCTCCCATACCCGTGCCCCCGGCGAAAGGTCGCTGATGTTTGTGTACCAGACAGACTGGTAGCCCAGCAGGCGTACCACACGTTCCGCCGCTCGATGGGCGTGGGTACGGTCGCGGCGTCGTGTAGTCGGGAACACGAGGTCATCGGTCGCCAGGTAGGTCAAGAGTTCTACGGCGCGTTGAGCGTCAATCGGCGAGAGCACAGCCTCGACCTCAGAGGGCGTGTCCGGGCCCACCGCCCCCTCTACGGCATAGTCCTTCCATACCTGTTCCGCCTTGGTGGCCACTTGGTGGACAACTTTCGGAACAGATCCGTTGGCGTTGTCGACCGCGAGGCCGAAGAGCCCTTCTTCCCGCGACAAAGAGCCGATTAGGGCGTGCAGTTCCGAATCTATTTCCACTAACCTGCGCGTTTCACTTGGGCTTTGGTCCGGATCATGAGCGGCAACGCGAAAGTGCCTTCTGAGCTGGGACGATGAACCTTGTCGAGGGGTTCTGTCGGTCCTAGCGGAAGGCACTTTCTGCGTGCAGGGTATCGGTTCTCGTCCCAGGCTTCATGTCTCCGCTGACGGTTCGGGGGTGGTGGGTCACGCCGGGGCACGGCTGCTGGCTGATCTGGCCGATGCCACCGGACTGACCAGCGCGTACTCCACCGCATTGGGACCACTTCGGCCACGCGGCACCGGCCACGACCCGGGCCGGATCGCGACCGATCTCGCGGTGATGCTCGCCGATGGCGGGGAGGCCATCACGGATCTGGCCGTGTTGCGGGACCAAGGCGAGGTGTTCGGCCCTATCGCCTCGACACCGACGGCCTGGCGGCTGCTGGCCGCCGTCGACGAACATGTGCTGGACCGCCTGCGGTTGGCCCGAGCTCAGGCCCGGGAAGTGGCCTGGCTGCAGGCATCCGAGACCCGCTGCGGCATACCGGCGGTGAAGGCCGGCGAACGGGAGGTGCCCGGCCTGGTCCTGGACATCGACGCCACGCTGGTGACCTGCCACTCCGAGAAGGAGGCGACCGCACCCACCTATAGAGGCGGTTTCGGCTTCCACCCTCTGGTGTGTTTCCTGGCCAATACCGGCGAGGGCATGTCCGGGCGCCTTCGGCCCGGGAACGCGGGAGCCAATACCGCCGCGGATCACATCACGGTGCTGGACGACGCGCTCGCGCGGATCCCCGACGCACACCGGCACGGCACCGACATCCTCGTCCGCACCGACAGCGCCGGATCCGCGAAAGCCTTCCTCGCCCACGTCCGAGACCTGCGGATGCGCGGAATCCGGACCTTCTTCTCCGTTGGATACGCGGTCACTGAGCTGATCCGCCGCGCGATCCGGGCCCTGCCCGAGCAGGTCTGGCATCCCGCCCTGGACCAGGACGGCACGCTCCGCGAGTTCGCCGAGGTCGCCGAACTGACCGGCATGACCGACCTTGCCGGCTATCCGGCCGGCACCCGGATCATAGTGCGCCGTGAACGCCCGCACCCCGGCGCCCAGCTCTCCCTGTTCGACACCGTCGAGGGCCTGCGACACCAGGTGTTCCTCACCGACACCCCCTACTCCGGCCAGCCCGCTGTGCAACGTCTGCCTGGCGAAGGTCGAGGCCGGGCGCGTCAAGCCCGTCGGCTGAGCGCGCAGCGCCTGCCCGACGTCGGGGCAGGCCTTGCTTCAGTCGGTATCCGGTTGCCGGTCCCACAAGTGCACTGTCGCCCCGGTGCGTAGCGGGGCGACCTTGTGGCTTTATCCACGACTCTCGACAGCAGATGTTCAGCTCGATGGGAGTCGCTCGTTTTGGGCCGGGGCGATGCTCACGAGATCGGGTTCTGGCACAACTTCCGTGAAGTCGAACCGATCCTCGGTGTCCGAGGCTGGCGGCCCTGGCGAACCGGTAGGTCAGCGGCTCGTCCAGAGGCTGGCACGAGCCCGGTCGGCATGGTTTTCACGGAAGTTGAGCCAGAACCCGAGATCGGACAGCACCCGGCAGCCGCTCCGAGTTGATCGTTCTTATTTTTCTGGCCCGCTGATGGATAGCAGCCGGCGTCTCATCGCGTCGTGATGGCTGCCAGAAGGGGAGGGCCGATGGAGGCCTCAAGTCACGACGAGTTCCGGGAGTTCGTAGCGATGCGCTCCACCGCGCTGCTGCGGCTCGCGGTGCTGCTCACCGGAGGGGACCGGCATGCCGCGGAGGATCTGCTGCAGATCGCGCTGATGAAGGCCTACGGGCGCTGGGCGCATATCGAGCAGCCCGAGGCGTATGTCCGCCAGGTCCTGTACCGCCAGCAGGTCAACCGCTGGCGGCTGCGCAGACATCGCGCGGAGACGACAGTGCCCGTACTGCCCGAGGGTACGGACGCCGACGCCGGGTCGGACCCCGAGCTGCGGATCGCCCTGTGGGCGGCGCTCGGTCGTCTGACGATGCGGCAGCGCGCCGTGGTCGTGCTGCGCTACTTCGAGGATCTGCCGGAGGCCGAGGTGGCGGCGCTGCTGGGGTGCCCGGTCGGCACGGTGCGCAGTACGGCGTACCGGTCGCTCGCCAAGCTCCGGTCGCTCGTACCGGAGCTCGGGCCCGAAGGGCCCACGGAACAGGAGAAGCCGCTCGGCTATCAGGCGAAGGGGATCCAGGGATGACGACGGAGCGGGTGGAGGAGAAGGTCCGGGAGACGCTGCACGCGGTCGCCCTGGATGGGGTGCGGGCGCCCGTGGACCTGGCCGAGAAGGTGGTGCGGCGACGCGGCCGGCGCCGTTTCTCGCAGGCCGCGGGGGCGGCGGTGGCCGTCGCCGCGATCACCGTGGGGGCGGTGTTCGGCATTGGGGGCGGCGGTGCGGCCGAGCGGGACCGGCCTGTCAGGACGGCGGCGTCGCCGGAGGGCTGGAAGCCGTGGAAGAGCGATGCCCCGGGGGCCGGCGAGCGGGGCTGCCTGGTGAACGGTTCCGCGCTGTACTGCAGCGGGTCCAAGTACGACGTCGCGAAGTTCGACGCCAACACTGGCGAACGACTGTGGACCGTCAGGGTCAATCGCGAAGGCGACGGGATCGACCACCCGTTCGCCGTGCGCGACGGCGTGGTCTATGCGTACCGCAACCACACCGCGAAGAAGCTGCCGAACGGGGACTACATGGGCGGTACCGATCTGATGGCGGTGGACGCCGGCACCGGGGACGTGCTGTGGGCGGTCGAGATGCCGCAGGACGACCGCAGCGGCCAGGCCGCCATGCTCATCGACGGCGCGGTCCTTGCGAACACCCCGTCGCTCCGCACGATGTCGGCCCTCGATCCGCTGACCGGCAAGGAGAAGTGGCGCCACACCTGGGACAAGGGCATCGTGTGCCAACGAGCGGTGCTGAGCGGTGTGCCCTATCTCCTGTGCACGCGGGACACCGAGGAACCGCACGACACCGACGTCTTCCGTCTCGACCCCGCCACCGGAACCGCCAAGAAGGTCACGACCGTCCCCGGCAGGCAGCAGCTCACCGGGACCTCGGGGGACCGGATGGTCCTGGCCGAAATGAAGGATGCGGTCGGCACGGACAGGCAGTTGACCATCGTCAGCAGCTCCGGGCAGCAGACCTCACACCCCTATCGGATCAAGGGGGCGCCGGCCAATTCGGATGTCGTCGGTGATCTTTTGATCTCCGTATCCTGGCAGGGCAAGGCCTCCGCCTATTCGCTGACCACGGGAAAGACCCTGTGGACGGGCCCGGTCGGCGTCAAGATGCCCGACAAGAACATGATGTCGGGCATCGCGTCTCCCGTGGTGTCGGTGGGGCAGGGGGTCGTGTACTTCCTCAGCCCGACCGGAGATCTTTCCGGCCTCGATCTGCGCACGGGTGAGCGGGTCTGGCGCGGTCACGTCGACATCAGCAGGCCGGGGCCGGGGCCGGGCATCAGGAACCCGCCCCAACTCCTGCTCTACGAGGACGTGCTGATCGCCCGGAACGGCGGCAGCAAGTTTGTCTCCCTGCTGCCGAGGATCGGCGACTGATCCGAAGGGCCATCGGCCGGGTGGTCCCGCTCGGCACTCCCGCCCGGCCGATGGCCCACCGGGCCCTAGCCTCGCTCTTCACTTGGGGTGAGGGCAGTCACGGTGCCGTGAACGCGAAAGTGCCTTCTGGGCAAAGACGATGAGACTTGTCGAGGGTCTCGGTCGTCGCTACTGGAAGGCACTTTCTGCGTGCAGGCTATCCGTTCACGTTCTCGGGTTCATGTCTCTACCGACGGTTCGGGGGTGGTGGGGCATGCCGGGGCCCGGCTGCTGGCGGATCTCGCCGACGCGACCGGGCTGACGTCCGCGTACGCGGAGGTGCTCCAGCCGCTGCGGCCACGCGGGACCGGTCACGATCCGGGCCGGATCGCCGTGGACCTCGCGGTGATGATCGCCGACGGCGGAGAGACGATCACCGATCTCGCGGTGCTGCGGGACCAGGGCGAGGTGTTCGGGCCGGTGGCATCCACGGCCACCGCCTGGCGGATGCTCGCCGGCATCGACGATGAGGTGCTCTCCCGGCTGCGGTCAGCTCGCGCCCGGGCCCGCGAGATCGCCTGGCTGCAGGCCGCAGAGAAGAGCGAGGGCATACTCGCGGTGAGGGCCGGCGGACGCGAACTGTCGGGCCTGGTCCTGGACCTCGACGCCACTTTGGTGACCTGCCACTCCGAAATGCAGGACGCGGCACCGACCTACAAGGGCGGCTTCGGCTATCACCCGCTGCTGTGCTTCCTGGCCAACACCGGCGAAGCCCTGGCCGGACGGCTGAGGCCCGGCAACGCCGGAGCGAACACCGCCAGCGATCACATCACCGTGCTCGACGACGCGCTCGCCCAACGCCCCGACGCCCACCGTCACGGCACCGGCGTCCTTGTCCGCACCGACAGCGCCGGATGCTCGAAAGTGTTCCTCGCCCACGTCCGAAGCCTGCGCCAGCGCGGGATCCGGACGTTCTTCTCGGCCGGCCATGCGGTCACCGAACCCATCCGCAGGGCCGTCCGCGCCATCCCCGACCGGCTGTGGCATCCGGCCCTCGACCAGGACGGCAGCCTGCGTGAGGGCGCCGAGGTGGCCGAGCTGACCGGCATGCTCAACCTGACCGGCTATCCGGCCGGCACCCGGATCATAGTGCGCCGTGAACGCCCGCACCCCGGCGCCCAGCTCTCCCTGTTCGACACCGTCGAGGGCCTGCGCCACCAGGTGTTCCTCACCGACACCCCCGTCAGCGAGGGCAGTGCCCAGTCCCTGGAAGTCCGCCACCGCGGGCACGCGACCGTCGAGGACCGCATCCGCTGCGGCAAGGACACCGGCTTCGGACGCTTCCCCTCCCGCCAGTTCGCCATCAACACCGCCTGGCTCGAGCTCGCTTTGACCGCAGGCGACCTGATCGCCTGGACACAGCTCCTGCTGCTGGACGGCGACCTGGCCGCCGCCGAGCCGAAGCGACTGCGCTACCGGCTCCTGCATGTCGCTGCCCGCCTCACCCGCGGCGGCCGCCGTCTCCACCTGTGGATCTCCGCCACCTGGCCCTGGAAACACGAACTCGCCGCCGCCTTCCGCCGCCTCCAAGCCCTGCCTCGACCGGCCGGCTGAGCATCGCGTCCCTGACCGCCCACGACCTGAAGGACCTCGGAGACCCGGCCACCGCGTCGGGACCCAGCCATGCCCACGGCACGAAACCGCTCTATCCACCGCCCAGTTGACGATCAACACCATCGCCAGGCTCTCCAAGTGAAAGAGCGAGGCTAAGCCATCGTTCCACCCGGCCCAGGCCGACCATGCCGCGGCTGTGCCGCATCGTGCAGGCATACGGTGAGTGTCTAACTGCGTGACAACGCCGACGCACAACGGCGGACAAGTACGGACACCTGCGGACCATCAGCACAGGCGAGCGCAGCACAACGGCCCAAGGCGGAGCCCTCACCCAAGTTGCTTCGGGACGAAGAGGTCCGAGCACCACTTTCGCGCCAGAACGAGCGGGGGACAGCCTGGAAGTACGGTGCCGTCGGCGGCACGCTTATGGCCGGGTACTTCGTTTGGCTGCTCGCCGAGAGCTGCCTTCTTCGGATGTCCTCGACGGCTACGAACTGACCGCGTCGGCCTTCTCGCGCTTGTTGCTGTCCTGCTCGGTTTGGGGCAGCGCGGGAGCCGGGGCCTTTTCAGTCGCGGTCTGCACGGCAACTGACGTGTAGAAGACCGAGCCGCCCTGCTTCGATCGATGAGTCTGGCTCTTGGCGACAAGATTCTCGAGCGTGGTGCGCACGACGGTCGACTTGATGTTGCGCTGGGGGTGGGCCTTAGCGAGCGCCGAGGTGACCTCTGCCGCGGAACGGGGTGCTTTCTGCTGGTCGAGGTGGGTGCGGATGAGCGCGATCAGCGTGGGCTGCGCCGATGCCGTAGCTGCCTTCGGCTCTGCGCCCTGGGTCTTGTCCTTCTTGGCCTGCACAGTGGTCTTTTTTGCGCTGGGGGTCTTGGCTGCGGTCTTGGACGGGGTACGCCGGGTGGTGGTGTTCTTGCCGGATGCCTGCTGGGGGAGGGGCGTCGAAGGCTCCGGGGTTGTCGGCGCAGATGCCGGTCGGCTGCCGAGCGTCTTCTGGATGCTGTGCAGCACGCTCTGGTCGTCTTGCAGGATGCGCAACTGCGCCTGCAGGGCGGAGAGCTCCGCGCCGATGCGTTCCTGCTCTTTGGTATTGAGCTCGAGGTCCTGTGCGACCTGAGTGGCGTACTGAGATGTCACGCTGGTGATGGTGACGGGGTTGTCAGTCATGGTGTTGGCCTTTCTTCAATTCGGGAGTAATGGCGCATCACCGTGAGTGCTACTGAGGTAGGGGAGCCGCCTGTTCATGTATTGCGGCGGCGAACGGTGGTGTGGCGGTGTAGCGATAGTACGCATGGGTGATGGCTCATGTTCCCATCGAGTGATGGTTGCACCCTGCATTGAGGGTTGAACCTTTGTGCGGGGCAGCTGTTTGGGGGCTGGGGTGCATGC